>DASXHM010000124.1:0-7719 GCA_036488495.1 Myxococcales bacterium | reverse complement strand
GACATGGACGGCGCAATGATCAAAGTCGCGGCCACCGGCCAGCTCGACCTGCAGGCGACGGGGATGACCAACGTGAAGGGCGCCATGACCAACGTCTCCGGCCTCGTCAAGCTCGGCTGAAGGCTCTTCGAAAGCGACCATGAGCGAACCCACCGCAACGCCGGACCCGACCGACCGCATCTACGAGGAGTTCCTCGGCGAGGTTGCGTCGCTGGAGCGGTTCCGCCAGCGGTTCCAGGCCCGCCACCCGCACGCTCCCCTGGACAAGGAAGATCCGGACCTGCGCCGGCTGATCGAGGCGATGGCCTACTTCTCGGTGCAGACGCGCAACGCCACGCTCGCGAACATACGCTCGACCTGGCGGCGGCTCTTCGCCGGTTTCTTCGACTTCCTGCTCGAGCCGCTCCCGGCGGTCGCGATGATCCAGGCGGTGGCGACCGAGAAGATGGTGGAGCCGGTCACGCTCCCCCGCGAAAGCGAGCTTCGGCTTTCGGTCCCTTCCGCGCAGGCGTCGTTTCGCATCGAGCGCGAGCTGACGGTGCTGCCGCTCTCCTTCGAAGGGGTGAAGGTCCTGCAGCGCGACGACGGCGACCGCCGGTTGCTGCTGCGTTTCCGATCGCACGCGCACAGGCGCGATGCCGCGGGCGTGCTGAGCTTCTACGTGCGCCACCTCGACGACTACACCACCTCGCTGCCCGTCTTCCATGCGCTCCGCCAGCACCTGCGCCGCGCCTCGGTCGTCTACGATGCCGCGCCGGACGCCGACGCCCAGGGAGCGGCCTGTGAAGTCGCGTTCGGCGATTCCCCGTTTGCTCCCGACGACTCCGCCTCGTACGCGAATCCGCTGCAGCGCATCCGGGGGTTCTTCCAGTTTCCCGAGCGGGAGTTGTTCGTGCACGTGAAGGTCGCGCAGGCGACCTCGGCCTGGCGGGAGCTGTCGCTCTACCTCGACGTCGGCGAAGCCTTCGAAGTCCCGCGCGAAGAGTTCCTCTTGCCGTTCGTGGTCCCGGCAGTGAACCTCAAGGCGGAGGCGGCGCAGCCCATCACCGCCGACGGCACCCGCTCGGAATTTCCCATCCTCAACGTGAGCCCGAACCGCGAGCTCAGCCTGCATTCGGTCACCGGCGTCTTCGAGCGCACCAAGAGCGGGCAGGCGCCGCTGCGGCCGGGCTATCTTCCGGGCGTCGGCCCGAGCTACGAAGTGGACAGCGGCCAGACCCTGAGCGACCGCCACACGCTCGTCGTCCGCATGCCGGAGGCGTTCCAGGATCCGCGCAAGGTGGTGGTGGAGGCGCTCTGGCACCAGCCCGGATTCGCGGCGCGCGCGACCGGCCGCGTGGACGTCTCCACCCCTTCGCGGCACATCGAGGGACTGCGCTGGCAGAAGATCGGGCCGATCGAGCCGCACCAGGACAGCCCGCTCGCGAACGACATCGCCGCCCTCACGCAGGTGCTGGCGTGGAAGGTGAAGTCGACGCTGTCGCACCGCGAGCTCGTCACCCTGCTCGCCCACCTCGGCTCGCCCGGATCGGGGCCGTTCGCGAAAGTGATCCCGCTCTTGCGCGACCTGACCGTGGAGACCGCGCCGGACAGCGCGCTGCGCGGATCGGGGATGAGGCACATCTACGATGCGTCGCTAGCGCCGTTCGACGACGCGCTGTTGCCGCTCGTGGTCGCGTTCTTGCGCGTGGTCGAGCGCATCCTCGATGCCTGGAACGCCGAGGCGACGGCGACGCTGCGGGCGAACGTCCTCGGCCTGGGCCCCTTGCCACTTCCTCTCCCGTGAAGATCGAGCACTGGCACCTGGTCCTCGAGGCCCGCCGCCGCATCGCCGCCCTCGCCGACGACACGCTGCCGCCTGGAACGCAGGCGCCGGCTTCGGCGGTGACGGGCGGAGCGCGCGCAACGCCTGTGCGCGCGGATGCGAAGGCGCTGCATGAACTGCACACCGCGCTGATTGCCGAGCTCGAAAGCGTGCGCGTGGCCCTGGCCAAGGATCTGGGCAACCCGCAAGCGCAGGCCGCGCTCCGTCCGCTGGTCTACCTGGTGGACGAAAACATCCTCTCCCGCCTCTCCGACGACGACGAGCTGTCCTGGCCGCTCTTGCAGAAGCGCCTCTACAACGTGGAGACGGGCGGCGATCACTTCTTCGTCTTCGCCGAGGAACAGCTCGCCCAAGGCGACGCGCCTTCGCTCGTCTTCGAGATGCTGGTGTTCGCGCTCAGCGCCGGCTTTCGCGGCCGCTATCACGACAACCCAGGGAAGCTGCGCGAGTACGAAGGGCGCCTCTCCGCGCGCATCCAGCTTCCGCCGCGCGCGACGCCGCAGCCGGTGCAGCCGGAAGTGCCGTCGCGCATCTACCAGTTCCCCGTCCGCTATTACGTCGCGACCTTCGCGGCGGTGGTGCTGGTACAGCTCCTCCTGCTCTTCTTCTCCAACCACGGTCTCCTCGGGACTCCGGCCTTGGGACATCCATGGAGATGAAGCCTTCGCTGATGGCTCTCGCGCGCGAGATCGAGCTCGACCTCGGCACCCTTCGCGAAGGGGCGGAGCCGCTCTTGCGTGAGGTGAGCAAGTACGTCGACGCCATCGAGCCCGCCCCTGGGGGCGTTCAGCTCGGTCCGAAAGATCGCGACGTCTGCCTGGGCAAGCTCGCGAAGTCGCTGGAACGGCTCGAAGACCTGCTCGAGGCGCTGCAGGTCGCCGCCCACAACGGCGGAAGCAACACGCGCGAGGGGCCGCAATGAACGAGCGCCCTGCACTTCTCGCCTGGCTGTCCGCGCACTGGGCGCTGGTGTTGCTCGTGCTCTTGGCGGTGCTCGTCCTCGCCGGCATTGGTTTCGGCGTCTTCTACTGGCTGCGCAAGCGGAAGGCCGCCGCCGCGAGGCCCTCAAAGGCGGCGCCGCCGGCGATCGACAAGCGACGTCTCGCCGGCGCTCGCCGGCGGTTCCTTTCGCGGCTTCCTTTTCGTTACCGCGCGACGGTGCGCGATTTTCCCGCGGTGGTCGTGTTGGGCCCCTCCGGCAGCGGCAAGACCGCGCTCATCGACGCCGAGGTGGATTGGAAGCGGCAGCAAAACCAATTCCTCCCGAGCGACACCGAAGACGAGCTCTTGCAGATCTTTCTCGGCCCCGACTGCGTCGTCTACGAAGTCGCGGGGCCCTTGCTCGAGGACGGCTCGCCGGCGGCGCGCGAGGCCCTGCGGCGGCTGTGGAAGGAGGCGTTCGGCCGCAACGCCGGCATCGTCGCCATCGTGCTGGATGCGCGCTGGCTTTCCGAGACACCGCCGGACGAGCAACGCCGCGTCACCCAGCTCCTGCGCGGCAAGATCAACACCATTGCCGAGATCACCCGAAAGCCGGTCGAAACGCGGCTCGTTCTCACCCACCTCGATCTCGAAGAAGGCTTCGCGGACTTCGCCCGGCTCTTGCGCGACAACGGCTTGCCGCTCGATCTGTCGCTGCCTTCGCCGGGCGAGGAAGCGCGCATGGTCGAAGGGTTGCGCGGGCTCGAGCAATATCTCGCGCTCGGGCTGACCACGCTCGGCGCCGGCGCCTTCGAGCGGCTGGAGAGCTTCTTCTTCCGGGCCACCCAAATGCTCGAAGGAGTGGGCCGCTTCGTGGCGGCGCTGTGGGAGGGCGGAACGCTCTCCTTGCCGCCCAACCTGACCCGGCTCTACCTCACTTCCACGGGGGCGCGCGCTTCGTCGTCGCTTCTGCTGCCGAAGGACGTGGCGCGGGCCCTCTCGTCGGAGTCGCTCTACCTGCGCAAGCACCTGTTGCGCTGCGCGGCCATCTTCGTCGTCGCCTGCCTTCCCGGAATCGCTGCCTACGCCAACTTCGCCCACGCCCTCGGGAACCTCCGCGCGCAGAACGCGAAGGTCCGCGCGGCGGTGGCGGAGCTGGGCGCGCAGCATCTCGACGTCGCGGGCGACGCCATCAAGGAGCGCGCGCACGCCGCCAAGGTCGCCTACGAAGACGAGTGGCGCGCCAAGCGGCTCTGGCCGCCCTTGGAGTGGAGCTTCGTCGAACAGCGCCACCGCGAACGGGAGACCCTGGCCGGCAACATCCGCGACGCGTATCTGTTGCCGCTCATCAACCGCTGCCGGGCACAGTGCGAGCGCTGCCCGTCCGAGACCGGGACGCAGTCGTGCGCGAAGCCTTCCGGTCCGTCGACGTTCGCGCAAGCTGCGCTCTGCCGCGAGCGGGCGTGCCGGCCCGAACACCTTCTCTACCTCTTGGGCGTCGCGTATTCGTCCCGCGAGGACGAGCTGGGCGCCTTCATCCTCCATTCGCTGACGCAGAGGCAGAGCTGGGTGTTGCCGACCGAGGCGCGCAAGCACAGCGCCTCGCCGACAGCGCCGGACCCGAAAGACAGCCGCGGCTGGGAGAAGATCGTCGGCCTCGACGACTCGGTCACCGAAGACTACATCGTGGCGAGCGACCAGCCCTGGGGCGGCAGCGCCAAGGCGCTCTGGCCGTTCGTCGGGCTGACCCAAGAGACCGAGATGGGGCCGTTCCGCGACTTCGCCGCGGCGATGGCCGCCTATCCCGTCCATGGCGCGCCGCAGGACAAGCTCGACGCCATCGACGCTTCCCGCGTCCGGCTGCAGAAGCTCGTCCGCGAATCGGTTCCGTTCTTCTCCGCGCGCTACATCCTCGATCTCCTCAACGCCTCGCAGGCGGAGGCGAACGTCAACGACCTGCCCGGCATCGACGCCTCCATCGACGCGCTGGAATGGATGCGCGCCAACCAGAAGAAGCTCGAAGAGCTCTTCTCGCTGGAGCAGCTCGCCTACTCCCAGCTCCGCGCCACTCGCGCGATGCAAGGCGCGGAGCTGTTGACCCGCAGCGGCGGGCTGTATCCCGCGAGCGACTTCGACGAGTCCATCCGGCTGGAAGTGCTCGGGCAGACCTATGAGGTGCGGCCGGCGGAGCTGTCGCAGGAGCTGCTCGACGGCGAGGTCGCGCGCTACCAGAAGGACAACGCGCCCGACGGCGCCTGCGGCGGCGACACGCTGACCGGCTTGCGCGCCGAGCTCGACACCAAGGTCAAGCCCTTGGTCGGCGAATTCGCCACCCGCATCGCCTCCGCCAGGCTCTCCCAAGCCGAGGCGGCGCTGCGGCGCGAATATGTCTTGCGGACGGTCTCCGGCTTTTCCGAGCGCTGCCGCTGCGCCCTCTTCGGCGCCTTTGCCGACGACGATCTCGCAGGCAAGAGCGAAACCCAGAGCGATCTGGACGCGCGGCTGACCGAGTTGGAACAGCCCGGGTCGGACCTGGCAGACACGCTGCGGGAGGCAGCCGATCTCGCCTCCGCGCCCGGCCTCGACTCCGAATACTTCCGCGCGCTCCGCGAGACCTTGGCGCCCTTCCAGCCGGTGGTCGCGCTGATGGCCCAGGACAAGACCGGCGCCTCGCCGCAGCTCACCAAGTACATCGCCATGGTCGCCTTGCTGCACTCGGAGCTGAAGGGCCGGGTCAAGCCGAAGACGCCGGAAACCGCGCTCTCGAAGCTGCTCTCGCCGATTGCGCGGCTTTCGCTTCCCATGCTTCGCGGCGACCCCGACTCGGCGTTGGCCGCGGTCGACGCCTGGCTCGACGAGAACAACCTGGTGGGCGCGCTGCGGACGCCGTTCCGCGCCCCGTTCGACGACGTCCGCCGCATCGGACGCGACGAGCTGGGAAAGGCGGTGGCCGCTGCTTGGAGCCGCGAAGAAGCGCCCATCGAAAAACTGCGCAAGGAGTACCCGTTCGACCGCACCGCGGTGAAGGAGGTGGATCCGGCGGCGCTGGAGATCCTCCGTCCGAAGGACGGGCGCTTCTGGCAGTTCGCGAGTTCGGTCCTGGGCCCTCTCGGCGCCAGCCGCGAATCGGGATGGGCGGTGCAAGGCGCGGCGGCCGAGGTGGTGCCCAAAGGCGCGCTCGACATCCTCGCCCGGCTCGACCATCTCACCCAGGTGCTCTTCACCGACGACGGCAAGCGCAGGCCGCTCGCGCTGCAGGTCGAGCCGTTGCAACTTCCGGCTCGCGACGGCGACCGCTACGTGACCATGTCGTATTTGCGCTGCGGCCGGACGGCGGCCTTCGGCTTCAACCAGACGCCGGTGTTCCGCGACTTCCCGGTGAGCTGGTGGGACCAGGACACCGCCTCGGTCGGTGTCGAGCTGCGCGCGGGCGGCGCGGCCAAGGAATACCGATCTTGCGCGGCGCCCCGCTCGGCGTGGAGCTGCTTCCGCGTGCTCGAGGCCGGTTACCAGGCGGGCACGGTCGCGTGGCAGGCGCCGCCCAAGGGGGCGCAGGCGGAAGCGCTGCAGCCGTGCGCGGGCGCCGCCGCGAGCGATGCCACCGCCATCGGCTTCGCGCTGCAAGGCGGCGCGCCCTGGGCTGCGTTCCGGTGGAACCAGTGAGGATTGCGCTCGCGTTGGTCGCGCTCTCTTGCACGAGCTGCTTCGTCGCGAAGCTCTTCGGCAAGGGCGACGGCCCGCAGGAGGTGACGCTCGGCGTGAGCTGTCCGCCGGCGGTCAACGAGGGGCGGCCGTTCTACTTCGTGGTGCGAACGGTCGACACCAAGTCGTACCTGACCGAAACCTACGACGACGTCGCAGCCAAGGTGATGACGCCGGACGCGACCGTGCTTGCGAGCGTGGTGCTGATCCCCGGCGGGCAGAACACGCAGGTCCACGTCGAGGTCCCGCAAAAGACCTCCATCGCGGCGGCGTTTCTCTTCACCACGCCTTCGGGCTCCTGGCAGACGCGTTTCGATGCGCCGCTGCCCGGCAAGATCGACATCGCGCTGCAGAACGGCTCCATCCTCACCGTCAATCCGCCCAGCGCCGCGCGGTAGCCGCACCGCCGCCGAATCGTGCAGGTGGTAAGGAAGCCGCATGAACCACCGGCACCTTGGGAAGAGCGGGCTTCTCGTCAGCGAGATCGCCTACGGCAACTGGCTCACGCACGGCGCGCAGGTCGAGAAGGACGCGGCGTTTGCGTGCGTGCGGGCGGCGCTCGAGGAAGGCATCACCACCTTCGACACCGCCGACGTCTACGCCGCGACCCGCGCGGAAGAAGTGCTCGGCGAAGCGCTCGTTGGCCAGCGCCGCGAAGGCCTCGAGATCTGCACCAAGCTGTATTGGCCGGTCGGCCCCGGACAGAACGACCGCGGCCTCTCGCGCAAGCACGTCTTCGAAGCGCTGCACGGGAGCCTGAAGCGGCTGCGCACCGACTACGTCGACCTCTACCAGGCCCACCGCTACGACGTGGAGACGCCGCTCGAGGAGACCATGACCGCGTTCGCGGACCTGGTGCGGCAAGGCAAGGTGCTCTACCTCGGCGTCTCGGAGTGGAACGCGGAGCAGATCGAAGCCGCGGCCGCGCTCGCCCGCGAGCTCCACATATCGCTCGTCAGCAACCAGCCGCAGTATTCGATGCTCTGGCGGATCATCGAAGCGGAAGTGATCCCTGCGAGCGAGAAGAACGGCATGGGGCAGATCGTCTGGTCGCCGCTCGGACAGGGCGTCTTGACCGGCAAGTACCTGCCCGGCCGACCACCGCCCGCGGGGAGCCGGGCGACCGATCAGCGCGGCTCGCAGATGATCGCCCGCTTCATGAACGACGAAGTCCTCGCCCGGGTGCAGAAACTGAAACCCATCGCGCAGGAGGCCGGGCTCTCGATGGCCCAGCTTGCCATCGCCTGGGTGCTGCAGAACCCGAACGTCTC
>DASXHM010000084.1:0-6514 GCA_036488495.1 Myxococcales bacterium | reverse complement strand
ACGCCTGGGCGCCTCGGGGTTCGTGCCCACCGCGGAGATCGGCAAAGTGGGCCCGCGCTTCGACCTCATCATCGACACCGTCTCCGCCAAGCACGACCTCGGCGCGGTGCTGTCGGCGCTGAAGTTCGAAGGCACTGCGGTGCTGCTCGGCGCTTCTCCGGAGCCGCTGCCCGTCGCGCCCTTCCCGCTCATCTTCGGCCGCCGCAGCCTTTCGGGCTCGCTCGTCGGCGGCATCCCGGAGACGCAGGAGGTGCTCGACTTCTGCGCCGCGAAGAACATCACCGCGGACGTCGAGACTGTGCCCATCCAGAAGGTCGACGACGCATACGAGCGCATGCTGAAGGGCGACGTCCGGTACCGCTTCAGCATCGATCTCGCGTCGCTCACGTAAGACGGCGCCGGTCGCGCAAGACGTCGCGGAGGGCGTCCGGCTCTTTACGCACCGCCGGTGGGGGGCCTCCTCGCGAGACGTTCCTGACAAGTCTCGCCCCTCCCGCACTGTTTCACACCGTCGCGGAACTTCGGGCGCGCCTCGAAGTCGCGTCGGCGCGAGGACACCCCCCACCGGCTCCCACGCGCTGACGGACTGTCGCGGAGTCTCCCATGAGCGCGCGATCAGGCTTTACGCTCCGCGCACTCGTGTGTGCTCTCCCACGGTGGCAGTGACGCCGCGCGCACTCGTGCGTGATCTCCCACGCTGGCAGTGACGACGCGTGCTGCTCGAGCCGACCACACCGGGCGGCCTTTTCCGCCGCTTCAGCGGCGAAGGCGTCATGGGGGGCTACTGTAGCGGCTACACGGAGGCGGGCCCTCGCGGGGCCAGCGGCCGCGCTTCCAACCCTCGCGCAACAGCCACCCGTGGGGCTCGGCGCGCACCTTCGCGCCGTTGGCCGAGGCCGAAGAGAACCAGTCGGCGCCGCGGTCGCCGAAATGATGCTCGGCGTTGGCGAGGACGTAACGAATCGCGGTGGTCACTTCGGTCGGGCTGCGCAGGAGCCGCGCGTGGTAGTGGTCCGCGAACAGCGAACCTGACCGCCCAAGCAGCGCGTTCAACCGCCGCGCGATGCGGACGAGCACGCCCTGCAAGCCACGCGAGAGCGACACGCTGCTGTCCGCCTCGACCACGAAGTGCAGGTGCTCTCCGAGCACCGAAAACTCGACGATGCGCATCCCGTGCAGACCGCGCGCCGCTGCGAATGCATCCCGGATGACGGCATAGCGCCGCGTGCTGCGCAACGAAGGCAATCCCGACCTGACCTTCAGCGTGACGAGTGCGGGAGTCACGCGCGCGAATTCTGGCCGCGGGTGATGCGAGACGCGGTCGCCCGCAGGTCGGCCGGCACCTTGGCGCGGGCCGCCGTGACGCGGGAGCTCCATCTGCTTCGGTTTGCGCAATTTGAATTGAGGATAGTTTATTTGGGCCACAAATGTCAAGGCGGTTCACCGGCTCGGCGGCGTCGGTCTGGCCGGCGATGCACGGTACGGCTGGCCCAGCGAGACGCGTCTGCGCGCTGACGGCGTACGATTCAGCGACCGCGAGCGATGAGGAGCACGGCAGCACCAGCCAGGTGAGTCCGCGCGCTTCTGGGATGCTGCGAAACAGTCAGACAGCGCGTGAGAGCCGGCGGGGGTGTCCTCGCGACGACGCGACTTCGAGGCTCGCCCGCAGCTCGGCCACAGTGTGGGACCGTCCGGGAGGGGCGAGACTTGTCAGGAACGTCTCGCGAGGGCGCCCCCGCCGGCGGCCCGTTGAGCCTTGCGTCGCCAGAGCCGTAAACGCGTACGCGCTTGACACGAACATGCTAATCCGTTAGCACATGCAAATCGGTTCGCACGTTCGGAGGCTCGGGATGGAGTTGGGGAAGCGAGAGCGACAGATCATGGAGGCCGTCTATCGGCTCGGGCGCGCGACGGTTTCGGAAGTCCGCGCCGAGCTGCCCGACGAGCCGAGCTACTCGGCCGTGCGCGGGATGATGCGCTTTCTCGAGGAGAAGGGGCTGCTCCGGCACGTGCAGGACGGCGTGCGCTACGTCTACCTTCCCACCGTCGCACCCGCGAAGGCGCGCAAGTCGGCGCTGCAGAGCCTCGTCCACACCTTCTTCGGTGGGTCCACCCGCGCTGCGGTGGCGGCGCTCATCGAAGACTCGGACCGCGAAGACCTCGATCGGCTGCAGGATCTGATCGCGCAGGCACGAAAGGAAGGACGCTGATGCTGGACCTCCTCTGGAAGTCGTCCTTGCTCCTCGCGGCGGGTGCGCTTGCCGCCGTCCTCGCCAGGCGCACCTCCGCCGCGACGCGCCACCTGATCTGGACCGCGGCGCTGTTCGGCGCGCTGGCGCTGCCGCTCGCCTCCGCTCTCTTGCCTCCGCTGCGGGTCGAAGCGCTGCCGGCTGCGGGCCCGGTGACCGTCGCGACGCCGCGCTCCAGCGACACCGCCGCCCGCGACGTCTTCGCTGCGCCTGCGCGCGACACGTTCACTGCTCGTGAAGCCGCGACCAGAACGGTGCCCGCCGGCGCTGAATCACGTCCCGGCGATGCGACGCCCACGACACCCGTCCGCGAAGGCGCCGGTGCCGAGGCCACGCCCGCGTCCGCGGCGCGTTCCGCGTCCCACCCCCTCGACTGGGCGCTCCTCGCCACCATCGCCTGGGCAGCCGGCGCGCTTCTCCTCCTCCTCCGCATCGGAGTCGGCAACCTGCACCTGCGGCGGATCAATTCCGAGCCGGCCTCGCAGTCGTGGCGCGATCTCCTGCGCACCTTCGCTGCGCCGAAAGGCGTGACGCTGCTGGAGAGCAGCGAGGTGGAGACGCCCATCACCTGGGGCACGGTGAAGCCGATCATCGTCATCCCGTCGGCAGGCGCTGCATGGGGTCTCGCGCACAAGCGCGCCGTGCTGCTGCACGAGCTCGCGCACGTCGAACGCAAGGACGCGCTGACGCAGCTTCTCGCGCGCATCGCCTGCGCGCTCCTCTGGCCGAATCCGCTGGCGTGGATGGCGGCGGCGGCCATGCGGCAACTGCGCGAGCGCGCTTGCGACGATCGCGTCCTCGCCGACGGCGCCCGGCCGACCGACTACGCGACCAGCCTCTTGGAGGTGGCGCTCGCCTCGCGCCCGGGCAGCGGCCGCGCGGCGCTGGCGATGGCCCGCCGCGGACAGCTCGAAGGGCGGCTCCTCGCCGTCCTGGATCCGAAAGTCGATCGCAGTCCCGCAGGGCGCGGCCGGAAACTGACCGTCGCTGGTGCCGCGGCGCTGTTCGTGGTGCCGCTCGGATCGTTGCGCGCGGAACGCGCATCGCAAGCCGCTCCCGTCGAGGCCGCCGCATCGGCTCCGGCCGCCGAGACTGCGGCTGCACTTGCGCCGCTGGCGAAGCCTGTGACGAAGCACCATCGCCAGGCCGTCGAGAACACGAAGTCGCGCCGGCAGACGGTGGTCGCTTCCGCCGACTCGCCGCCCCCGCCTCCTCCCGCACCGTCCGCACCATCCGCGCCGTCATCGCCATCGAGCCCTTCTGGAAGCCATTCGCAGCACATCGAGAACCTCAGCGGCGACCGGACCTGGTCCTCGAGCTTTTCCAACGACGGCCACGGCATGACCATGGTCCTGCGCGGCGACGCAAAGTTCAGCGATGACGCCGACGACCTCATCTCCATCAGTCCCGGCGGCTCGTTCGATCTGACGGTCAACGACGGAAACCACCACTGGCACGCGGAGATCTTCCCCGAAGGCAGCGGCCTTCGCCGCACGCTGCTCGTCGATGGAACGCCGAGGCCCTGGGACGCGCAGTGGTTCGCAAGGGAGTTGGAACAGCTCGACCAGCACAACGGGTTCGCGGCGAAGATCCGTTTTCCCAAGCTCTACGCCCATGGCGGCGCCGACGCCGTCCTCGCCTATGTCGGCCAGATGGACGGCGACTACGCGAAAGGCCAATACCTGCAGCTCCTCGTGCAGCGCGATCCGCTCGACGACGCCACGGCGGTGAAGGTCTTCTCGGCAGTGCGGAAGATGTCCGGCGATTACGAGCGCGGCCAGGTGCTCAAGGCAGCAGCAGCCAAGGCGCACCTCGACACCGACGCGAAGCGCGAGGCGTTCCTCTCCGCCTGCGTCGCCATGTCCGGCGACTACGAGCGGTCGCAGGTGCTGCAGACCTTGATCGCGCAGCCCGGGCTTTCGCGCGAGCTGGTCCGCGGCATCCTCGCCTCCGCCGCGAAGCTCTCTGGCGATTACGAAAAGTCGCAGGTGCTGACGAGGCTCCTCAAGCACGACCAGGTCGACGTCGGCGAGGTCCTCAAGGCTTCGAACCTGTCGGGAGACTACGAGCGCTCCCAGGTCCTGCGCGCCGTGATCGCGACGCAAAAGCTCGACGGCGATGCCCAACTCGCAATCATCGCGCACACCCGCAACATGGGCGACTACGAGGCCTCGCAGGTGCTGGTCGCGCTCAGCCGGGCGACCGCGCTGACGCCAGAGGCGCGCCGCGAATACGAGTCCGCGGCGGAACGGCTGGGCGATTACTCGCGCAAGCAGGTGCTGGCCGCTCTCAGCCGCTGAGGAAGCCGAGGTACATGCGGGTCAGCTCTCCCGCGAGATCCTCTTCGGGCAAGAGCTGCGCGACGCGCGGATGCAGCCCGGCCGGGTCGGACAGCATCATCTCCCGCAGCGCGAAGGAGAGCTGCAAGAGCCCGAAGCGGACGGCGCGCTCCGGCCGCGGATGGCCGATCTCACTCTTGCGCAAGAGCAACAGATCGCCCATCCGCCGCAGCGCATCGCTGCTGAGCTCGTCCGCGCGGCGGCGGAAGGCGCGGTCTTCGTGGGTCCGGATGTAGAGGTGCAGGGCGCGCAAGAGACCCCGGTGCTGGCGATAGCCGGCGATCATCGCGGAAATCAGCAGCCGCGCCAGCCGCGCGAGCGGCATCCCCTGGTAGCGCGCCGCCTCGAGCGACGCCCGATTCGCCGCGGCGCCGCGCTCGAAAAAGCGCTCGCAGACTTCGCGCACCAGCGCGTCCTTGTCGGGAAACCGCCGGTAGACCGACCCGACCGAAAGCCCCGCATGCGCCGCGATGGCGGGGACGGTCGCCCCTTCCAATCCGTCGCGCGCGAGCACCGCTTCGGCCGACGCGAGCAGTTGGTCGAGCGTGCGCTGGCTGCGCTCCTGCCGCGGAGGGATGGCGCTCACGGTTGACTCGCTCGAGATGTGAATATAGGTTCACATCTACGGAATGCGAACCATGATTCGCATCTGAAGAAAGGGACACCATGATCCTGCTGCTCGCTGCCGCGCTGACCATCCCGTTCGAAGCGCACGGCCGCCATCTCTACCTCCGCGCGACCATCGGGGGCGAGACGGCCTCGCTGCTGCTCGACACCGGCTCCTCGGTCACCGCGCTCGACTCGGCGTGGGCGCAGAAGCATGGCATCCATCCCGATGACGCCAAGGACGGCCATGCGGTCGGCGGAGGGAGCGCGCGGGTCCCGGTGAAGCTCGCGCATGCGGCCGCCATCGCCCTCGAAGGCGGCGTGGTCCTCCGCGACCAGCCGGTAGCGCTGATCCCTTTCGATGCCGTCCGCGCCGCGACCGGCCGGGACGTGCGCGGCACCCTTGGGTACGACTTTTTCGAACGCTACGTCGTCGAGATCGATCGCGAAAGCCACCGCCTCATCCTGCACGACCCGGGTCGATGGCGATACGCCGGAAAGCGCGCCGTCATCCCGGTGGCGCTCGACTTGCGAGTGCCGATCGTGCAGGCGACGTTGGTCCCTCGAGGCGGCGAGAAGCTTCAGGCGCGGCTCATCCTCGACCTCGGCACAGGCGGCCTCCCGCTGATCCTCGCCACCCGCTTCGCGACCGCGCACGACTTTCCCGGCCCGGCCGTCGAAACGGCGCTCGGTTCCGGCGTCGGCGGCCTCTCGCTCGGCAAGGTGGTGCGGCTCGACCGCGCCGAAGTGGGGAGCCTTTTGGTGAAGGGGCCTCTCGCGGGCCTCGGGCGCGAGACGAAGGGATTCTTGGGCAGCGGCCTTGCGGACGGCACCATCGGCGCGCCCGTCTTCGAGCGCGGCCGGACGTTCGTCGACTATCCGCACAAGCAAGTGATCTTCGAGCCGGGGCCTTCGTTCGACGCGCGGTTTGCTCTCGACGATCGGGCGGGGGTCGTCCTCGCCTTCGACGGCGGCCGCGCGATGGTGCGCTATGTGGTTGCCAATGGTCCGGCGGCGTCGGCCGGCGTGCGCGAGAACGACGAACTGGTGAAGCTCGACGGCACGCCTGTCCAGAATCGGCCGATGGACGAGCTGCGGCACGCGCTCTCCGCCGACGGCACGCACGAGCTGTCCTTGCGCCGCGCCGGGACCACCCTGGCGGTTTCCATCATCCCGCGCGATCTCTTGCCGTAGCGGACGGCTTCGACCCCGAGAACCCCGCTAGTTGTGGCAGGCGATCGAAGCCGTCGAGACGTCGGAGAAGCGCGGGCTGGTCGGCGCGACGCTCTCGAAGTCGTAGTCCCACGAGTGCGGGTGCAA
>DASXHM010000054.1:0-2160 GCA_036488495.1 Myxococcales bacterium | reverse complement strand
CGTGTTCTTCGTGATGAAGGATGGCGAGGTGCTGAAAAGCCGTTAGATCCGGCAGTGAATGCACGTCGTGAAGGCCGCGCCGCCGGCCACCCTCCGCGAGCGGGCGCGGCTGACTCTCCAGTACCTGCGCTATCTGCCGCGCACCTTCGGGCTCGTGCGCGAGTCGTCGCGCGCGTTCGCCGTGGGCCTGATCGTGCTCTTGCTCGGGCAGGCGGCGCTGCCGGCGTCGATGGCGTGGGTGGGGAAGCTCATCGTCGACGCGGTGGTCTCGGCGGCGAAGAGCGGCGATGCGGCGCAGCGCTGGCACGTCTTGAAGCTGGTCGGGCTCGAGGCAGGGCTGATGGTGCTCTCCACCGCGATGTCGCGCGGGCAGGCGCTCTTGCGCGATCTGATGCGCGCGTCCCTCGGCAACCACGTCAACACGCTGATCCTGGAAAAAGCGGCCACGCTGGAATTGCGCCATTTCGAGGACGCGGATTTCTACGACAAGATGCAGAACGCGCGGCGCGAGGCGTCCAACCGCCCGCTCTCGATGGCGCTCGAGACCGCCTCGCTCTTGCAGCAGGTCCTGATCCTGCTCTCGTACGCCGCGCTCCTCGCCAGGCTCTCGCCGTGGTCGGTCTTGCTCATCGCCGCGGCTTCGGTGCCGTCGTTCGTGGCGGAAGCGCGGTTCTCCGGCGAATCGTTCCGGCTCAATACCTGGCGGGCCCCGGAAGGCCGGCGGCAGAATTACCTGGAATGGATCCTGACCCGCGATTCGCACGTCAAGGAAGTGAAGCTGTTCAACCTGGGCCCGCTCGTCCTCTCCCGGTACCGCGCGCTGTTCGACAAGTTCTACGCGGAAGACCGATCGCTCGCCTTGCGCAAAGGAGCGGCGGGACTCGCGCTCGGGTTCGTCTCGCTGGTGGCCTTCTACGGCGCCTATGCATTCATGGCGGTGCGCGCGGCGCTCGGCTTCATCACGCTCGGCGACTTGACGCTCTATCTCTCCGTCTTCCGCCAGGGTCAGTCGTCCATCCAATCGGCGCTGGCTTCGATCGGCAGCCTGTACGAGGACGGCCTCTTCATGTCGAACCTCTTCACCTATCTCGACATCGAGACGGGCGGCGAGGAGCCGCGATCGAACCCGCCCTTGCAGCCGGCCCGGGCGGCCGCGCAGGAGATCGAGTTCCGCGACGTTTCGTTCCGCTATCCGGGCAGCGAGAAATGGGTCCTGCGAGGAGTGAACCTGAAGCTCGCCGCGGGTGAGAAGCTCGCCATCGTCGGCGAGAACGGCGCCGGCAAATCGACGTTGATCAAGCTCTTGATGCGGCTGTATGACCCGACCGAAGGCGCCATCCTCTACGGCGGCGTCGACCTGCGCGACATGGATCCGCGCGACCTGCGCGACCGCATCGGGGTGCTCTTCCAGGACTTCGTCCGCTACCAATGGACGGCGCGCGAGAACGTGGGCGTCGGCTGGGTCTCCGCCATCGACGACGTGGCGCGCATCGAGCGGGCGGTGGACGACGGCGGGGCGCGGCCGGTCATCGAAGAGCTTCCGCAGAAGATCGAGACCATGCTGGGCGGCTGGTTCGAAGAAGGCCAGGAGCTGTCCGGCGGGCAGTGGCAGAAGCTCGCCATCGCGCGCGCATTCATGCGCGATTCGGAAGTTCTCGTCTTGGACGAGCCCACCGCCGCGCTCGATGCCGAGGCCGAGCACGAGCTCTTCCTGCGCCTGCAGCGGCTCGCAGCGCAGCGAACCGCGATTTTGATCTCGCATCGTTTCTCCACGGTGCGCCGCGCCGACCGCATCGCGGTGCTGCAACACGGGCGCATCGCGGAGCTGGGCACGCACGACGAGCTTCTCGAGCAGCGCGGCAAGTACGCGCACCTCTTCACGCTGCAGGCCGCCGGCTACCGCGCCTGACTGCAACGGGTCGCCGGTGGGGGGCGCGCCCGCGTGCCGCTCATGCAAGGTCTCGCCCCTCGCCGACGTTGACGGCTGCGCGGAACTTCGGGCGAGCCCTCGAAATCGCGGCGCCGCGGGCACGCCCCCCACCGGCTCGTCACGCGCTTTCGTACTCTCGCAGAGCATCCCACGAGCGCGCGTTCGGACCTGGCTGCTGCTGCCGTCCATCGCGCCGCCGGCTCGTCCGGAGCGTCACGCCAAATTGCCGC
>DASXHM010000042.1:0-2349 GCA_036488495.1 Myxococcales bacterium | reverse complement strand
ACGGGCTTGGTCACGCCGTGCATGGTCAGGTCGCCCGTGACCTTGAAGCCGTCGCCGGCCTTCTGCCACTTGGTCGACTTGAAGGTGATGGTCGGGTACTTGGCCACGTCGAAGAACTCCGCGCTCTTCAGGTGCTTGTCGCGGCCTTCCTGGTGGGTGTCGATGCTGGTCGCGTCGATGTCGGCGGTGACCGAGCTCTTGCTCGGATCCTGCTCGTTGAAGTCCAGCGTGGAGGTGAACTTGTCGAACTGGCCGCGCACGGTCGTCACCTTCATGTGCTTGACGGCGAAGCCCGCGGTGGAGTGCGCCGGATCGGCCTGGAGCGGGACCGCGGACGCCGCGAACGGAAGTGCGAGAAGCGCTGTGAAAATCATCTTCTTCATCTTTTGTTTCTCCTTGAAGAGGTCAGGTCAGGCGATCTGCCAGAAGCGCACTGCGGATTGCGGGTCGCCGCCGCTCTGTCGAAAGGCGTCGAGCACCCGGTCCGCCAGCGTCTTGCCGGACTCTACGATGTCCGACAATGGATCGAGATTTTTTGGATCGGCGAAGCCTTTCAAACCTTTAGTTGCCAAAGCAACGACTTCGCGGGCCAGGTCGTGAGCGGTCTCGCCGTTCGGGCCTTTGGCGCGCAGACCGTGCTTCGCAACTTCGCCCTGGAAGTCGACCAGTTGCCGGAAGGACCACTTCGCGGTGAGCTCGGCCGCTGCGCGCCGGGCGTCCTTGTCGTACAGGAGCCCAACCCAGACGGCGGCGAGCGCCATCATCATCGGCAACGGCCCGACATCGGCCCCGCGCAATTCCAAGACGCGCTTGACCCGCACTTCCGGAAACAGCGTGGTCAGGTGGTCCACCCAGTGTTGCAAGGTCGGCTGCTGCTTCGTCCCATCGCGAGTGACGCCCGTGTTCAGCCACTCGCGGAACGGCTGCTGCTGCGCGTCTTTGTAGTCCTTGCCGTTGCGGACGAAGAGCATGGGGACATCGAGCGCCCATTCGACGTACGCGCGATAGCCCCAGCCGGGCTTCAGCATCTGCTCGAGGAGGCCGCAGCGGGCGTCGTCGGTCTCGCGCCAGACTTGGTAGCGGAAGTCGACGTAGCCGCTCTCCTTGCCGTTGACGAGCGGGCTGTTGGCGAAGAGCGCGGTGACGATGGGTGAGACGGCGGTGGACGCGCGGACCTTCTCGGCGAGATCCTCTTCGTCGCTCCAGTCCAGGTTGGCCTGGACCGTGGCGGTCATCAGCATCATGTCCAGCGCCAGGCGGCCGCGCGGCCCGAGCGACGACTTCATCGCGCCGTAACGGCCTTTCGGCATCCACTCCACGTCCTCGCGCCGGCCGAACGGCCGGTAACCGGCAGCGAGCCAAGCCACCCCGCGCGAGCTCTGCCGCACGACGTCGAGATGCGCGCGGATTTCCTGTTCGATGGCCTCGAACGAACGCGAAGGCGCTCCGGACAATTCGAGCTGCCCGCCGGGCTCCAGCGTGACCGAGGCGTCGTTCGACAAGAGCGCGATGGGTTGGCCGTTTTCCGCGTGCTTGTGCTGGGCGCCGCCGGCCGCGCGGGCGATGGCGTCGAGCAGGTCGCGGATGCCGCCTGGGCCATAATAGCCGACCGGCTTCAGCCCCGGCTGGTGAACGCCGATCTTTTCGTGCTCGACGCCGACCAGCCAACCAGCAGCCGGGCGCTCGGCGCCGCGGATATAGGCGACAAGCTCGTCGACGTTGGTGACGGCCGCAGACTGGGCGCCCAGGTCCAAGGACATGACCCGGCTAGGATGCCGCGTCCCGGATTTCGGAGCGGGGGAGGCGGTTCGAACGCAGGAGACTTCAACGCCACAAGCGTAGCCCCTAACCCGCCTGCGGCGGGCGGGGCTAGACCTGCATCAGGTCCTTTTCCTTGTTGGCGATGATGTCTTCGACCTTCTTGATGCCCTGGTCGGTCTCCGCCTGGACCTTCTCCTGCGCCTTCTTGCCGTCGTCCTCGGTCAAGTCGCCTTCCTTGACCGCTTCTTCGATCAATTCCTTGGCGTCGCGGCGATGGTTGCGGATGGCAACCTTGTGCTCCTCGCCCTTGTGCTTGACGACCTTGACGTATTTCTTACGGCGCTCTTCGGTGAGGGGCGGAATGGGCACCCGCACGAGCTCCGCGTCGCTCATGGCGTTGACGTTGAGCCCGGCCGCATTGATGGCCTTCTCGATCAGCGGGATCATCTGCTTCTCCCACGGCTTGATCACGATCAGCCGCGGGTCGGCGACGGTCACGTTGGCGATGTTCTGCAGGGGTGACGGCGTGCCGTAGTAATCGACCCGCACGCTCTCGAGCAGCGCAGGGTTGGCGCGGCCGGTGCGCAC
>DASXHM010000387.1:0-6633 GCA_036488495.1 Myxococcales bacterium | reverse complement strand
GACGCGGTAGATGCGCTGCGGGGACAAGCTGGTGATGGCCTGGCCGCGAAACTGCACTTCGCCTGCGCTCGGCGCGAACAGGCCGGTGAGGACGTTGAAGAAGGTCGTCTTGCCGGAGCCGTTCGGACCGATCAGGCCGAGGATGGAATTCTCCTCGACCGAGAGCGAAAGGCCGTCCAGCGCGAGCACTCCGCCGAACCTTCGCGACAGGCCTTCACAGGAGAGGAGCGCGCTCATGGTAGCCGCCGGCGCGCCGCGGTCATGGCAGCCGCCGCATCGGGCGCGGCAACAGCCCCGCCGGCTTGAAGACCAGCACCGCCACCACCAGCGCGGAGAAGAGCAGGAATCGATATTCCTGGATGACTTGCAGCTTCTCCGGCACCACGATGACGATGGCGGCCGCCACCGCCAGCCCGCGCGGATTGCCCATGCCGCCCAACAGCAAGATGGCGACGAACAGCAGCGATTCAGAGAACGCGTAATTGTTGGGGGCGATGAATCCGACCAGGAAGGCGGAGAGCGCGCCGGCCACCCCGACCACGAAGTTGCCCAGCGTGAAAGCGGCAATCTTCCAGCGCGCGAGTGAAAGACCGAAGCAGCGGGCGGCAATCTCGTCGAGGCGGACCGCATCCAAGGCGACACCGATGAACGACCGCTCCACCCGCTGCACGAGCAGGTAGAACAACACCGCCAAAAGGACCGCGAAGAGGACGTAGCGCAGGTAGAACGAGCCTTCGAACGCGCCGAGCTCGATCGGGTCATTGAAATGCAACGGCCCCATCGTCATTTCCTTGAGCTTCAGCCCCTGCGGCCCGCCGAGGGCGTCGTTGACTTCCAGGAAGGTGCGGAAGAGCAGCGCGAAGGCAATGGTGACGAGCGCCGCGTAATGACCGCGCGTTCGCAGCACCGGAAGCAAGAGCAGCGACCCCGCCCCGGCCGCGGCGACTCCGCCGATGAACAGCAGCAAGAGGTGCGGCCAATGCGTCGAATGCGACAGCACCGCCGCTGTGTAGCCGCCGACGCCGAAGAAGCTCGCGCCGGCGAAGTTGACCACGCCGGCATAGCCGAACTGCACGTTCAGGCCGAGGCAAGCGATGATGGCGATGAGGACGCGCGCGACGAGAAGGAGCGCGAAATCGTCCTCGCGCAGGAGGAGCGCGACGGCCACCATCGCCGCGACGAAGAGCGCGAGCGCCATCCGTTCGCGCGAGGCAGGTTCGGCAGTCCGGGCGGCAGGAAGCGAGGCAGCACTATCGGCCGTTGCAGTGGGCCGCGAGGCAGCACCGCCGGCCGTCGCAGCGGTCTTCCGGAGGGCAGACCGTTTGCGGACGCGCGCCGCGACGACGGCTACCACCGATGCGCCCGCGAGCAACACGGCGATCGCGGTTTGCGACTCCGCCCGCAGCAAGAGATAGGCAAACGCACCCGCCGCGAAGGCCGACAGCGCCGCCCACAGTGTGCCCTTCACGCGCGCTCGCTCGCGCGTTCGCCGATGAGCCCGGTCGGCCGGATGGCGATGAGCAGGATGACGACACCAAACGCAAACACGTCTTTGTACGCGCTGGCAAAGGGCAGGGCGACCGCCCCGATGGTCTGCAAGGCCGCGAAGAGAAACCCGCCGAAGATGGCGCCGTACAGGTTGCCGAGTCCCCCGAGGATGGCCGCCGCGAAGCCGATCACACCGAGGAGCAATCCCATCTCGAAGAACACCTCGTTGTAATAGAGGCCGTCCATCACCCCCGCGAATGCCGCCAAAACCGAGCCGAGCGCGAAGGTGATGAGGACCACCCGCTTCAAATCAATGCCCATGATGCGGGCAGTCTCCTCGTCTTGGGCGACCGCCCGGATGGCGAGACCGAGCCGCGTGCGGGTGATGAGCACGTGCGTCGCCGCGATCAAGAGCGCACCCGACGTCAGCAGGATGACGTTGTCGAAGCGCAGGTGGAAGCCGCCGAAGTCCCAACCGGTCGAAGGGAGCAGCGCTGGAAATCGCTGCGGCTGCGACCCCGACGGATAGAACAGCCGGATGCACTCGCGGAGCACCGTTCCGGCCATCAGCGTGACCAGAAGAACATTCAGAGCGGGAGCGCTGCGCACCGGCATCACCACGTAGCGCGCGAAGACGACGCCCAAGAGCGCGGTGGCAATTCCCGCCGCCGCCAGAACGCCCAGGAGCAACAACGCCGGCGCTTGCACACCCAAGGCAGTGAGGCCCTTCCAGGCGATCAGTCCCGCGAACGCTCCCGCTGCGACCACGTCGCCGTGCGAGAATTGAATGACGTCGAGCACGCCGAAGAACAGTGAAAACCCCACCGCGACCAGGGCATACATCATCCCCAGCATCGCGCCGTTCATCAGATACTGCCCGATGAGGCTCATTTCCCGATGAGCTTCCGCTTGCCCCTTGCGTAGTCGCTGTCTTCCCAGGCCACCCACTTGCCGTCCTGCACCACGTACTTGGTGATGACCGGGACGGTGTTCTGGCCGTGATCGTCGAAGGTGATGGTGCCGACGATGGAATCGCGGTCCTTCACTTTGGCCAGCTCGGCGATGATCTTCTTCCGGTCCGGCCCGCTCTTTTCAATCGTGTCCATCAGCAGGCCGGCCGCCGCATACGCAAACGGGCCGTAAGCTTCCGGCGGATTGGTGTAGCCCTGCTTGTTGTAGGCCTCGAGAAACTCCTTGCCGCGGGGCAGCTTCTCGGCCGACGCGCCCTCGCGGAACGCGACCGTCCCTTCGGCGAGTGGGCCCAGCGCCTTGATGAAGTCGTCGTTGACGATGCCGGAGGTGCCGTCGAACTGCGCCTTGATGCCAAGCTTGTCCATCTGCGCGCGGATGCGAACGCCGATGGGGGTCAGGCCGCCGAAATAGATGGCGTCCGGATTCAATCCTTTGATCTGGGTCAATTCGGCGGTGAAGTCCTGCTGGTCGGCGGTGACGCCGAAGTCTCCCGCGATCTTGCCGCCGTCCTTGCCGATGAACTGGGTGAAGTACTTATCGTGCCCTTTGCCATAGTCGGTCGTGTCGTGGATGACGGCGATGTTCTTGAAGCCGTGCTCGCTCATGAACTTCGCGTTCGACTCGTTCTGGTTGATCATGGTGCCGTTCACGCGATGGATTTCTTTGTAGTCGTTGGCATAGGTGATGTCGGGCAGCACCGCGCCCCAGACGATGGTGGGGAGCCCGAAGCGGTGAAACGTATCCACCGTCGCCATTGCCACCACCGAGCAGTAATGGGTGACGCCGGCGACGATGGTGCGGTCCGACCCGGCCTTGGTCGCCACCTGCACCCCCGCATCCGGCTTGCACTCGTCGTCCATCACCACGAGCTCGTACTGGTACTTCGCCTTGCCATTCGCATTGCGCTGCCGCACCGCCAGGTCCGCCGAATTGCGCCCGCCCAGGCCAATCGCGGAGTTCCCGCCGGTGAGCGGCCCGATGAACGCAATCCGAACCGTGTCCTTGGCCTGCGCAGCCAGCGACGACAAGGCGATGACCGCGGCAACGAAAATCTTCACGAAGGCCTCCAGCGGGAAAGGATGCGCGCGACGCTAGCAAAAAAAGTTTCCGCCCGCACCGCCGCGCCCCTTCCGAAGCGACATCGATGGCGGCGAATGGCGAAATGATCGCGCCGCGCGAGCGTACTTCCGCAACGAGGAGGCGGGATGAAACGCGCGTACGCCGCGATTGTCGCCCTTGTCCTTGCCGGCCAACCCGCCGCGGCGCAGGAGCCAAGCTCCGCGCCCGACGACGCGCTCTACGTTCTGTTGCGAACCGACCGGAAGGCGTTTGCGGAGGAGGTTTCCAGGTCGGCCACCTCCGAGCTCGGCCGCGCCAAGGCCATCGTCCTCTGGCTCACCTCGCATTTCGATTGGCAGGCGACCGACTACAAGAAGCGGACGGTGCAGGAGGTGATCGAGCGGCGAGGCGGCAACTGCGACGACCTGGCCCGGGTTGCCCTTGAAGCGATGGAGTCGCTTCATCTGCGGCTGCGGCGCGTCCACGACGTCCACATCCGCACCCCTTCCAGCGGACGAGGCGAGCGCGCTCACGCATTGGTGAAGGAGAAAGGCGACGCATACTCGATCTTCGGAAGGCACCACAACGACCACGTCTGGCTGGAGGTCTACGATTCCGCCGCGCGGGAATGGTACCCGGTCGATCCGTGGAGCGGGCTCGCCGGGCTCGACGAGTGGATGAAGGCGCGGGTGTGGTTCGGAAAGCGCGCGAGCCTCGCCCCCGATGGTCCGGAGATGATCGTTCCCATCGGCATCTTCGCCGCCGACGACGGCAACCACTTCACCATCGATCGGACGAAGCACTACCTGGTGGACGAATTCGATCGGATGTACCGGGGCAAGCTCCATACGCTGCCGGCCTGGAAGCGATGGGTGTCGTTGCTCGATCAGCTCGACGGCAAGGTAAAGGGCGCTTTCGCAGGAACCGCAAATCTGCACGATTCGGAATCGCAGATCGATTCGCTCGCGACGACCTATGACGCGCTAAAGTCAGAGGCGCGAGGACTGCCGGCGCGCGCGCCTGATCGGCCTTGAGCGGACGGTCGGATGGGCGTCGTTTCCAGCGGGTGGTACATTGCCGGCGTGAAGACGAGGACACTGGTTGCAGTGGCTGCTTGCCTCGCTTGCGCGCGGGGAGCGAGCGACACCGCGACGCTTGCCGACGCAGGAGGCGTCGACGCGTCTCTCGCCGCGGCGCCGGATGCGTCGGTGCCGGACTTCACTTCGTTGCCGTTGCCGGTCTTCCTGCGCCGGCAGAGCTTCCCGACCAACACCACCGAGGAAGCCGTCGACGGAAATCGCAATGTCTGGTTCCGCCGCAGCGCAGTCCCGCCGGCTGGCGAGGTCTTTCAAGACGTCGGCATCACCAATTCTTCGACCGTCAGCCTGCTCGTGCAGACGTTCGCCGCGCTGCCCGACCCGCCGGTGGCATGCACGAGTCCAACCAATCGGACCTTGATCCGAATCGATGCGGCGGGCGTGACCACGACATGGCCCGTCTGCGGGAGCGACGACCGCGCCTCCGCCCCGCTCTACGAAAACGCCTTTCTGGCCTTCCCGCCCCTTGCCTCGTTCTAGCGCGCGCTCTGCGGCGAAAGAATCGCTGGGGTCCGCCGTAGCTTCTGAAGGAGAATGCTCGCACGGAGAGGCATCATGGCGACCATCGGCAACCTGATCTGGTTCGTCTTCTTGGGAGGCTTTCTCACCGGCGTCGGCTGGTTGCTCGCGGGCGCGATTCTCTGTGTCACGATCATCGGCATCCCTTTCGGAACCGCGTGCTTTCGCATCTCGAGCTTCGCGTTCTTTCCCTTCGGCAAGGAGATTGTCGATGCGCGCGCACTCGGCGAACGGCGCATCGCGGGGACCACCTTCGCGAACGTGCTCTGGTTCGTTCTCGCCGGAGTGTGGCTCGCCATCGCGCACCTCGCAGCGGCGCTGGCATGCCTCGCGTCGTGCCTGTTGGTGTTCCCGATCTTCTTGGGCGCGCCGGCCTGGGCGGTCGCGCACTTCAACCTGGCCAAGGTCTCCTTCGCACCGCTCGGGATGCGCATCATCCCGAAGCGGTAACCTGCGTCACCGGCTTCTCTGCCGGTTCTACGAGCGCCAACTCCGCCGCCGGACGTGAGAGCCGAAGCCGTTGAACGGACGCCGGTTTTGTGTGACGACCGCGCCCACGCGAAAAAATGTGCGGGCTGTGTCGATCCGGCGCGCGCTCGTTCGTCGTGTCTGCGAAACCGCAACCGAACCCCAACCGAAGGAGCGAGCCATGAAGTACCTGAGCTTCATCCGCAGCGCAGAGAAGTTCCGCGATCAGCAGCCTCCCGCGGCCTTGATGGAGGCGATGGGCAAGTTCATGGAGAAGAGCATGAAGGAAGGCACGCTCGTCGACACCGGCGGGCTCGCTCCCAGCCGGGCAGGCTTCCGCCTGCGCCTCGCCGACGGAAAGCTCACCACCACCGACGGGCCCTTCGTCGAGAGCAAAGAGGTGATCGGCGGGTGGGCGGTCTTGCAGGCCGACTCGAAGGCCGAGATCGTCCGGGTGACCACCGAGTTCATGGAGCTTCACCGCAAGCACTGGCCCGGCTTCGAGGGCGAGAGCGAAGTGCGGCCGATCGAGTTCAGCGCGCGGCCCTGAGCCGCAGGAGGAGAAACCAATGCGCGTGATGGTGATCGTCAAGGCGACGAAGAATTCCGAAGCGGGCCAGATGCCGGAGGAGAAGCTCCTCACCGAGATGGGCAAGTTCAACGAGGAGCTGGTGAAGGCGGGCGTGATGCTCGCCGCTGACGGGCTGCGGCCGAGCTCGGAAGGCAAGCGGGTGGTGTTCGCCGGCAGCAAGAAGAGCATCGTCGACGGGCCGTTCGCGGAGACGAAGGAGCTCATCGCCGGCTTCTGGCTGTGGCAGGTGAAGGACATGCAGGAGGCGCTCGAGTGGGCGCGCCGTTGCCCCGCTCCGATGCCCGGCGAGGAAGGCGTGCTCGAGATCCGGCCCGTGTTCGAGGCGGAGGACTTCGGCAAGGAGCTCACGCCCGAGCTGCGCGCGCAGGAGGAGCGCATGCGCGCGCAACTCGAGCAGCAGCGCAAGGCGTGATCGACGAGCAACGCGAGGCGTGAATG
>DASXHM010000363.1:0-2443 GCA_036488495.1 Myxococcales bacterium | reverse complement strand
GGATTGTAGACGGTCACTTTCCGGCCGAGCTGGCGCAGCACGCAGGCGAGCGCGAGCGCGGAGCCGAGCGCGTCACCGTCCGGACCGCGATGCATGGTGATGAGGACGTTGTGCGCGCGCTGCAAGAGAAGGACGACCTGCGGCAGCTTCTCGTCCGGCCGCCAGTCGACCTTCGGCGCCAATAAATTGCGCGCCTTCACTGGCCGCGCTCCCCGTCCCCTTCGTCGCGCGGCCGTTCCTTCTCTTCGTCGTGCACCTGCCGCAGGAGTTGATCGATGCGGTCCCCGCGGTCGATGGCCTCGTCGTAGGTGAAGTGCACGTCCGGAACCACCCGCAGCTTGAGCGATGCGCCGATCTCCCGCCGGAGAAATCCGCGCGCGCTCTCCAAACCCTTCTGGGTGTGCTTGCGCTGTTCGGCGTCGCCGTGGACGGTCCAGAAGACGCGCGCCTCGCGCAGGTCGGGCGACATTTTCACCCCGGTGATGGTGACGAAACCGATGCGCGGATCGCGCATGCCGCGGGCGAACAATTCGCCGAGGAGCGCCTGGATCTCGTGCCCGACGCGCTCGGGCCGGTTGTGGGTGCTCACTCGAAATCCTCCTCGGTGAGAAAGCCCTCTTCAGACTCGTCTTCAGGGTCGTGCGGCTCGCCAGTCTCGGGCAAGTCCAGCTCGGGCTTGGTCACCCAGGTCGACTGCATCTCCGAATAGGTTTCGATCTCCATCTCGCGGTTCAAGATCTCGGCGATGTTCCCCGCGTCGCGCGCGCACTTGTCCAGCACTTCGTTGACGAAGCTGTGGTCGTTGGAGATGGCGGCGATGCCGACCACCGCGCGCTGCCAGATGTCGTTCTCGCCCACCTCGGCGACGCTGACGTTGAAGCGCGCCCGCAGCCGATCGATGACCTTGCGCAGCACCTGGCGCTTGTCCTTCAGCGACGATGCGCCCGGAACGTACAGCGTCAGCCTGAGGATCCCGACCACCATGATGACTCCGGGCGGGGCTTTCGGCCCGCGCCCGCAGGCTTACGTGAGCGAAGGGCGAATGGTCTCGAGCTCGTAGGCTTCGATGACGTCGCCCGGCTGGAAGTCGGCGAAGTTCTCGATACCGATACCGCACTCGAACCCCTTGTCGACCTCCTTGACGTCGTCCTTGAACCTCCGCAGCGAGGCGATCTTGGAGGTGACGATGGGCTTCTGGTCGCGCAAGAGCCGGACCATGGCGGCGCGGGTGATCTTGCCGTCGAGCACCGAGGAGCCGGCGATGGTGCCGAGCTTGGGCACGTTGAAGGTCTGCAGCACCTTCGCGTGGCCAACCACCTTCTCCTTGATGATGGCTTCGAGCAGGCCTTCCATGGCCAGCTTCACGTCGTCGAGCGCCTCGTAGATGATGTTGTACATCTTCAAGGTGACGCCCAGGGACGACGCGGTCTCGGCTGCCTTCGACTCGGGCTTCACGTTGAAGCCGACGATCATCGCCTTCGAGGCCACCGCCAGGTTGACGTTGCTCTCGGTGACGTTGCCGACGCCCCAGTCGATGACGTCCACCGACACTTTCGGCGTGGAGAGCTTGGTGAGGGCGTTGCGCAGCGCTTCGACCGAGCCCTGCACGTCGGCCTTGACGATCAGCTTCAAGACCTTCGCCTCGTCCTTCTTTCCCTTGGCGAGGATGTCGTCGATGGTGAGCTTGTTCGACTTCGACAGCTCCTTGTCGCGCGCCTTGGTCGAGCGATGCTCGGCGACGATGGCCGCCGAGGCCTCGTCCTCGACCACGTTGACGTCGTCGCCCGCGTCGGGCGGCCCGTCGAGGCCGAGGACCTCGACCGGGAAGCCGGGCGGGACGTCGTCGACCTGCTCGCCGTGCTCGTTCATCATCGCGCGGACGCGGCCGTGGTGGAGGCCGGAGACGATGGCATCGCCGACGCGCAGGGTCCCGTCCTGGACGAGGACGGTGGCCACCGGGCCGCGGCCCTTCTCCAGCTTGGCCTCGATGACGGTGCCGACCGCGGCCTTGCTCGGATTGGCCTTGAGCTCCAACACCTCCGCTTGCAGCAGGATGGCTTCGAGCAGCCGCTCGAGGCCCTCGCCGGTGCGGGCGGAAACCGGGATCATCATGGTGTCGCCGCCCCAGTCTTCGGCGACGAGACCGTGATCGCTGAGCTGCTGCTTGATGCGCTCCGGCTGCGCGCCGGGCTTGTCGATCTTGTTGATGGCCACCACCACCGTGACTTCGGCGGCCTTGGCGTGATTGATCGACTCGACCGTCTGCGGCATCACGCCATCGTCAGCGGAGACGACCAGCACGGCGATGTCGGTGACGTTGGCGCCGCGGGCGCGCATGGCGGTGAAGGCCTCGTGGCCCGGCGTGTCGAGGAAGGTGATGGACGCCTCGCCGCCGTCGGAGCCGACCACGTCCACCGAGTAGGCGCCGATGTGCTGGGTGATC
>DASXHM010000318.1:0-10503 GCA_036488495.1 Myxococcales bacterium | reverse complement strand
GATCGGCCGGAGGCTCATCCAATCCGGCGAATTGAAGCGGATGATCGACGAGGAAGGGATCCGCGGCGTCACCGCCAACCCGGCCATCTTCGAAAAGGCCATCGTCGAGTCGAACGAGTACGACGAGCAGATCGACAAGCTCGTTTCGCAGAACAAATCGGCGTTGGAGATGTACGAGACCATTGCGTCCGACGACGTCCGCGCGGCCTGCGACGTGTTCCGTCCTTGGTTCGACAAGACCAAGGGCGCCGACGGCTTCGTCTCTTTGGAGGTGGCGCCGACCATTGCCCGCGACACCAACGCCACGCTGGCGGAGGCGAAGCGCTTCTGGGCGTGGGTCGATCGGCCGAACCTGTTCATCAAGATCCCGGCCAATCCAGAAGGCATCTCGGCCATCCGTCAGGCGACGGCGGCCGGCATCAGCGTCAACATCACCCTCATCTTCAGCGTCAAGGTCTACGAGCAGGTCATCGACGCGTATCTGTCGGGCTTGGAAGAGCGGGTGAAGCGCGGCGAGCCGATCCAACAAATCCACAGCGTGGCGTCGTTCTTCGTCAGCCGGGTGGACAGCGCGGTGGATAAGCTGCTCGAGCAAAAGGGCAACAAGGATCTGCAGGGCAAGATCGCGGTTGCCAATGCGGTCGAAGCGTATCAATTGTATTTGAAGACCATCGAAACGCCGCGCTGGAAGGCGCTGGAGGCGAAAGGCGCGACCCGCCAGCGGCCGCTCTGGGCTTCCACCGGAACCAAGAACAAGGCGTACAGCGACGTGCTCTACGTCGAGAGCTTGATCGGCAAGGACACCGTCAACACCATGCCGCTTGCGACGCTGCAGGCGTTCAACGATCACGGAAAGGTGGCGGAGACCATCACCAAGAACGTTCCCGAGGCGCGCGCCCAGCTTCGCAAGCTCGCCGAGCTGGGGATTGATCTGGAGAAGGTCTGCAGCGATTTGACGAACCAAGGCCTCGACCTGTTCGTCAAGGCCATGGAAGCGCTGCTCGGTGCGATGAACAAGCGCAAGGCAGCAGCGGCGAAGTAAGTCACCCGGGCGGCGAAGAATGCCGCAAGTCTTCGGCGGCGAACCACCGCCGCAAGTCATTGGCGGCGACCACAATCGCCGCCAAACTGAAAGGAGCGCGCATGCAGCTCGCGATGCTGGGCCTCGGCAAGATGGGCGGCAACATGGTGCAGCGCCTCCTCGAAGGCGGGCACAAGGTGGTGGCGTACGACGTCGATCCGCGGCGCGCCGCCGAGCTCTCTTCGATGGGCGCTGCGCCTGCGACCACGCTCGACGAGGTGATCGCCGCATTGAAGCCGCCGCGGGTGTGCTGGACGATGGTGCCCTCGGGGAAGATCACCGAGGAATTGATCCATTCGCTCGCTTCCCGCCTGCAGAAGGGCGACGTCATCGTCGACGGAGGCAACTCCAACTTCCACGACTCGCGCCGCCGCGCGGAAGAGCTGTCGAAGAGCGGCATCCACTTCTGCGACGCAGGGACGAGCGGCGGCGTCTGGGGCCTGAAGAACGGCTACTGCCTGATGGTGGGCGGGAACGAAGCCGCCTACCGCACCATCGAGCCGGCCTTGAAGACCTTGGCTCCCGAAGGCGGCCTCATGCACACCGGTCCGGCCGGCAGCGGCCACTTCGTCAAGATGGTGCACAACGGGATTGAATACGGGCTGATGACTTCCTATGCGGAAGGCTTCGAAATCTTGAAGACGAGCCCGTTCGGCGAATTGAACCTGCCGGAAATCGCCGGCATCTGGCGGTACGGATCGGTCGTCCGCTCCTGGCTGCTCGAGCTCTTGCACGACGCCTTGGAAAAGGATCCCAAGCTCGATCAATTGAAAGGCTTCGTCGAGGACAGCGGCGAAGGCCGCTGGACGGTGCAAGCCGCGATCGATCAGAACGTCCCCGCGCCCATCATCACCCTCGCGCTACAGATGCGCATCGCCTCGCGGCAGGACGAATCGTTCAGCGCCAAGGTGCAGGCGGCGCTGCGCAACGAGTTCGGCGGGCACGCCGTCAAGAAGAGCTGACGACATGCCGTACTCTCCGGAGCACGACGAGGTTCCCAATCCCCTGCGGCCGGGTCTGCGGGCGGAGAGCGCGCCCGAGCCGTGCGCGGTGGTGGTGTTCGGGGCGAGCGGAGACCTGGCCCATCGAAAGCTGTTGCCCGCGCTCTACAACCTGGCTGCGTCGGGACATCTGCCGGCGGCGTTTGGCCTCGTCGGCGTTTCCAAGACCGAATACACGCACGGCGAATATCAAAAGGAGATGCGCGAGGCGGTCGGCAAGTTCTCGCGCACGAAGCCCATCGACGACGAGGTCTGGTCGGACTTCGCCGCCGGCCTTCGCTACAGCGCCGGCTCCTTCGAAGATCCGAACACCTTCCAGAAGCTGAAGAGCTGCCTGGAAGACCTGGACAAGACGCGGGGCACCCGCGGAAACCGTCTCTATTACTTCGCCACCCCACCGAGCGCGTTTCCGACCCTGCTCAAGCAATTGAAAGCGGCGGGCCTCATCCATCCGCCGCTCGATCCGCAGTCGACCAGGGTGGTGATCGAAAAGCCCTTCGGCCGCGACCTGCAGAGCGCCCGTGCGTTGAATCGGCTGGTCCTGGAAACCTGCGACGAGCGGCAGGTCTTTCGCATCGATCATTACCTGGGGAAGGAAACGGTCCAGAATCTATTGGTCTTCCGTTTCGCCAATTCCATCTTCGAACCGGTGTGGAACCGCCAATACGTCGACCACGTCGAGATCACCGCCGGCGAAGAGTTGGGCATCGAAGCGCGCGGAAAGTATTACGAGGAAGCAGGCATCCTCCGCGACATGATTCAAAATCATGTGCTGCAATTGGTTTGCCTCACCGCTATGGAGCCGCCGGTCGCGTTCGACGCCGATGCGGTGCGCGACGAGAAGATCAAGGTGCTTCGGGCCATCGAGCCGTTCAGCGGTCCGGAGGACGTGGCCCAGAATGTGGTGCTCGGCCAATACAAGGCAGGCAGCATCTTCGGCGCCGACGTGCCGGGCTACCAGGACGAGAAGGACGTGGCCAAAGGCTCGAAGACGCCCACCTTCGTGGCGCTCAAATTGAACATCCATAGCTGGCGGTGGGACGGGGTGCCCTTCTTCCTGCGCTCGGGGAAGCGGATGCCGAAGCGGGCGACGGAGATCGCGGTGCACTTCAAGCCGCTGCCTCATTCGCTCTTTGGCGAAGGCACTTCGCGGCCGAACGTGCTGGTCATCCGGGTGCAGCCGCAGGAAGGCATCGCGCTGCGCTTTTCCGCCAAGGTCCCCGGCGAGCGCTACCGGCCCCGCACCGTCAGCATGGACTTCCGTTACGGCACCACCTTTGGCGCCGCCAGCCCGGAGGCCTACGAGCGGCTCCTCTTGGATGCGATGCGCGGCGATCAGACGCTCTTCACCCGCAAGGACGAAGTCGAGGCTGCCTGGCGGATCGTCGGGAGCATCCTCAACGTCAGCGAAAGCCCCTCCGCGCCCGCGCCGTTCCCGTACGAAGCGGGAACCTGGGGACCGCACGCCGCCGAAGAACTTCTGACTCGCGCGGGCCGCGCTTGGAGGCGCCTATGAATCTCGGCGAGCCCATCGGGGCAGGGCAGGCGCACGGCTCCGGTTCAAATGACGAATTGCAAATCCGTTTCGACCAGGGCATCGACCTTCCCAAGATCGCCCAGGTCCTCGCCCAGGCGCGCGAGCGGGGAGGGCCCGCGCAGGAGACGGTGTCGACGCTGAACCTGGTCGCCATCTATTTCACGCCGGGTCAATACGAGAAATCGCGCGCGGCGCTGGAGGCTGCAGGCGTCTTGCATCCCTGCCGGCTTGTCGTTCTCGTCGCCGACGAATTGGCCGAGAAGGAATCGCTGGTCGCGCGGGTGTCGGTGGTGCGCTCCGGCGGCGCGATCACGCTCGAGCGCATCGTCCTGGTGGCGACCGGGCGCGCGGTCCGTCATCTCGAATCGGCGATGATGGGTTTGCTGCTGCCGGAATTGCCGATGGTGGTCGTCTGGGGCGGCAGGCCGCAGGGCAATCTCCTCCAGCGCGCGGTCGAGTCGGCGGACCGGATCATCATCGACAGCGGCGCGCGCCCGCCGACGTACTTGGCGGAGACCGCGAAGTATCTCGCCCACGGCGCGCCCATCGGCGATCTGGCGTGGGCGCGAATTTTTCCCTGGCAAGGCATCGCCGCCGAAGTTCTCGACCTGCCGAACCTGCGCGAGCATCGCGGCAACATCAAGAAGGCGCGGGTGGTCTGCGCGGGCGCGGTCGGCTCCGAAGGGCTGCTCTTGCTCGGGTGGATGCAGTCGCGCATCAAGGGGCTTTCGGTGGACATCCGCGCCGAAGGCGAGCCGGAGCCCGACGAGACGACGGCGAGTACGGCGGTTGCGCGGCCGGCGCCGCTGTCGCTCGGCAATGTCTCGCTGTTCGAGTTCGAGGCGCCGCCGGCGAAGTTCACCTTCCGCCGCGAGAGGGGCCTCTTGCTCGCGCAGGTGTCGGGCGATGACGACGGCGAAATGGTGCATCGCGTCCGGCTTCCGGGCGACATGCCCGGGCGGCTGCTGGCGCTGGAGCTGAAGCTGTTGAGCGGTCAGGACGAGCTGTACGCGGCTTCCGCGCAGGCCGCGGCGAGGCTCCTCAAATGAGCACCGCTGGTCGTGAGATCGGCCGGAGCGAGGGGCGTGGTCGTGACGTCGGCCGGACCGAGGGGCGCCGATGAGCGAGGTGGCGGTCGTCCACGACGTTCCGCGTGCAGCGGCGGAGCTGTTTCTCGAAGCGACTGCAGGCGCCGTCGCGGCTCGCGGCAAGGCCGCCGTCGCACTCACCGGCGGCTCCACCGCGGCGCCGCTCTACCGCGCCCTGAGCCCGAGCGTGCCGTGGCAGGCGCTGCAGATCTTCTTCACCGACGAGCGCGCGGTTGCGCCGGATGACGAGCTGTCCAACTACCGGATCGCCCGCGAGACGCTTCTGTCGAAGGTGTCCGAACAGCAGGTGCATCGCATGCACGGCGAGGCCGCGGATCTCGACGCCGAAGCCGCGCGTCTCGCTGCGGACTTGCGCGCGACTTTGGGAACGCCACCGCGGCTCGATCTGGTCGTCTTGGGTCTGGGCCCCGACGGCCACATCCTCTCGCTCTTCGCCGGCGTGCCCTCGAGCGGGGAGCGAGGAGACGACCAACTCGTCCGCCACGTCGCCGCCCCCGAGCACGTCGAGCCCCACGTGGCGCGCCTGACGCTGACGCCGTTCTTGGTCGTCACCGCCCGGACGGTCATCCTGCAAGTGACGGGTGCAAAGAAGGCCGATGTACTGGCGCGCGCGCTCAAGGGCCCTCCCGACCTGGTCGGCTGCCCGGCTCAGTGGCTGCGCAGAGCCTCCGGCCGGGTTGTAGTCGTTTGCGACTCCGAGGCAGCTTCACAGTTGTGAGGACGCTCGCGCTTCTGCTTCTCTTCGCCGGCCTCGCCGGCCTCGCCGGCCTCGCCGGCCTCGCCGGCCTCGCCGGGCCGCCGGCGCGAGGCGAAGACGACTCCGCGCCCGATCCGCACCGGCCAGCCTGCAGCACGGCGGCGTGCGCGAAAATGAAGGCTTTCGTGAAGAAGCACTATTGCGGAACATCGCCTTTCGGCGATGGTCCCGAGGAGAGCTGCGATCTTCCCGCCCAGTCGAAGCCGGTGGGTAAAATCGCAGTGCAAGCCGATTGGCGGTGTGATTGGAACGGAAAACGCGTTTGCGTGCAGAAAGGTCGGCCGCCGGCGAAGGTACGCACGCTCGCGCTGCGAGAGCTCCATCGACTTGGACTGCCGCCGGATTGGTCGGGCTCCATCTATTTCACCGTCTGGAACGCGAGCGGCTGGAGGCTGATTGAAGCCTATGCTTCGCGGATTGACGGCGACGAGGAGTCCCTTTGCCAGGTCATTCTCCTCGCGCGGCCAGGCGGCGACGTGGTGCTTCGTGAGGTGCCTTTCGCCGCCGTCGATGTCGACGGAAGGGATCGGACGACGTGGTCTCCTGTCGACGTCATCGATATCGACGGCGATGGCGCGCCGGAGGTCGTACTGGAAGGCGATGCGTACGAGGATCATTGGCTCGAGGTGATCCAGCTGCGGCACGGAAAGGCGCAAACAATCTTCTCCGGCCTCGGTTACGGGCTGTAAACGCCGCATATGTAACGGCGCGGCGAGGGCGCGTTGACAACCGAGCCGGCGCGGAGCTTCGTTCGCGCGCTGAATCGAATGAGGGGGCTCGAAAATGACCGGAACACGAACCGTCGCCGCATTGGCCTGCGTTGCGCTGCCTGCTTTCGCCGTCGCGCCGCTCTCTTCGTACAACGTCAATCCGGCGACCGTCAGCGTCTCCGGACTGTCCTCGGGCGGGTTCATGGCCGCCCAACTCGGCGTCGGCTATTCCGGAACCTTTCAAACCGGCTTCGGTGTCTTCGCCGGCGGGCCCTTCGATTGCGCGAGGAACCAAAGCTACACGATGTGCATGAACAACATTACTCCGTCGATCACCACGCCGGAGGCGAACATGACGAGCTGGAGCGGCACGCAGATCAACGCACTCGCCAACCTGTCGTCGCGCAGGTTCTACGGCTGGTACGGCGGAATGGATTTCACGGTCGGCGCAAACCCGATGAACCAACTCAAGAGCGAGCTGCAGGCAAAAGGCATCACCGCCGCCAACACGAGCTGGAACACGCTCGCCTCGGCAGGCCACACTTTCCCGACCAACGTCGCCGGCTCGGGCGACAACGCCTGCGGCTCGACCAGCAGCCCGTACGTCTCCAACTGCGGCTACGACGGCGCGGGCGCGGTGCTGCAATGGATGTACGGGACGCTCAATCCGCCGGCGACGCAGCTCGGCGGAACGCTCCTCCAATTCGACCAGACGAAATTCATCGGCCAGGGGTCGGGAATGGACACGACCGGCTATCTCTACGTTCCGGCTGCGTGCGCGACCGGGCCGTGCAGGCTCCACGTCTCGCTGCACGGGTGCCTGCAGACCCACAGCAACATCGGCATGACCTATGTCAACAACACCCAATACAACAATTGGGCGGATACCAACGGCATCATCATCCTTTGGCCGCAAGCCCTGCCCGACAACACGGCACACGCCACTCCGGATCAGGGATCGCTCGCCAATCCGAACGGCTGCTGGGATTGGATCGGGTGGTACGGCAGCAACTTCGATCAGGTTGGCGGCGCACAGATGGCGGCCATCGTCGCCATGGTCAACCAGATCACCTCCGGCTTCAGCGCCAGCATTCCGGCGGCCCCGACCGCGGTGAAGGTCGGCGCGGTGACCAACACCACCGTCGCTTTGAGCTGGACGGCATCCACGGGAGCGACTTCGTACAGCGTCTTTCGCAACGGCGTTTCCGTCGGCACTTCGACGACCGCGAGCTATACCGACAGCGGCCTCACCGCCAACACGACCTACACGTACGCGGTCACCGCCAGCAACGTGAAAGGGACCTCGCCGCAGTCAGCGCCGGTGCAGGCGACGACCACCAACGCCGTGGTTCCGCCCCAAGTCCTCGGGCTGGCCGTGGGCGCGGTCACTTCCACGTCGGTCGCGCTGAGCTGGTCGCTCGTGAGCGGCGCGACGAGCTACCAGGTGTTCCGCAACGGCGGCGCGACGGCCATCGGCAGCACCACCGCAACGAGCTACACGGACACGGGCGTCGTTGCCGGAACGACGTACACCTATGCGGTCGCCGCGGCCAACGCCAACGGGCTTGGCCCGCAATCGGCGACCGTCACCGCGACCACGCCCGCCGTCGGCTATAGCGCGACCGATACCGATACGATCACGAACCAATACATTGCCGCCCACCTGACGGTGAACCAGTACAACATGATGGGCGCGAAGTACGGCTACAACACCGTCATCACCATGTACGACTGCTCCGGCACCTGGACGAACCAATCCAACTGCGGTCCCTTGCAATAGATCATGACCGAAACGAAACCCGGAAGCGTCTCCGAAACCGCGCATTGGGTGGCCGCCTTTCGCGCGCAGGAAACGCTCCGGCCGGATGCCATCTTTCGCGATCCGTTTGCCGCGCGGCTCGCGGGAAGCCTCGGCAAGGAAGTGCCGAAAGCCGTTCCGCCGTGGCCGATGATCATGCGCACGAAGCTGATCGACGATCTGGTCGTCGAGGCGGCCGCGCGAGGGACTCGCCGCGTGCTCAACCTCGCCGCCGGGCTCGACACCCGGCCATATCGCCTGCCGCTTCCGCAAGACCTGCGCTGGATCGAGGCGGACTTGCCGGCGCTGACGGCCTTCAAAGAGACCGCGCTCGCCGCGGAGAAGCCGGCCTGCGAGCTCGTGCGCGAGAAGGTCGACCTTGCCAACCCGTCTGCGCGCGCAGCCTTCCTCGATCGGGCGCTCGACGGCGCGGATTCCGCGCTGGTGTTGACCGAAGGATTGCTCGCGTATCTCACCGCGGAGGCGGTCCGCGCTCTCTCGGCCGATCTGTACGCGCGGCCGCAGATCGGCTCCTGGGTCATCGACGTTGCGTCGCCCGGCATCCTGAAGCGCATGCAGAAAGCCACTGACGCGCATCTGGATGCGCCGGACCGGATGAAGTTCGCGCCCCCGAACGGCGTCGCCTTCTACGAGGAGACCGGCTGGAAGGTACGCGAGATCCTCTCGATGTACCGCGCGGCGGTTCGGTACCGCCGGGTCCCACTCGCGATGCGGCTGTTCAGCTTCCTTCCCGATCCGAATCCGCGAAAGCCGGGCAACCAGCCGTGGGGCGCCGTCGTCCGCCTCGAGCGGTGACGCCTACCGAACGAGCCGCAGGTGCGCGCGCTTCTGGCCGTCCGGATTCACCCGCGGCGGCTCCGGAGGCTGGTCTTCGAGCTCGTCGTCCTCCACCGCCGCGAGCCGCGGCCGCGGTCGCTCCCGCTTCTCCGGTCCGAACCCGCGCGCGGCTTCGGTGGGCAGATCTTCCGGCCACACCTGACCTTCGCCGGTTCCGCTCGACGTGACCGCGAAGATGGAATCCCACGGCAGGATGCAGAAGAACGGCCGCCCGCCGAACGAGAGCGTCGCCTGCACGCCTTCGTCGCGGACCGCGAAATCCGGGATGCCGTAGCGGTAGCTGAGGTTGAGGCGCAAGTGCGCGTCGGTCGCGAACTGCGCCGGCACGGAAACGCCCGGCTGGCGCGCATCCAAGTGCACCATGGCCACGCCGCGCTTCAAGAACGCGAGCAGTGTCTCCTTCTTTTCGGCGGACCGCGGCAGCATCGGGGGCGATCGGTAGCGCGCTGCGCGTTCCGGGGCAAGCCCACCTGCGCAAAAAATCAGCCTGCGTTCCGCTCCGCTTCCGAAAATTGCAGCGAGTAGAGGCGCGCATACTCGCCCTTGCGAGCGAGCAACTCCTCGTGCGTGCCAAGCTCGACGATGCGGCCGCCCGAGAGCACGGCGATGCGCGTCGCATTGCGGATGGTCGAAAGCCTGTGCGCGATGACGAGGCAGGTGCGCTTCTCCATCAGCCGATCGAGCGCCCGCTGCACCTCGCGCTCGCTCTCGGTGTCCAGCGATGAAGTGGCTTCGTCGAGGAGGAGAATGGGCGCGTCCTTGAGCAGCGCACGGGCGATGGCGATGCGCTGCCGCTGGCCGCCGGAGAGCGTCACGCCGCGTTCGCCCACGAGAGTGTCGTAGCCCTTCGGCAACTCGCGGATGAAGCCGTCGGCCCGGGCGGCGGCGGCGACCTCGGCGAGTCGCGAATCGGGGACGCCCTCGAGGCCGTAAGCGATGTTCGCGCGCACCGTGTCGTTGAAGAGGAAGGTCTCTTGCGCGACCAGCGAGATCTGCGCGCGCAAGGACGGCAGCGTGGCCTCGCGCAAGTCGACGCCATCGAGCGTGATGCGCCCGCTGGTCGGATCGGCAAAGCGGGGCAACAGGTTCAAGAGCGTCGTCTTCCCTCCGCCGGAAGCACCGACCAGCGCCACCACTTCCCCGCGCTTCAAAGTCAGGTCGACGTCGCGCAGCACCAGCGGCTCGCGATATCTGAAGGAAACGCTCTCGAAGCGCACCTCGCGCGAAAACCGCGGCAGCTCCCGCGCGCCGGGCACCGGCGACACCGGCTCGTCGAGGATCTCCCACAGCCGCCGCGCACCCGCGAGGCCCTGCGTGACGCCTTGCCCGGTGCCGCCCAGGCTCTTGAGCGGCGTGTAGAGGAGCACGATGGTGGCGAGAAAGGAGATCACCCGCTCCGGTTGAAGCTGCCCCGACGCCACCGCCTTGGCCGCGAAGACGACCGTCGCCGCGATGCCGATGGCAGCCATGATCTCGAGCGTCGGGGTGAAGATGGCGCGAACGAAGAAGCTCTTCTTCATGGTGACGAGGAACGAGTCCTGCTCGCGCTCGAACTTGTCCCGCTCGTACTTCTCCATCCCGAACGCCTGCACGATGCGCACTCCCTGGAGCGCCTCGTGCAGCGCGGTGTAGAGCCCGCCGATCTGCGCCTG
>DASXHM010000279.1:0-3750 GCA_036488495.1 Myxococcales bacterium | reverse complement strand
AATGGTCGCGGCCGGACGACCTGGTGCTGGATCCGTTCGCGGGAAGCGGCTCCATTCCCGCCGCGGCGCTGCGGCTCGGCCGCGCCGCCGGCTGTAGCGAGATCGAGCCGGATTGGGCCAGCCGCGTGACGCGGCGGCTCGCGGAGGTGCGCACATGAGACGGTTGATGATCGGTTGCCTGTTGGTTTGCGCTGTCGGATGCGCGCGCCGTGCGACGCGGTTCCGCTCGAACTTCCGCAACTGCAGCGCAGCGGCGGGCGGCGAGATCGTCTGCAACGGCGTCCAGGCCGCGCAGGTGGAATGCTTCGAGCCGCGTTCCAACGCCTGCCGCGCGCTCGCCATCCGCTATGCCGACGGCGAGCGGGTCTGGCTCTTCCAACCGATGGGCTTCGATCCCGACAATCCGGAGGCGTCCGCGCAGAGCGAGGACGAGCGGGTGGTGATCCAACCGGAGATGGCGCGCGACGCGAGCCTGCTCTGGTACCGCACGACCTCGAGCGACCAGGGATACTGGACCACCTACGAGCCGCTCTCCGGGACCTTCGGCGAGGTGGACACGGTCAAGGTCCTTCAATACCGCGACCGGCAGGAAACCATCCCGTTGTGGAACGTGAAGTGAGCGCGACTAGCGCCCGGCCATCGTCCTGAGAAGGCGTTCCAGCTCGTCGGGGCCCTGCTCGAGAAGGGTGCGGAAGTTCTCTTCGGCGATGCGGTCGGAGAGCGATTGTCGGGCCTCCAGCGAGGTGAGGACGTCCGGCGTGAGGCTCGACGGATCGACGTACCGATCGCCGTCCTTGCCGCGCACCGCATCGAGCGTGGCGATGCGCACGAACTGCAGCGTCGGATCCGGGCTGCGCCGCACGAACGGCACCGCGCGGTGGGCATCGCGCAGATCGCGCGGCAGGTCGGGATGGAAGGCGACGCAGTAGAACACCGCTGGCTTCGGCATCCCTTCGCGCACCGCACGGCCGAACGCCTCGAATTCGCGCGCGGCGTCGACCGAGCCCGTGGGCGCGAGCGGGAAGATGAAGAGCGCCACTTCGACCTGCGCCGCCACCGTTGCAAGCTCACCGAGGACCGTTTGCACGAAGGCGGCCGCAAGCTGACCGAGCCGCTCGTCTTCGGCGAAGAGGACGCGGCGATCGAGGCGGCCTTCCTCGCGGCAGGCCTTCGCGAAAGGGCACAGCCGCAGCGCTTCGACGAACTCGCGCAGATAGCGGTCGTTGCGCGCCAAAGCGGCCGTGGCGATCTGCGTCCGGTCCATGTTAGACGACCGCGCGGCGTCGTTCCGCGGCGCCCGAAAGCGACGAGATGCCCCGACGCAAAGACCTGAAGTCCATTCTGCTCCTGGGCTCTGGGCCCATCATCATTGGCCAGGCGTGCGAGTTCGACTACTCGGGCGTGCAGGCATTGAAGGCGCTCCGCGAGGAGGGGTACCGCACCATCCTCCTCAATTCCAACCCGGCCACCATCATGACCGACGCGGAGTGGGCCGACCGCACGTACATCGAGCCGCTGACGGTGGAGGCGGCGGAGCGCATCCTCGAGGCGGAGAAGCCGGACGCGGTCTTGCCCACCATGGGCGGGCAGACCGCGCTGAATCTCGCGGTGGCGCTGGCGAAGAGCGGCATCCTCGCCAAGCACAATTGCCAATTGATCGGCGCGCAGCTCGACGCCATCGAAAAGGCGGAGGACCGGCAGCGCTTCAAGGACTGCATGACCTCGATCGGCATCGAGGTGCCCAAGTCTGGCGTGGCGCACAACCTGGACGAAGTGCAGGCCATCGCGGCCGAGCTCGGCTTTCCACTCATCCTGCGGCCGTCGTTCACGCTCGGGGGGCTGGGCGGCGGCATCGCCTACAACCGCGAGGAGCTGGAAGAGCTGGGGGCGCGTGCTCTCGCCTACAGCCCGACGCACGAAGTGCTGATCGAAGAGTCCGTGCTCGGCTGGAAGGAGTTCGAGCTGGAGGTGATGCGGGACAAGGCCGACAACGTCGTCATCATCTGCAGCATCGAGAACATCGACCCGATGGGCGTCCACACGGGCGACAGCATCACGGTCGCGCCGGCGCAGACGTTGAGCGACTTCGAGTACCAGGAGATGCGCGACCTCGCCCGCAAGGTCATCCGCGCCATCGGGGTCGAGACCGGCGGGTCGAACGTGCAGTTCGGCGTGCACCCGCAGACCGGGCGCATCGTCGTCATCGAGATGAACCCGCGCGTCAGCCGCTCGTCGGCGCTGGCCTCGAAGGCCACCGGCTTTCCCATCGCCAAGATCGCCGCCAAGCTCGCGGTCGGGTACACGCTCGACGAGATCACGAACGACATCACCAAGACCACGCCGTCGTCGTTCGAGCCGGCCATCGACTACTGCGTGGTGAAGATTCCGCGCTTCAACTTCGAGAAATTTCCTCACGCCGACCAGACGCTGACCACCTCGATGAAGTCGGTCGGGGAGGTGATGGCCATCGGCCGCACCTTCGCCATCGCGCTGCAGAAGGCGCTGCGGTCGATGGAGAACGCCACCGACGGGCTGGATTCGCCGCTCGGGCGCGACCGGACAGGCTTTCACTACAGCGGAGTGGACCTGGAGCGCATCCGGCAGGAAGTGAAGACGGCGACGCCGCGCAGGCTGTTCTGGGTGGCGGAAGCTTGCCGGGCGGGGTTGAGCGTCGCGGAGATCAGCGGGCTCTCGGCGATCGACCCGTGGTTCGTGCGGGAGATTGAGACGTTGATCGACGAGGAGCGCGCGGTGGCGGAAGGCGCAGCAGCGGCCGGGCCGGGCAGCACCACGGGCGCCGCGCGCGGGCAGACCACTCCCTCCGGGCCCTTACCGCATCTGGCAAAGCTCAAGCGTCTCGGCTTTTCCGACAAGCGCCTCGCGCGCCTGTCCGGCCGCACCGAAGCGGATGTTCTCCGCCAGCGCGAAGCCGAAGGCCTGCACCCGATCTTCAAGCGCGTGGACACCTGCGCCGCCGAGTTCGACGCCAACACGCCCTACCTCTATTCGTCGTACGAAGAGGAGGACGAAGTTCGCCCCGACGATCGCAAGAAGGTGCTCATCCTCGGGTCGGGCCCGAACCGCATCGGCCAGGGTGTCGAGTTCGATTATTGCTGCGTGCAAGCCTCGTATGCGCTCAGGGATGCCGGCTTCGAAACCCTGATGGTGAACTGCAATCCCGAGACGGTGTCGACCGACTACGACACCTCCGATCGGTTGTACTTCGAGCCTCTGACATTGGAGGACGTGCTCGAGGTGGCGCGCCGCGAGAAGAACAGCGAGTCGCTCGGCGTGATCGTCCAGTTCGGCGGGCAGACTCCCCTCAAGCTCGCCCGCGGCCTCGAGCGCGCCGGCATCAAGATCCTCGGCACCTCCGTCGACGCCATCGATGCCGCCGAGGACCGCGAGCTGTTTGCGAAAGTGGTGGAGAAGCTCGGCCTCTTGCAGCCGGAAAACGGCATTGCCCGCAGCGCGGAGGAAGCGCTCGCCACCGCCCGGCGCATCGGCTACCCGGTGATGGTCCGGCCGTCGTTCGTGCTCGGCGGCCGCGCGATGGAAGTCGTCCACGACGACGAAGGGCTGCAGCACTACGCGACCGCCGCGGTGAAAGCGAGCGACGAGCGGCCCATCCTCATCGACCGCTTCCTCAAGGACGCGACCGAAGTGGACGTGGACTGCGTCGGCGACGGCACCGACTACGTGGTCGCCGGCGTGATGGAGCACATCGAGGAAGCCGGCATCCACTCCGGC
>DASXHM010000264.1:0-14854 GCA_036488495.1 Myxococcales bacterium | reverse complement strand
GGCGAAGTTCTCAGACGTTTTCGCCGAAAAACGCCCTGGACGCCGCGCGTTAGACGGTCGAACATTCCGCGTCATGCCCGCGACCCTCTACCTCTGCCGCCACGGCGACACGCCCTGGAGCACCGAACGCCGCTTCGCCGGTAAGACCGACCTGCCCCTGACCGCCGACGGCGAAGAGTCCGCGCGGCTTCTCGGAAAACGTCTGAGAACTTTGCCGTTCGAGTCGGTGCTGACGAGCCCGCTCCTCCGAGCGCGGCAGACGGCGGAGCTGGCCGGCTTTTCCGCGAAAATCGACGACCGCCTGATGGAGCTCGACTTCGGCGACTACGAAGGCCGCACCCGCGCCGAAATCCTCCGCGAGCGCCCGGGCTGGACGTACATCCGCGACGGCAACCCGAACGGCGAGTCGGTCGCGCACGTCGGCGCCCGCATCGACGCCCTACTTCCCGACCTGCACGGCCAGGTGCTGATCTTCGCGCACGCCGTCGTGTTGCGGGTGCTCACCGCGCGCTGGCTCGGCCAACCGCCGCGCTTCGCCGAGCACCTCTCACTCGCGCCAGCATCGCTGAGCATCCTTCACCACGACCCCGTCGACGACGCCCCCGCGATCGCATTGTGGAACGACCGCAGCCACCTGCCGCATGCGCCGTCGTTCGCGTGAGCTCGGACAAGCGCATCTCGTCATCGCCGCTCCTCTGGCAGAATGATTTCGCATGGGCGCGCCGGTCGTCATCGTCCTCTGGCTAGTCTTCGCGGCCATTGTTTGCGGCACTTCGCTGTTCGTCCTGCGCGTCATCGCTCGACGATTGATCGCGGAAGGCCCGCAGCAGAAACGGGCGCTACGGACGGCGACGTGGTTCCCTTTCGCGTGCTTCGCATGGTGGATCGCCGTCATGTCCGGCTACTACGCCGTGTACCCAGTCCTCTTCCACCGCAACGCGGACATTGCCGATACATGGCAATGCCCGCTTCCGAACGGCTATTCGATGCTGATGATCGACGACCCCGATTACGCGTTCCTCTACGATCCTCGAACGCAGCCATTGCCGGATTTCGTCGGCTCTCAGGAGGACGCTGTCGTGAATGTGCGCGGCGCACAGGTCGCGGGGCCGTTCATCGCTGCCTCCACACAGGAGCGCCAGAGGGCCGACGGCTCGAAGTGGCCGTCACCCGATCAACCGGATTCGTTCGTCCTCATCGATACGCGGCAGCACGAGGTCACCCAGTTCGCCACGATCGACAAATTGCGCGCCGCGGCGGCTCCGCACTTCGACCTTCGGCTGGAGCCTGTGGACGAGGTCTACGCGCGATATTGCGACACTTGGTTGGACCGAATCATGCCGCTCATGACGTTGCTCGTCCCCTTCACGGCGGGAATCCTCGTGCTCGTCCACTTCTTCCGATTGCGCGCCGCCGGCCGAGCCGTTTGAGCGAAGCCGGTTCTTCCTCTTGAACACCTTCGCGAAAGAGCGTAGTGCGCGGCCATCACACTACGGAGGGACGACCCATGGCGAACCCGATTCCCGAGGGACTCCACAGCCTCACCCCGCAGCTTTCGGTCGAAGGAGCCGACAAGGCGATCGATTTCTACAAGCGCGCGTTCGGCGCCACCGAGCACGGCCGCGCCAACGATCCCAGCGGCAAGAAGGTCTGGCATTCCCAGCTCCGGATCGGCAATTCGGCGTTCTTCGTCAGCGACACGATGCCCGGCATGGCGCCGCCGACGCAGACCGCGCTGTGGCTCTACAGCGACGACGTCGACGCGCTGTTCAAGCGCGCAGTCGATGCGGGCGCGAAAGTTGCCATGCCCCTCGCGGACATGTTCTGGGGCGACCGCACGGGCACCGTCACCGACCCCTGGGGCAACCGCTGGTCCATTGCGCAACACATGAAGGACCTGACGCCGGAACAGATGAAAAAGGCGCAGGACGACTTCGTCGCGCAGATGCAAAGGCAGAAGAAGTAATCGAGGTCGTGGGTTGCTCGCCTACGGCGTCGCGAGTACGGAAGCGAAGTAAACGTCGTCGTTCGCGAAAATCGGATTGGTCTGGACGGCCCAGGCCAGACCCAGCCGACTTCCCGACCGCGCGACCGCCCAAGGGCATTCGCCGTCGAGCGAGTTGACGGGGTCGAGCGGAAGCGGCGGCGAATTCGTCTTTCCCAGATCCGCCGACAGCGTGATGACCGTCGTCTGGTGCAGCGGCGTCCTGCTGTTTGGGTCTCGTGTTCCATAGATGAGATCCAGATTTCCTTCAGACGTGGCGATCGGTTCGATGCACGTGAAGAAGATGGGCTCGGTCACCGACGCCAACGTCCGAGGCGTATCCCAGGTCCGGCCACCGTCGCTGGATCGAGACACCACGATGGAATCGGTGACCGTGGGCTGGAGGGGTAGCTCGAATTGGTCCCAGATCGCGACGATCGTGCCCGCGCCATCCGAGGTCAGGCGCGGGCATCCCGCCGAGTGCGCCGAGTCCGAGAGCAGGACCGGAGCTGCGAAGGTGGCTCCCCTGTCGGTCGAGGTGGCGACGAAAACCTTCCGCGGCTCCTGGTTCCAAGCCACCAGCAGATTGCCGCGTCCATCCAGCGCGACGCTCGGACACGACGCATCCTGCCCGTCGCCGCCCGCAAGGATCAACGGGGCACTGAAGGTCGCGCCGCCATCGATTGACCGGACGAACCGCGTGCTGAGGTTTCCCGACAGCGGCGGCGGGATGCCTTCATACGCCACGAAAATACCGTCCACCCCGTCCGTGACCATCACCGGGACGAAAGAAGAAGCGTCGTTCGAGAGCATCACCGGCGGCGAGAAAGTCTCGCCGTGGTCGTTGGATCGCACGTACGCGATGTCGGAGTTTCCCGCGGGGTCTTGCCAGCCGAAGACGGCATGAAGAGTGCCGCCGAGCACCGCGAGCGCGACGTCTTGCGGGCTCAGCCCATTGTCGGGGACGGCGAGGAGCCCCGTCGGGAACGCCGATGCGCCCGCGGCTTCGCGGCTCACCATCAACCGCAGCCCGTTGAAGTTGAAGCTTACGTACGCCGCATCTTGATCGTCGAAGGCGAGGCGTGGCGACGGCTCGATTTGCTGCGTATGCGCGACGAGCTGTGTTGGATCGAAGGAGAGTCCGACCTGCACCACGGCCGTGGCGGTCGCAGTGAGAGTGTCCTCGCTGACCACGGTGACGGATGCGTTGTAGAAGCCGGCGGCTGCGTAGGCATGGCGTGCAACCGGGCTCGGCTGCGAGACGACTGGCGAGCCATCTCCGAAATCGAATCGATATTCCACCAGCGTTCCGTCGCCATCGGTCGATGCGCTGGCGTCGAAGACAAACGGGATTGTTTTTGCCGACTTCGCAGGCGGAGCGAGCACGGCCACGGGCGGCGTCCCTCCCGCCGTCGTGGATGCCGTCGACGTAGAGGTGTCGCCGGCGATGCCGGTCACCGTCAGCGAAGGAGAGTACGTTCCCACACGCGGGTAGACGTGATTCACCGCGGGCGCCGCCGGGCCGTCAAAGGTCTGCACCGCCGACCCGTCTCCGAAGTCGAATGAGTAACTCGCGATGGTGCCGGTGGAGTGACTTGCGTCGAACGGCAATGGCTGCCGCACCGTTGCATTGGACGGCACGTCCAAGCGCGCCTGAAGCGGAGCGGGCGGCGGTGGCACGGTCTGCGCGGAGCAGGCGGCGAGGCAGAGAGAGAACATGGTGACGCAGAACGGTGGGATTGCGGGACGCCTCGCATGAAAGTGCCTCCCGTGCGCCCGGTCCGCCATGTCATTGACCCGTGTCGTCCTTGACGGGAATCAGTTGCTCATCGAGGACGCAGCCCTTCGGTTCATAACGCACACATGTCGCGGGCACGACGGAGCAGCGTTCCGTGAAACCTTGCTTCCGAAGATAAACGGCAACCGCCTCATCCGCTGTCGGAGAGTCCGAGAAGACGATGCTGAACGTTCCGTCCGGCCGGCTCGTCCCGCGTGTTCTGAATGCGGTCGCGCCGCTGCAGGACGAGCCTCGATAGACTTCGATCTTCGCCGCTGGAATGGAATCGCCTGAAGGTGTGCGAACACGGCCGCGGACCTGAGACCAACCGTCGCATCCAATACAGCACATGACACAGGCGATGGCTCCTCCGAGTCTCATTCCCGCTCTCCAGCAATTGCTCTTGCCTCAGCGTGCATCGCACTCAGCTTATACCCGCTCGCACTCCTGTGCGGAAAGGTGATCGCGGTCCGCGGCCTACAACTCGCCGTTGCGCTCGAGATTCGACGGCGGAACCGGGACGCGTGAGACGTGCCAGAGGCGTTCGTGATCAAGACGGGCGATGCGCCCCTTCCGGCACAATTGCGCTAAACACGTGTAAATGACGAACGCGAGAGATCGCTTTCAGTACCGACGAAATCTGCAACAGCACCTCCGGCAGCAGTCGGTGCTCACGGGGCATCCAGTGGCGGCGGCGGATCTCGTCCCTCTCGAGGAGGTCGCCGTTTGGAGGTCGCGCGTCGTTGCGATGGATACGACGGCGAGGTCGAAGGTTCGTTTGCCATTCGAAGACAAGGTGACGCCTGTATTCGATGCTTACGTGAGACGGCTCGAGCAGGCGAACCCGTCGCAGGTCTATCTATGGACGCCGCTCGCCTCAATTTGCGGTCCGGCGATGGCTCCTTCGATCGCACAAGTGAACTTTGCCTTTCCTTTCGACGTGAACGTCGAGGGCATCGTCTCCTTCATTTCAGCCGATTTTCGGGATGAGCTGGTTCTCGACTATTACGAGGAGCAAGAGCAATACTTCGTCGACGTCGAAGCGCGCGGCGCACGATGGCCTCACTGCGATTTCGGTGGCGGTTGCCGGCAAAGATTCAGTGCATTGATTCACAGGGCTTCGACGTCAAAACCGTGACGGTTGCTTTACGACCTCTACACCGTATTCGGCCGGCGTCCCGCCTGCATCCATCCGTTGAAAGTGGTCCTTTTCACGCCCATCGTCAGCCTGTATCGACCAAGCTGTCCGGGCAGGCGCAGTTGAAAGTCGATTGCACCCTCGTGTACGGATACGCCTGACATCGCGAGCGGCACCCGAACGGGCTCACCCCAATAACCCTCGTAGAAAACGATCATTCCGGCGGGCCCATCGAGCGTTCGGATGAGCCAAAGCTCGGCGCCCACCATGTCGCCGCCTTCTTCCACGTAGGTCGCGTTGGAATAGTGGATGGGCGTGTCGATCACGGCAACGGCATTCACCTCCGCTCGCCAGATCTCTACGCCCGTTCTCGCGTCCACGAGTTGCATGGTCCCCGCGATCGTTTCGCCGCCGAGTTTGCCGACGAATCGGTAAAACCTGCTGAGTGCCCGCAATCGAAAACGGAGGCGCCCGCCAGGATCCATGTGAAAATCGTCGACCGGCTGCATTCCGCGGTTCACCACGAGCATCTTGCCCGTGCAGTGCTGCACGTCGATGCACATGACCCATGCCGTGGCGAAGCCATCCGGACCGTTCGACACACCGAAGAAGGTCGAGCATCCGCGGCGCTCGCCGGCTGAATCGCGTAGGGCAGGCGCGCCATGGCACGCGCAGATCGCGGCAATCGCTACCACCACTGTCAGCAGCTTCAGGCGCACCACTCGATATCTCCCGAATCAAAAGTCCGCCGGCCAGTGGGTCAAGGCGATTGTTGCTCTCTGACGATTCGGCAGCACCACACCTCCGACCGCGGCGTTTGGTGCTGCTCGGTACCGCAGACGAAGCGACCGATGCCGACAGAAAGCATGACGGCCTTTTCTCCGACCATTCTCGGGCGCGCGATCTCCCGACCGCTTACGGGCGACCAGAAGATGGCCACCTTTCCAGAGCAAATGTCGACGCTGCCGATCACCGCGGAGGTGACCGGCCTCGCCACTGCAGCATTGAGAACGGCCACGTCCCGCGATTCGTCTGGGTCGAGCGCCATGATCTTGCACAGGACCGCAGAGACTTCGTCCGCGAATACTTCTATGATGCCGCCGCCTTCGGGTTCCCAAGCGACCGCGCGCCCGCCACCAACCGTGAGCTCGCAGCCTTCCGGGCCGCAAGCGTGAATCAGTTTCGAATAATCGGCGGTTTCTACGCCGCCCCACGACGATGCGGCGTCTGCGTCGACCAACAGGATCGGCCCACCCTGTGTTTCGAGACTCCCGCAGTGCTTCATGACCCGATCGTCGCGGCTGACGGCTTTCTCGTCAATCGACCACGTTGAACTGAATGCGGGTTCCATTCGGCAGCCCGCGAAGCTGCCGGGCAATTGCGCCGCGCGCCCGCATCCCCTTGATGGCGTCGGTCGCCAGAAGATTGCTCAGCGAGTATTCGCCGCCCAGCACGAACGCCGTCCGCGGGACGAGCCGGACTCCGGGATGGAGAGCGCCATGACACGCCTGCCACTCATGCGCGAGCCGATGGCCGGTGATCTCGGACCAATCGCGGAGCAGCTTCTCGCACCACTCTTCGACGGAGTTCGCCAGATGCTTTGTCTCTCCGGTCTCCGCGTCAAAGCGAAAGATACGGTCGTTCTTGAAGCAGAATTGGTCGCCGAAGATGTCTTCCGCGAAGAAGTCGCACCCTTCCGCAAGCTCGCCATAGGTGTCGCGCCACAGCGTCGCCGAATTCCACTGCTGCAACGTCATGTGCTCGGCGCTCTCGCCTGAAGGCAAGACATGCAGCGCCGACTCGAACGCATAGAAGCCGTTGGACGCCGTCAAGAGCTCGCGCAATTGCGGAGCTGCTGCGACCGCAGCCGAAGAGCTCAGTGAGCCAGAACCAATTTCGGCAAGCTTTCGAATGGCAGATGTCATCCTCGTCCGTGCCAACCGTGCGCCATCTGCGCGAGGCGCGCAAGGCGAACGTCCCATCGGGACGCGGCCGTAGAGGCTTGGATCAGCATCATTTGATCGCAGCGAGCCATCGCCCAGCCCTCGCCAGGTTGATCCCGCCGAATACCGTGGGATTGGCGATCTCCGCGAGAATGTCTTTGATAACCGGGGCGGCGAAATGAATGTCGTCGCGACCCTCGACTGCGTCTGCCCACTCTTCCAACTCGCCCGAAGTCGTCTGTCCTCGCGCGAATCTCTCGATGACGGATTTCAAGTCTTCTGCACGCAGCTCGACCAGCTCGACGTCGCAATCCCATCCGAATTGCGCCAATTCGGCCGCGACGGTCTGCCACGATGCATCCGCGCGGATCAAACTCATCAGCAAGACGCGGCGCCTATCGTTGTCGGTCATCGCAGACGCCGCCTGATCGCCGAAGCGTGTCGTAAAATATTTCCGCTGCGCATCACGTATGCGGGACGCTTGCCGAGGATGATCAGTAATCCGAAATTGATGCCCAGTTTTGCGCACCGCCGCATGATCTGGGCGTCAACCACGTACCCAGCGCTCGTCTTCACATACAATCCAACGAAGAATTCAGATCGGCCGCCGGTATTTGCCCATCGCCTCAAAGTTGCGCCATGTGGATCGAGATGGTCGAGCGACAGTGCGAGAGTTTCGTCTAAAGATGCGTTTCGACCCGGCGCCCGCACATCGAAGGTGCAATAGGATTGTTTATAAGTACCGGACAGTGGCGTGCCGGCCGGCGTTCGACGGCCGTCGCCGGATTCCCATATGTCACTTGGCCGCCATCCCAACGCCGCGGCGAGACGGCTCGGATTCAGGTGCGGATGGCACATCCGGAACGATACGGAGAATTGGTCATTCTCCACGCTTCGTCCACCGCGGTGCGCCAGCTTCGTAGCTTGCGCGCTCCGGCTCTGTCTCGGGCGCCGTCACGCGGCGAGCATCCCTTCGATGACTTCGCGCGCAATCGGGTGATAGCCGGGGCGGAGCTCTTCGTAGATGCGCTGGGCGGCGGCGCGGTCGCGCTTTGCGAGCTCGCCGTAGACGGGCTTGAGGTATTTCATGCGGCCTGACTCGCTCACCACCTTGCGCGCTGCCTCGACTGCGCCGGGGACGCCGGCGCGGAGCTGGGCGAGGACGAAAGTGTGGCGGAGCTCGAGGCTCTCGCGTTTGGACAGTCCAAAGCGCGTATCGAGCGCCGCGAGCAACTTGCCGTCTGTCGGCTGCGGCAACGCCTGCAGATAGACGAGCAGCTCGGTCGGAGAAACCTCGCCGGGCTCGCGGGAATCGCGGGCGAGTTGCTGCAGCTCGGACAATCGGGCAGCGGCCGGCTGCGGCGCATCCGGGGGGAGGCTGGGCGCATCGATCCAGCGTGCGGCGTCGGCTTTCGCTGACAGGCCGGGAAGCAATTCGTCCAACGTCGAAAGGAACTGATCGGTCTCGATACTTTGAAAACGAAACCGCGTCAGATACTCGCGCAGGAACTTGTCGAAGGCGTCCCGTCCCGCCAGCTCTTCGAGCCGTCGCAGAAACAGATATCCCTTTTCATAAGGCACCGACGAATAAGCTTCATCCGGATGCACTCCTTCGAGGTTCGTGCGCAACCGCGTCAGCTCGGGGCGCGGCTCGAACCTATCCAGCGCAACCTGCAGATCGTGCCGCCCGATCGCGGCGTGCAATTCCGAGACTTCGCGGCCGTGCATCGCTTCCAGGATCCTGCGCTCCGCGTAGACGGTGAAGCCTTCATTGAGCCAGAAATGATTCGCGTTGGCATTGGTTACCAAGTTCCCGGTCCACGCGTGCGCGAGCTCGTGCGCAACCACGTTCACGAGCGACCTGTCGCCGGCGAGGACGGACGGGGTCAGGAAAGTGAGTCGCGGGTTCTCCATTCCGCCGTACGGAAAGCTGGGCGGCATCACCAACAGATCCGCGCGGTCCCAATCGTAAGGGCCGAAGAGCTGTTCGGCCGCGCGCAGGGTGTCCTCGAGCGCTGCGAATTCCCAAGCGGCTGCGTCCGCGATGGGCGGCTCCGCCCAGACCGAGCAGCGCGGCGACACCGCGCGTTCGACCAGATCGCCGACCGCGAAGGCGAAGAGATACGGCGGAATCGGCTGCGGCATCGAGAAGACGCCCGGACCACGAGGCGCTCCGGCCATCAGCGCGCGAAGCCCGGAAGGAACTTCGAACACAGCCTCGTCGATGGTCACCCGGACGCGCGGCGTGTCTTGCACCGGAATGATCGACCGCGCGTGGATGGGCTGACACTGCGTGAACAGAAACGGTTTGCCGGAAGCCGTCTGCTGCGCATCGAGCCACTGCAGCGCGCTCGCTTGCGGCGACGTCGCGGCGCGGATGCGGACGCCTTGCGAACCCGCCGGCAGCTCGATGCGCAAGCGCGAGCCGAGAACCGGGTCGGCAGCGCCCAACTCAAATCGCAGCGGCTTTCCGTCGAGCGACTGCACCGACTCGATGCGCAGATCGCGCGTGTCGAGATCGAGCGGGCCCTGCCCCGCTGCACGAAAGTGCAGCACGGTCTCGCTGCGGACTGTGCGCGCGGCAAAGTCGGCGGTGAGGCGCAAGGTCAGACTGCGCGTTTGCGGCTGTTCGGAGTCGGCGTAGCTATGCGGGTCCTGGCGCATGCCCGGACTTTACGCCGAAACCAATCACGACCGCCGGCACGAACTCGACTCCGTCCACGAAAACGCGGACGGCCACGAGCACCTACGCTTTACGGCGTGCGTCCGCCAGCCAGTGGATCAGCCGGATGACTTCGCCGCTGTCCGCCACCTGCCAGCGCGCGTGCGTCCCACCGCGAGGCGGCGGCCCGACGTGCACCGTGATGGCGTTGCGGCGACCGAGGATCTGGAACGCCTGCTCATCCTCTTCGCCCGCACCGACGTAGACCGCGAGCGCTCCGCGCATTCCGGCGAGAAGGCCCAAGGCAGCGCGCCACAGGTGCGCGCCTTCCGGAACGGCTTCGAGACAATCGGGGCTCGGCCGCAGCGTCAGTCCCACGCTCGCGACGGCCTTGCTGAACTCCTCGGCTGCAGCGACCCGCGCCTCGGGTTCGGCGTTGCGAAGCTGGAGCGCGAGCGAAAATCCGCGGTCGTCGATGACGAGGCCGGGCGCCTGCAGCGCGGGCAACCTCGTGCACGCGCGGCGCAGCTTCTGGATGGCCTCTTCGGCCGCCTGCAAATTGGGTTCGGTGACCGCGCGAAGCCCGAAGGCCTTTACGTCGGTGCCGTGGACGCCGACATATGCGAGCCGGTGCAGCCGGAGCCTGCGCTGCAGCACTTCAGCCGGACGAGCGGAGAGCACCGCCGCGCGAGTCTCCGGCGCGGCACACAGACGGATCAAAGCCGCGCGAGCAGCCGGGCTCGTGCGCAGGTGGCCGTGCGACGCGCGCTGCGACAGCGCGGTCTCGAACGAAAAGAATCCGTACAGCGCGTTCGCTTCCGCGATGCGCTGCCGCAGATTGTCCGCTTCCGACCACAGCGGCCTGACTGCACCCATTGCACCCGGCTCCGTACGTTGTTGCACCAAGACCCCCTCGCCCGCCGACGCCCGCCGGAACTTGTGCATACGGCGGGCCGAACGCGAGGGGCCCGAGCTGTCAGTAACTCAACGGGTAGCGGTGCGAATCCAGCAGCGCTGGAGCAATCTGCTCCCGCACTTCGGCGCCGTTCGTGGGGATGAAGTCGTACAGCTTGCCCAATTGGGAAACCGCGTCGCCTACCTCGCTCGCGTCCGCCACCGCGCAGACGGCGAAGCGCGCGCGAGCGAACGCTCGTTCGCGAGACTCCATGCAGTACAAGCGGCAGAGCGCATTGCGAAGCTCGTCGTGGTCTTGGGCGGCGAGCGTGCGGCCGAGGATGCTGTCCATCGCGTATGCTTCGATGGCGCAGTCGGCGAGCGCTGCCAGCACTTCCTGGCGCTCCTCGAGGGCCGGCCCGAGGGTCGATGCCCACTTGGCGGCGAAGAGAAATTGGCGCTTCGCCAGCTCGGCGCCGCGGCGCTCGGCAGCAAGCCGGCCCACCGGCTGCGGGACGGGCTCGTCGAGGCGCTGCACGGCTGCGAACAGCGGCAATTCGCCCTTCATCGCGCGCTTGAAGATCATCCCGGGGATGAGCAGCCGGTTGATCTCGTTCGTGCCCTCGAAGATGCGGTTGACGCGATTGTCGCGGTACGCGCGCTCGATCGGGTAGTCCTCGACGAAGCCGTTGCCGCCGTGGATCTGCAGCATCTCGTCGATGATCTGGAAGAGCCACTCCGAGCCGGCCACCTTCATGATCGAGGCTTCGACGGCGTATTCTTCGATGCCGGCCATGACGGATCGCGCATCGTCCGCTGAACCGATGGCATCGCCTCCTGACGCCGACGCTATCGCATCGTCGATCGCCCCCGACGCGCGGTAGGTCATCGCCTCCGCTGCATAGATCAGCGCCGCGGCTCGCGCGAGCTTCTCGCGGATGAGGCCGAACGAGGAAATGGTCTTGCCGAACTGCTTGCGCTGCGCCGCGTACTCGATGCCGGAGCGCAGCGCCGACTTCATTCCGCCGCACGCGAATGCCGCCAGCTTGAGCCGGCCGACGTTCAAGATGTTGAAGGCGATCTTGTGGCCCTTGCCGATCTCGCCCAGGACGTTCTCGACCGGAACGCGCGCGTCCTCGAAGATGAGCGGCGTCGTCGAGCTGCCGCGGATGCCCAGCTTGTGCTCTTCGCGGCCGATGGAGAAGCCGGGCGTTCCGCGCTCGACGATGAGCGCCGTAAATCCGCCGGGCTGGATCTGCAGGAAGACGACGAACACGTCGGCGAAACCGCCGTTCGTGATCCACATCTTGCCGCCGTTGACGATGTAGTGCTTGCCGTCGGGCGAGAGCTTCGCCGTGGTGCGGGCGCCGAGCGCGTCCGATCCGCTGCCCGCTTCCGAGAGCGCGTACGCCGCCACCTTCTTGCCGCTCGCGAGGTCGGGCAGGTACTTCGCCTTCTGCTCTCGCGTGCCGAAGAAGACGATGGGCAAGGTGCCGATGCCGACATGCGCGCCGAAGGTCGTCGACCAGCCCCCGTAGTCCGCCGATTGCGACTCCGCCACCACCATCGAGGTGGTCTTGTCGAGCGCGAGCCCGCCGTACTCTTCCGCGATGTCGACGCCGAGGAGCCCGAGCTCGCCGGCCTTTCCGAGCAGCTCGCGCAAGAGCGCGTTGTCCTTCTTCTCCAGCACCTCGGCGCGCGGAGTCACTTCGGTGCGGGCGAAGTTCTGTCCGGTCGCGTAGAACTCGCGCTGCGTCTCGGTGAACTTCTCCGGCGTCATGAACGGCCGGGAACCGACCGGTTCGAACAGGAACGATCCACCCCGTGCAGGACCTTCGTTCGACTGTGCTTCTTGCGCGTCGATCTGCTCGGCCATCCGGCCCTCCTTGACGCGCTGCATCGTATCTCAAGACCGCTCGTGCGCAACTGGAAATGCGCAGCCGGAAGCGGGTCAGAGATCGCAGCCGCAGGCCTTCTCCACCATCGAGAACAGCCGCTCCAGATCGAACGGCTTCTGCAGAACGCCAAAGACGCTCGTGCGCACGTCGTCGGGCACCAGATCCCCCGTACAGACGATGATGGGAATGCGCGACCAGCGGGGGTGGCGCTGGAGCACCGTGCGCAGTTGGTCGCCGCCCATCTGCGGCATCAACAGGTCGAGCACGATCACGTCGGGAATGAACTGCTCCCAGGTCAATTGCGAGAGCGCGGTGGCCCCACTCGCGACCCCCAGCGCTTCGTAACCTTCCGTCTGCAGCAGATCGACGAGCGACTCGCGGATGTCTTCGTCGTCGTCGACGATCATCAACTTGCAGGTCATATCCCTCCTCTTTCACACGAGTAACCAGCCTTTCTGCTCGCGCCAACCCCCGCCCGCGGAATGCGAAATGGGGCAAACAATCGCGGGCTTTTCCTGGCACGCTTGCACCGCGCAACTTGCGCGCTTTGCGTGCGTGGGGTAGCGAGGGCGCCATGGCCGAGAAATCGAACCAGGCCGCCATCGGCGACGGCAGCCTCCATGTCGGCGACCGCGTGGTCTATCCAAACCAAGGCATCTGCCGCATCACCGGCGTCGCCATCAAGAACATCTCCAGTCTGGAGATCGAGATGGTCACGCTCTCGCGCGAGGAGGACGGCGCGACCGTGATGGTGCCCAAAGCGAAGGTGATGGGCATCGGCCTGCGCAAGGTGGCGGACGTCGCCGCCATCGACAAGGTCTTCGACGAATTGACCGCGCCGGGAAACGATCCGCAGCTCGATTGGAAGGTGCGCCACCGCGAGAACGCGGAGCGCATGAGCGGCGGCGGGCTGTTCGGCACGGTGGAAGTTCTGCGCGGTCTGCACACGCTCTCGCGGGTGCGTCCGCTGCCGCCGAAGGAGCGCGAGCTCTACGACAACGCGCGCCACCTGCTCGTCGGTGAGATCGCTGCAGCGATGGACATTCCGCTGCACGTCGCCGAAGACAATTTGGATTACGCGCTCTGGCCGCCGGTGGGAATGAAGCGCAAAGGGCGCGAGCTGCCGCCGGCAACGCTCGGCCCGCCTGCGCCGCTGCGTGCGGCGGGCGACGACGACCTGGGATTCGAGGACGAGGAGGCGGAGGAGGAGACGCCGGCCGCCGCGCGCACCGAGGGCGCGGAAGAAGAAGAGGGCGACGAGGACGAGGCGGAGGCGCCGAAGAAGCCCGCCGCGAAGAAGGGCGCCAAGAGCGCGGACGGCGCGGCGAAGAAGCCGGCCGCAGAGAGCGCGCCGAAGAAGGCGCCGGCGGAGAGCGCAGCGAAGAAAGCGCCCGCGGAGAGCGCGGCGAAGAAGGCCGCGGAGGGTGGTGCGCCGAGGGTGGACGCGCCGCGGGCAGTGGACGCGCCGCGGGCAGTGGAGGCGCCGCGAGGGGTGGAGGCGCCGAGGGCCTCGATGATTCCGCAGCGGCCAGCGGCGAACGACGGGCCGGCACATGCGATGCCGGCCGCGCGTGCTCCGGAGAAGCATGGACCGGCTGCGCACGCCCCGGAGAAGCACGCACCGGCCGCGCATGCTCCGGACAAGCACACGGCACCCACGCATGCTGCGGAGAAGCACGCACCGGCCGCGCACGCTCCCGAAAAGCACGCACCGGCCGCGCATACTCCGGAAAAGCACCCACCGGCCGCGCATACCCCCGAAAAGCACCCACCGGCCGCGCATCCGCCGGACAAGCACACGCCGGCCGCGCACGCCGCTGAGAAGACCGCACCCGCCAAGAAAGCCGCACCTCCTCCGGCTGCGCCCGCTGCCGCGAAGAAGAAGGCCGCCCCGGCTGCAGCCGCTCCCGCCAAGAAAGCCGCCCCGGCCAAGAAAGCGGCGGCTCCCGCCAAAAAGCCAGCCGCACCCGCGAAGGCCAAGGCAAAGGGTAAGAAATGATCCGCATCGTCACGCTCTCGGAATTTCCGCCTGACGTGGTGGACCTGGTCTCGCGCCGGCTGCACGCGGCGTACGGCATGGGCTGTGAGTTCGAAGGCGAAGGCGAATTGCCCCGCGGCGCGGTCGACGACGAGCAGGACAGCTACGACGCCGTCAAGCTGCTCGACGAGATCGACGACGACGTCACCCTCTACGCCGACGACAAGATCCTCTATCTGACCAGCGAACCGTTGGTGGTTCCGCCAGGCCCGATGGGGCGCGGTCCGGTGGACGGTTACGCCCAGTACGGCGGCGGCAAAGCCGTCGCAACCGCGAACGCACTGGCCGGCGTCCCGCTCGATCAAGGGCTGGCGAAGCGCGCCGCCCATTACGTCGGGCATCTGTGGGACCTGCACCATTGCTACGATCCGCGCTGCGCGATGCATCCCGGCTGGTCGCCCGGGTTCGCGCAATATCCTGAAGTGGCGCTCTGCCTCTTTTGCCGGGAGAAGAGCGAGCGGAAGATCAAGCTCGGCAGCACCTGACGCGCGTGCGGCGGCTGTCGTTCTTCGCCATCCTG
>DASXHM010000262.1:0-39204 GCA_036488495.1 Myxococcales bacterium | reverse complement strand
GTACGCGTAGTCGGCGATGTGCTTCTGGAACCAGCCTTCCTTGATCAGCTTGACGGTGCCGCCGAGCTTTTCCACCTCGTCGATGATCTCGAAGATCTTCTTCTCGTAGTCGCTGGTGAGCCGCTCGACGAAGTACGACCCACCCAACGGATCGACCACGTCGGTGACGTGCGTCTCTTCGGCGATGATCTGCTGGGTGCGGAGCGCGATCTTCATCGCCTCCTCGGTGGGGATGGCGAAGGCTTCGTCCATGCCGTTCGTGTGCAGGCTCTGCGCGCCGCCCAGGACGGCCGAGAGCGCCTGGAAGGCGGTGCGGACGACGTTGATCTGGTACTGCGGGCGCGTGAGGCTCGCGGCGGCGGTCTGGCAGTGGAAGCGGAGCCGCATCGACTCCGGATTCTTCGCCCCGAAGCGGTCGCGCATGATCTTGGCGTAGGCGCGGCGGACGGCGCGGAACTTGGCAATCTCCTCGAAGAAGTCGGTCTGCGAGACGAAGAAGAAGGCGAGCCGGGGCGCGAACTCGTCCACGTGCATGCCGGTCTTCTGCACCTCTTCGACGTAGGTGATGAGGTTGCAGAGGGGGAAGGCCACCTCGTGCAGCGGCGAAGAGCCGGCTTCCGAGATGTGGTAGCCCGAGATGTTGATCGGGTTGTACCGCTTCAGGTTCTTCGCGCAGTAGGTGATGCAGTCGCGGACGATGCGCACCGACGGCTCGATCGGGAAGCAGTACTCCTTCTGCGCTTGATATTCCTTCAAGATGTCCGCCTGGATGGTGCCGGACAGCTTGTTGAGATCGAACCCGCGCTTCTGCGCCAGGACCACGTACATCGCGAGCAGGATCCAGGCGCTCGGGTTGATGGTCATCGACACGGAAATCTTCTCCAGGTCGATGTCGGCGAAGAGCGCTTCCATGTCGGCGACGGTGTCGATGGCCACGCCTTCGCGGCCCACCTCGCCCTCGCTCATCGGGTGGTCGGAGTCGTAGCCCATCAAGGTGGGCATGTCGAAGTCGACCGAGAGGCCGGTCTGCCCCTGCGCGATGAGGTACTTGAACCGCTTGTTGGTGTCCTCGCCGGTGCCGAAGCCGGCGATCTGGCGCATGGTCCAGTTGCGGCTCCGGTACATGGTCGGGTAGGGGCCGCGGGTGAAGGGGAAGCGGCCGGGCAGCCCGATGTCCTCGTCGGGGATGTCCTCGATGTCGATGCGCGTATAGGTGCGCTTCACCGGGAAGCCGCCGCCGGTGAAGAACTCGTCCTTCTTCTCCTTCTGCTTTCCCAGGAACGCCTTGACCTCGCGGCCTTCCCAATCTGCGATCTGTTGCTTGAGCTCTGCGGATTCGATCCTCTTCGTCATCGGGCGGCCTCGTCTCGCGCACCGCGTGCGCGCTCTTCTTCGCGCACATCGCGTGCGCGGTCGTGATCGGCGACGCCTGCGAGCAGCTGCTCGCCGGCGCTGTAGGGAGAGAGCTTTCGCTGCGCCAGCCGCTCCGCGATGCCTGCGGTGCGGCCCGCGCTGTTGGACCGGAAGCGCTGCCGGAGCAGCTCCTCGGCGGACTTGAGCATACGGAACTCGGCGTTGCGGCGAAGGCGCTCGGCCCCCGCCGCCGTTCCGTCGAGGTGCTGCTTGTGCTTCGCCAGCGCCTTGACCAGCTCGTCGAAGCCCTGCTTGTCGTATGAGCTCGTGGAGATGACCGGCGGGCGCCAGACGTCCTTCTTCTCCAGCGACTCCATCGACATCCCGAGCAGCAGCATCTGCTTCAGGTCGGTGACCGTCCGGCTGGCGTCGGGCTTGTCGCTCTTCGAGACCACGTGGACGTCGGCGATCTCGAGGATGCCCGCCTTGATGGCTTGAATCTCGTCGCCGAGCCCCGGGGCGGAGACGACGACGGTGGTGTGCGAGGCGTTGGCGATCTCCACCTCGTCCTGGCCGACGCCGACCGTCTCGATCAGCACCTGGTCGTAGCCGGCGACGTCGAGGATGTCGACCGAGTCGAGCGTCGCCCGCGCCATGCCGCCCAAAGCGCCCCGGGTCGCCATGCTGCGGATGTAGATGCCTTCGTCGGAGGCGAGCTCCTGCATGCGGATGCGGTCGCCCATGATCGCGCCGCCCGAATAGGGGCTCGAAGGATCGATGGCGATGATGCCAACCTTGTGGCCTTCGCCGCGCAGCCGGGTGGCGAGCACCGAGACCAAGGTGGACTTTCCGCTGCCCGGTACGCCGGTGATGCCGATGACGTGCGCGCGGCCGGCCTTGGCGTAGACCTCGGCCAGCGTCTCGCGCACCTCCGGCTCGCCGGACTCCGCACGGCTGAGCAGCCGGGCGATGGCGGCGATCTCTCCCGCCATCACCTTCGGCAACAGCTCGCGCGAGGGGACGGCTCGCCTCGTCATCGCACTTTCTCCGAGGAGAGCTTCTGGTTCATCTCGCGGAACACCTCGCGGTCGTCGATGACCCGCCGGGCCTTGAAGTCGGTTCGCGGATAGGTGGCGCAGGCCACCACCTCCACGCCGGCGCGGATGCCGAGCATGGTGTGGATGTTCTTGGCGATGCGCTCCTTGAATTGCTGCAGCGCAACAGAGCCCTGCTTCTCCAGATCGGGCGTGGGCTCGACGCGGATCATCAGCTCGTCCATCACGCCCGAGCGGCTGATGACGATGCGGTGCTCGCCGCCGTAGCCTTCCACCTTGTTCAGCGCCGCGTCGATCTCGCTCGGATAGACGTTCTCGCCGCGGATGGTGAACATGTCGTCGATGCGCCCGAAGATGCCGCTCGGGAGCCGCGGATAGGTGCGGCCGCAGGGGTTCTTGTCCATCACCCACTGCGTGAGGTCGCCGGAGACGAGCCGGATCATCGGCTGGGAAGTGCGCTCGAGGTGCGTGTAGACCGGCGTGCCGCGCTGCCCGTAGGGGACGCGGTGGAAGGTCTTGGGATCGCAGACCTCGGTGTAGACGATGTCCTGCCAGCACATCATTCCGCTCGTCTCCTGCGAGCCGGCGACGTTCATGAACGGCGTCACCTCCGCCATCGAGCCGCAGTCGAAGACCTTGCCCTTGAAGGCGTCTTCGATGCGGTCGCGCACGCCCGGCACCGAGGCGCCTGGCTCGCCGGAGAAGAAGAGGTGCCGAAGGCCGAAGCTCGCCGGGTCCACGCCCTCCTTGCGGGCGGTTTCCGCGACGAAGAGCGCGTACGACGGCGTGCCGTAGAGCGCCTGCGGCTTCATCTGCGCGAGCCACTGCACCGCGCGCGAGGTCATGCCGGGCGCGCCGGCGCCGAAGGGGAACGACTTGCAGCGCATCCGCTCTGCGCCCGCCAACGCGCCCCAGCTTCCCATGTAGAGCGAGAGGATGGCGGCGATGAACACCATGTCGCCCGGGCGGATGCCGAATCCCCACATGATGCGGGCGTGGGCGTTGGCGATGGCCTTCCAGTCCTCTTCGCCGATGCCGAAGGCGGTGGGGCGGCCGGTGGTGCCGGAGGTGCCGTGGATGTGGAACACCTCCGACTCGGGGATGCAGAGGTAGTCGCCGAAGGGCGGGTGCTGCTCCTGGGACTTGCGCAGGTCCGTCTTGACGAGGACCGGGCACTTCGACTCGAACGCCTCGAGCGAGGTCACCAGGTCCGGGTGGAAGCCGGCCTCGTCCCACTTGCGGCGATAGAAGGGCGCCTTCTCATACGCGTAGCGGCACACCTCGCGCAGGCGCTGAACGATGGCCTTCTCGCGGTCGCCCGGATCCATCGTCTCCCGCCTGGGAAACCAGTAGCGGGAAGAGCGCTCGGGAAGGTAGCTGTCGTCGTACTTCGGGGGCCAGGACCAGGATTCCATCTCGGGCATGAGCGGGTGTCCTTTCGCGGCTACCGGGCGCCGCGTTCCTTGACCAGGCGGCGGACGGTTTCGACGATGGCCTCGGGCGGAGTGTCCTGGAGCAAAATCTCGGCGACGCCCATCTTCTTCAGCAGGGCCACGTCGTCGTCGGGGATGACTCCGCCCCCGAGCAGCAGCATGTCGTCGACCCCTCGCTCCTTCAGCCGCTTCATCACCCGCGGGAAGATCGTCATGTGCGCGCCCGAGAGGAGGCTGATGCCGAGGACGTCCACGTCCTCCTGCACCGCGGCGTCGACCACTTCTTCCGGCGTGCGATGGAGACCCGTGTAGATGACGTCCATGCCCGCGTCGCGCAGGCAGCGGGCAACCACTTTCACGCCCCGGTCGTGACCGTCCAACCCGACCTTCGCGAGCAGCACTCGAATGTTCTCAGCCAAGCGGCCTCCGACCGGCCGTGTTGGCGGCGCGGTGCGTCAGTTCGTATTTCGTATGCGAAACACGGTATCCGCGTTCGCAGGGCATGTCAACACACACTTTCGCACCTGCTCCATTTTTGTCGGTTTCGCTCGGGAAAGTGCCTTAGGGCGGGAACCTGATTGAAGTCGTGATCATCCATCGACTACACTGGAACCCGTATGCCGCATGCGAAGATGGAGAGCATTGCCCCCGGCCCGACGCTGATCGAACGAGCGTACGAGGCCATCCTGTCCGCCATCTGCGACGGGCGACTGCAACCCGGGGAGCGTCTCAACCAGGACGAGCTCGCCGCGCGACTTCAGATCTCGCGGCAGCCCGTCGGACAGGCGCTGAGCGTCCTCAAGTCACAGGGCTTCGTCCGCGACAACGGACGGCGCGGCCTCATCGTCGCTCCGCTCGAGCGCGAGTTCTTCCTCGCGATCTACGAACTGCGCGAGGCCTTGGATGCCATGGCGGCCCGGCTCGCGGCCGAGCGCTGCTCCGCGGCCGACGCGGTCGATGGGCGGCGCCTCGTCTTCCAGGGCCGGCGCTCGGTGCAGGCGGGCCGCGTCGACGACCTCATTTCCGCCGACATGGATCTGCACATGTGGATCTACCGGGTGGCCGGCAACCCGCTCCTCGCAGAGACGATGACGCTGTATTGGAACCACCTGCGCCGGGCGATGAGCGAAATCCTCCGGCAGCCTTCGCGGCGCGAGCACATCTGGGACGAGCACGAGGGCATCGTCCACGCCATCATCGAGCGCGATCCCAAGCGCGCGGAGAAGCTCGCGCTCGCGCACGCCTCGGAAGCGGCCGACCGCATCGTCGAGTCGATCCCCGCGGCCGGCCTGGAAAAGCCGACGGTGAAGGCGCGCGACAGCCTGGGCCGCGCCCTCGCCCCGTCCGGACGCCGCAAGTCGACCGCCTGAGCGGGCCTTTTCGAGGGCCCGCTCGCGCCGTAGGTTTCGCGCAAGCCACCATTCCGAGGTGTTCGCATGGCGCCTCCCGTTGTCAGCGCGTCGTCGTCGGCCGCGGTCGTCGCCCGCTTCCTCAAGGCCCGCGGAGTCGACCGCGTCTTCGCGCTCTGCGGCGGCCACATCATGCCGCTGTGGATGCGCTGCGACGCCGAAGGCATCCGCATCATCGACGTCCGCGACGAACGCGCCGCGGTGCACATGGCGCACGCGCACGCCGAGCTCACGGGCGGGCTGGGCGTGGCGCTGGTGACGGCCGGACCGGGCGTGACCAACGCGATGACCGGCATTGCCAATGCCCACGTCTCGCGGGCGCCGGTCCTCGTGCTGTCGGGAGTGGTGCCGCGGCAGCAGGAGAACCGCGGCGCGTTGCAGGACATGGTGCACACCGACCTTTTGCGGTCGATCACCCGCTACGCGCGGACGGTGCGCGAGCCGTCGCTGGTTGTGCAGGAGTTGGACGAGGCCGTGTCGCGCGCGTTCGGAGAGGGTGGCGAGCCGGGGCCGGTCTATCTCGACTTCCCGACCGACACGCTCCGCGCCGAGGTCGGGCCGCGGCAGCAGGCGGAAGAGCATCTGCGGCCGAAGCGCGCGGCGACGCTCTTTCCGGACCCGGCAGCGGTGCGGGCGGCGGCGGATCTGCTCTGGTCCGCGAAGCGTCCGCTCGTCATCTCCGGCCGTGGCGCGCGAGCAGCCGGTCCGGAGCTGGTGAGGCTCTTGGATGCGGCCGGCGCTGTCTATCTCGACACCGGCGAGAGCAGGGGCCTCGTCCCGGACGAGCACCCGTCGGTCATCGCGGCCATGCGCGGTTCGGTGATGGGCGAGGCGGATCTGGTGGTCACGGTCGGACGGCGGCTCGACTTCCAGCTCGCCTACGGATCTGCGTCCGTCTTTTGCAATGCACAATGGCTGCGCATCGCCGATGCCGCGTCCGAGCTGCGGGACAACCGGCGCGGCACGGTCGAGCTGTTCGCCAGCCCTTCGGCCGCGCTCGCGGCGTTGGTCGAGGCGGGACGTGGCCGGCAGCCGGCGGTGGATCGCGCCTGGGCCCGCGCGCTCCGGCAGAAACACGAAGAGCGCGCCGCAAAGCTCCGCGAGACGATGCGCAACGCTCCCGACGGCAAGGACGGTCGCATGCACCCGAACAAGCTCCTCGCGGCGCTTCAAGAGGTGCTGCCGAAGGACGCCATCGTCGTCGCGGACGGCGGCGACTTCCTCAGCTTCGCGCGCGTCGCCCTGCCGGCGACGACCTATCTCGACCCAGGCCCGTTTGGCTGCATCGGCGTGGGGGTGCCCTTCGGCATCGCGGCGAGCCTCGCCTTCCCGGCCCGCACGGTGGTAGTGGCGACCGGCGACGGATCGTTCGGCTTCAACGCCATCGAGCTCGACACGGCGGTGCGGCACGGCGCGAAACCGCTCTTCGTCGTCGCCAACAACGGCGCCTGGCAGATCGAGGTGCACGACCAGACCGAGACGTACGGCAAGGTGGTGGGGACCAAGCTGCAGACGAGCGACTACGCCGCGTTGGCGCGCGCGTTCGGCATGCATGGGGAGAGAGTGGAGCGCGCAGCCGACCTGCCGGCGGCGCTCGAGCGCGCCATGGCAAGGCGGCCCGCGCTGCTGGACGTGCTGGTCGCGACCGACGCCGTCTCCGCCGACGGAAAGTCCGGGCTTGCCTGGGTGCCGGACCTGATGCCGCTCGCGGCCTGGGACGAGGCCGAGCGCAAATGGCGCGACGGCTAAAGCGCGGGCTGCGTCTCGACGCGCTTGAGCGGTAGGGTCAGACCTGCCGCCCAAGCGGTGCACAACCTACGCCTTGGCGGAGAAGGCTTCCGTCGCGGACTTCGTCGCGGCGAGCACGGCCTTGCGCCACTCGCCGCCCAACTGCTCGGCGAAGGCGATCTGCTCCTGCACCGCGCGCGTCGCCGTGTTCACCCAGGCGTGCGCCTGCTCCACGCCCTTCGACTGCAGCTTGCTGAATTCCGCCACCGCCGCTTCGTACCGGGCGGTCTGCTCGGCAACGAGCTTCTCGACGCCGGAGGTGATCTTCTCGTAGGTCGCTTGGGTCTGGTTCTCGGACATGTGGGTCTCCTGGTTGCGGCGACCGGATTCCGGACCGCCATCGTTTGTGCGGTGCAACATAACCCCGGACCCAGACCTGTCAAGATGGTTGTTGCGGTGCGCACCGGCCGCTCGTTGCCGGGCCCGATCAGCGGCGGCGCTTGAGCGACTTCTTCAGCTCGTCCAGCTCCTTGCGCAGCTCCTGCACGTCGCTGGCCGGCTCGCTTCGCTGCGGCGGAGGAGGGGCACCGCCGAACGGCCGCGGAAAACCGCCCTGGAAGGGCGCCCCGAACAGGCCGCCGAACGGGTTGAGCGACTGCGCTCCCTCACGCGCCTGGATGTAGACCTGCAGCGCCCAGGTGACGTACTGGCCGAAGAACTCCGCCAGCGCGTCGTCTCCCATCCGGATCAGTTGCACGAGGAGCGGCAGCGGCAACAGGCGCGCGGCCCCACGGCCTTCGACGAGGATCTGGGTCAGCGTGCCGGCGGTGAGATCCTCGCCGGTCTTCGCGTCCACCACCTGCACGTTCTCGCCGCCGCGCACGATCGCGGCCAGCTCCTCGAGGGTGATGTAGCGGCTGCGCACGGTGTCGTACAGCCGCCGGTTCCCGTATTTCTTGACCTGCACCATGCCGAGTCTCCCGCACTGCAACAAATGACTTGCCCCGCGGCCACCCGCCGCGCAGATCATCTTGGCATGGAAAGAATCGAGATTGCGCTGCCGGGCGCGCGTTTGCATGCGCTGCAGCACGGTCCCCAGGCGGGAAGCCCGGTGCTCTGCATTCCGGGCCTCTCTGCCAACGCCCACAGCTTCGACGCGTTGGCGGTGAAGCTCGCCGCAAGCGGCCGCCGGGTGGTGGCAGTCGATCTGCGTGGACGGGGCCGCAGCCCGGCAGGTGGCGTCGGCAGCCACGGTTGGCGCCGCCACGCCGAGGACCTCCTCGCCGCGGCAGACGCGCTCGGCTTCCGCGCCTTCGACCTCGTCGGCCACTCGATGGGCGCGTTCGTGGCGATGCAGGCCGCGGCTCTCGGGCAAGATCGCGTCCGACGGCTGGTGCTGATCGACGGCGCCGGGCGGCCGGAAGCGGCGGTGGTTGCGCCCATCCTCGCCGGGCTGGAACGGCTGGAGACGATCCATCCCAGCGCCGACGAGTACGCGGCCATGATCCGCCTGCAGGGCGCCGCGGTTCCCTGGGCAGAGTTGTGGGAGCGCCACTATCGCGAGGAGCTCGAGCGCGTGCCGGGCGGTGTCCGGCCGCGCACCTCCAAGGCGGCGGTGCTGGAGGACGTCCGCTATGGTGCAACGCACGATCCGCGCGCGTTCTGGCCGGCCCTGCGAATGCCGACGCTGCTCCTGCGCGCGACCTGGCCGCTTCTGCCCGGGACGGGCTTCGTGGTCGGCGCTGCGCTTCGCGACGAGTTCGCGGCGGAGGTTCCAAGCGCGCGGGTCGTCGAGGTGCCGGCGAACCACTATGGCGTGATGGCCGAGCCCTCCGGCCTCGCCGCCATCGAGCAGTTCCTCGCCTGAGCGCGATCCTGCGGCACCGCCCGGCGGCTAGCTGACCTCGCGGATGAGCTGCCGCAGCTTGGGATAGACCTGCTCGCGAAAGCGCCGCCCGCTGAAGGTGCCGAAGTGCCCCGCATCGGGCTGCAGATGAGTGCGTTTCTTCTCGGCCGGAATGCCGGAGCAGAGCGCGTGCGCAGAAGCCGTCTGCCCCGGCGCGGTGATGTCGTCTCGCTCGCCCTCGACGGTCAAGAGCGCGGTGTCGACCAGCGCCTCCGGCCGCACCCGCCGCCCGCGAAAGCGCAGCTCGCCCCGCGGAAGGTCGTAGCGCTTGAACACCGTCTCGACCGTCTGCAGGTAGTACTCGGCCGGCACGTCCATCACCGCCAGGTACTCGTCGTAGAAGGTGCGGTGCGTCTGCGCGCCGTCGAGATTGCCGTCGATCAGATCGCGGTAGAAGCGCAGGTGCGAGCGGGCATGGTCCGACGGGTTCATCGACATGAACGCCGCCAACTGCAGGTAGCCCGGGTAGACGCGCCGGCCGGCGCCCGGCTCGCCGCTGGGAACGCGCTGCACCAGCGTGCGCTCGAACCAGGCAAGCGGGTGCGATCGCGCGAAGCGGCCGACGGCAGTCTCGCGCACGCGCGGATCGATGGGGGCGGCGATCAAGGTCAAGCTTTGCGGCACTGCAACATCGCCGTCCTCCGCCAACAGCGCCGCCGCCGCGAGGAGGGGAACACCCGGCTGACAGACGCCCACCGCATGGACGGAGGGGCCCATCGCACGCAGGAACGTCATCAGCACGGCGATGTAGTCGTCGAGGTCGAAGCCGCCGACCGTCGCGGGTACCATCCGCGCGTCGTGCCAATCGGTGATGTAGACGTCGTGCTCGGGCAACATCTGCCGGACCGTGTCTCGGAGGAGCGTCGCGTGGTGGCCGGAGAGCGGTGCCACCAAAAGCACTTTCGGATCCGGAAGCTCTGCCTCGCGCCGGAAGCGGATCAAGTTGCAGAACGGGGTCGCGAGCACGAGCTCCTCGCGGACCGCCACCGTCCGTCCGTCCGGAAGCGCGATGCTGGCGATGCCGAAGGCGGGTTTGTCGAAGCTGCGTGTCGCCCGCTCGATCAGCTCGCCGGAGGCGGCCATCGCCCGTCCGAACGGCGTCGCGGAGAGCGGAAACGCTTCGCTGCTCCACAGCTCGCGGACGGCGCTGCCCCACAGGTGAAGCGGCGCGAAGAGGCTCCGGGTCAGGCTGTATGCAGAATACAATCGGCCTCCAAAGTTACGTTGCAGCGCAATAACCTGCGGCCTCTTTCGAGGATGCGCAAGCGCAAGCGGCACGGGCGCGTGTTGATCATCGCGGGCTCCTGGCCTACTCCTGTCGGCGCATGGGGGAACGCACCGAATGGGCGCTCGCGCAGGCCGCGTCCGGCGAGCCGCTCGCGGCGATCCGGATCGACGCTGAAAGCGCGCTCGGCGACGGCGAAGTGGACATTGCCGTCGACCACTGCTCGGTCTGCCACAGCGACGTCCATCTCCTCGACGGCGATTGGGGCGAGGTGCAGCGGCCGCTGGTTCCCGGTCACGAAGTCGTCGGCCGCGTCGTGCGCAAGGGGCGCGAGGTGCCGCTCGCCGAAGGCGCGGTCGTCGGTCTGGGTTGGCAGGCGGGGGCGTGTGGGGCCTGCGCTGCCTGCCGATCGAGTCGCGAGCACCTGTGTAGCGGCGGGAAAGTCCGGACCTGCGTCAACCGTCCGGGCGGCTTCGCCGAGCGCGTCCGCTGCAGCGCGAAGTTCTGCTTCGAAATCCCCGCGGGCCTCGACCCGCGAACGGCGGCGCCGCTCCTCTGCGCCGGTCTCACCGTCTTCTCTCCGCTCTCGCGGCTGGGCGCGGCGCGGGGAAAGCGGGTGGGCGTGGTCGGCTTCGGGGGCCTCGGCCATCTGGCGGTGAGCTTTGCCAGCGCGCTCGGCGCGGAAGTGCTGGCGTTCGACGTGGACCTCTCGAAGCGCGACCTTGCCCGGCAAGTCGGCGCGCGCGAGCTGATCGACTCGCGCGGAGCGCTTCCTGCGAACGCGGTGGACCTGCTGCTGGTGACGACGCACGCGGTCCTGCCCTGGACGCAGTGGATGAGCGTCCTCGATCTCGAAGGAACGCTGTGCCTCGTCGGCGTGCCTGGGGCGCCGCTCACCGTAGCGGTCGAGCCACTGATGGACGAACAGAAGAGAGTGACGGGCAGCGTGATCGGCAGTCCGGCGACGATGCGGGAGATGCTCGCGTTTGCGGCACGGCATCGGATTGAGCCCATCGTCGAGCGGATGCCGATGTCTGCCGCCAATGAGGCGGTCCTGCGGGTGCGCAGAGGGCAGGCGCGGATGCGCATCGTCCTCGACGCCCCGCCGCACGCTGGCTGACGCTCAATCCAGCGCTTGGAGGATGACCGCCGTCTCCGCCACCTCGGCGAACTCCCGGTGCAAGCTGGCCAGGGCCAGCGCATGGACCGTCTCGGCGTCGTGGCGCCGGCCGTCGTGGCCGGTCTGTTCGTTGGCGGCGCAGGCGTCGGCCGCCACCACGGCGCGGAAGCCGAGGTTGCCCGCCATCCGCGTGGTGGTGGAGACGCAATGAGGCGTGGTCAGCCCCGCCAGCACCAGCGTGCCGATGCCGGCGGCGCGGAGGCGCGACTCCAAATCGGTGCCGATGAAGGCGCTGTTGACCTGCTTGCCGATGACCGGCTCGCCGGGGAGCGGCCGCACTTCCGGCTTGAAATCGCAGCCGGGCTGTCCCGGCCGCAGCGGCGACACCGGAGTGGTGGAGCGGTGCTGCACGTGGAAGAGCGGCCGGCCGTCGCGGCGAAAGACCTGGAGCAGCTTCGCGGCATTCGCTTCCGCCGAAGGGTTGTTGCGCGCGCCCCAATACTTCAAATCATCGAAGCCTTGTTGAAGGTCGATGAGGATCAATGCCGCATTTTTTGGAATCTTTTCCATCGGGCTCTCTTGAAAAGTGTGGCGCAATCGAAATAGCACGCGCCGCGGCGGGCAGGAAGCCGGAACACGAAAGCGTTCCATCCGTGCTAAGGCGTAAGTCCGAACGCTGCGCTTTTCGCGCCAGCTCGCCGTTTAGAACCCCCTTGGCAGCAGGAGGAACAACCAATGCGAAGCTTCTTTCTCGCGCTTGCGATCGCGAGCGCCGCGACCAACGCCCGCGCCGATGCGCCGAAGACCAATCCCTCGAAGTGCACCGCCGCGGAATACCGGCAGCTCGATTTCTGGGTCGGGGACTGGGACACCTTCGAGCCCGACGGCTCCGGACCTTCGCAGGCGCGCGCCCACGTCGACCCGATTCTCGGCAATTGCGCGGTCCACGAGCTCTACGAGCAGATCGACGGCCTGGTCGGCGACAGCTTCCTCAGCTACGACGGCGTCAAGAAGATGTGGCAGCAGACCTGGCTGACGAACTTCGGCGGCCTGATGCAGATCTGGGGCAACTTCAAGGACGGCGCTCTCGTTCTCGAGGGAGACGCGCACACGCGCGACGGCAAGACCTGGACGATGCGCATCACCTGGAAGGCCGAAGCGAAGGGCGTGCGCGAGTCGGCGGTGCGGTCGAAGGACGGCGGGAAGACCTGGGAGCCGGCCTTCGACGTGCTGTTCATGAAGCACCGCTGAAAAGCTTCACGTTCAAATCGGAAAAGCGCCTCTGAAAGCCGGGGGCGCTTTTTCATTTGATGGGCATTGGTTCTTCCCGGTTTGGGGCCGAACGTCCTCGGGCCGCCGCCGGATGGCTTGAAAAGCATCCGTGTATGTTTCCTATCTTTTCTATCACAACCAATTCCGCGGCCGATACGATTTCATCCATTGGGCTTTTTCTGCGACGCGATGTGCATTGCCGCGTGCTTGCGTGGGGTTGCGATAGTGGGCCAGCGGTGTGGCCCTTTAGGCCAATATACTGGCCGCTTGTTTCTTTTGGATCCCTGGCTAGCCTGCAACGCGAAAAGACGACCGCTCATCGCATGCAGGGTGGAGCGACGAAGAAGGGGGGCGAGATTCGAATGGAGATCAAGACCAACGTTCGCGCTGGAGTGAAGCAGCGCCTGTAGCCGTCTTGCGGTTCCTGCCATTTCAACAGCGTTCACCTTCGTACAGGAAAGAACGCAAAGAAGGGGAGGAGGTGAAATCAAATGGAGATCAAGACCAACGTTCGCGCCGGCCTGACGCTGAAGCCCCGCTAGTCATTGAGCCTCGAGCTCGCGAGGGTCGGTGCACCCAAACCCGGGCAACCTTCCCTCGAGACACGGTTTGAATCCGGCCGGGGTGCGCTCCGTCCGCCCACATCCGACAGCGCTCGGCCTGGTTACAGGAAGAGTGCAAATCAATGGAGGAGGTGAAAGCAAAATGGAGATCAAGACCAACGTTCGCGCCGGCCTCGGCACCATCAATCTGAAGCCGCGCTAGTCCGCGCCCCGCCATCCACATCGAGAGCGTTCACGCTGGTACCAGGAAGAGCGCAAATACCGGGAGGAGGTGAAATCAAATGGAGATCAAGACCAACATCAACGCCGGCCTTCTGAAGGCTCGCTAGTTTCATTCGGGCCTGACGGCTCGCGAGGGTCGGGCTGCATCTCAACCCGGCAACCCGCCCCTCCATAACCTGGTCCGTTCCGCCGCCTTCCCACCTCTTGACGTCCACGCACCTCGTCGAAGCCAATGGCCTATCCCTTCCAGCGGACGCTGCGCTCCCTGAACGGCGACGAATTCGGCATCCGCGTAGCGCTCATGGCGTTGAGCGTCGCGGCCATTGCCGGGCTCGGCATCTGGGCGTTCGAAGCCCGCATTCCCGTCCTCAAGGTCAGTACGCTCGGCCGCATCGAGCCGCACAACGCCGTCCACCGCATCGAGCCGCCCGAGGCAGGCAAGGTGTTGACCTCCACTCTTGCGCTCGACCGCGAGGTCGCGCAGGGCGATCTGTTGGTGGAGTTCGACTCGCAGGAGCAGCGCTTCGAGCTGCAGCAGAGCGAGATCAACCTGAGCGCGCTCACCCACGATCTCGCCGCGCTGACCGATCAGATCGCGCGGAAGAAGAAGGAACTGGCGGAGAGCGTCCAGGCGGACGAAGCGGCGCTGCGGGAGGCGGAGGCGAAGAGCCGCGAGCTCACGCCCAAGTACCTCCTCGCCCAGCAGCGCGAGCGCAGGGCGGAGGCGAGCGCGCCCGGCGCCATCTCGGAGATGGAGAAGCTGGAGCGGAAGATGGAGTCGGAGGAGCTTTCGCGCACCACCCAGACCCAGCCGATTGCCCTTCGAAGGCTCCAGCGCGAGCAGACGGTCCGCCGCGCGGCCATCGAAGGCCAGCTTCTCCAGTTCAACCGCGACCGGCTCAAGCTCGAGAGCGACATCGACGGGCTTCAGGTGACCATCGCCAAGCTCAGGTACCAGATCGGGCGGCGTCAGGTGCGTGCCCCCGCCACCGGGCAACTGGTGGACGTGGTCGAGCTCGCCGAGGGCGACTACATCTCGCAGGGGCAGCGGCTCGGCACCATCCTGGCGAAGGGCCCGCTCCGCGTCCGCGCGCGCTTCCCCAAGGAGACGGTCGGCATCATCCGTCCGGGGCAGATGGCGCAGCTCAAGCTCGACGGATACCCCTGGAGCGTCTACGGAACCGTCCCGGCGCAGGTCACGAGCGTCGGCACCGAGCCGACCGTCATCCCCACCGCCGAGGCGGTTCCGGGCACGGTGAAGGTGGAGCTCGACGTCCAGCCCCCCGGCGATCCGCGCATCGTGCTGCAGCACGGAATGACCGCCACGGTGGAGATCGAGGTCGCTCGCGTTTCGCCCATCGTTCTCCTGCTGCGCGCCATCGGCGAATGGAACTACGCCGCGCCCGCCGCTCCGCCTCCCGGCAGCCCCGACAACAACACCACCGACAAGCGCGCGCAGAACGACGGCGTCGCCCTGGCCCCGCCTCGCTGACCGATGCAAACCGAAACCACAGCCCACAGGCAGCGCCGCATCATCCCCGAAGTCATCCAGACTTCGGCAACCGACTGCGGGCCGGCGGCGATGAAGAGCGTCTTCGCCGGGCTTGGGCTCGCCATCGACTACCGGCGGCTGCGCGAGGCCTGCCAGACCGACGTCGACGGCAGCTCGATCGACAAGATGGAAGAGATCTGCGTCCAACTCGGGCTGGACGCGAAGCAGATGATGCTTCCGCAGGACCACGTCTTTTTGCCGGAAGCGAAGGTGCTGCCGGCCATCGTCATCTCGCTGACCCCGGGCGGCAGGCCACACTTCGTGGTCATCTGGGCGCGCGTCGGCCCCTTCGTGCAGGTGATGGATCCGGCGAGCGGGCGGCACTGGATGCGGGTCAGCACGCTCTTGCAGCGGCTGTTCGTGCACACGGCGGCCGCGCCGGCCAGCGCCTGGAGGAGTTGGGCCGGCTCCGACGAGGCGATGGGTGCGCTGCGGCGGCGCCTGCGCGATCTCGGCGCGCCCGACGAACAGCTCGCCGCCGAGGCCCTGCAGGATCCCACCTGGAAATCGCTCGCGGCTCTCGATGCGGCGACCCGCGCGGCGGAAGCGGTGGTGCGCGGCGGCGGGGTCAAGCGCGGCCGCATGGCCGGCGATCTGGTGCGGTCGATGCTCGAGCAAGAGAAGTCGGGCGGGGTCGCCATTCCCGAGGCCTATTGGTCGGTGCGTCCGAGCAAGGACGACGCCTCGGTGGTGTTCTTCACCGGATCGGTCCTGCTGCGCTTTCGCGGCTGGAAGTCGTCTGCTGCAGCCGCGACGGAAGCACCTGCCGGCGACGCAGCGGCAATGTCCGCCGATCTCAAGAGCGCGGTCGCGGCGCCGCCGCTCAGCCCCGCCCGCGAAGTGTTGCGGCTGCTCGCGCAGGATCGCCTGAACGTCTCCGTGCTGGCGATTCTTGGATTGGTGGTGGCGACGGCGGGCCGGGTCCTGCAGGCGTTGATGCTGCGCGCGGTGCTCGATCTTGGCCGAGACCTCGCGACCACCAAACAGCGCGCCCTCGCCATGCTGGCGATGGCTGCCTTCTGTTTCTTCTTGCTGCTCCTGCAGATCCCCATCTCGGTGAGCCTGCTCGGCATCGGGCGAAGGCTCGAGGTGCGGCTGCGCAAGGCGTACCTGGAAAACCTGCCCCGCATCGAAGACCGCTACTTCCAGAGCCGCCTCGCCTCCGACATGGCCTCGCGCTGCCATGCCATCCAGGGAATGCGGTCGCTGCCGGGCGTCATGGCGCAGTTCATCACCAATGCCATGGAAGTCGTGGCGACGGGCGGCGCCTTGATCTGGGCGGCGCCGGGCCAGTGGGGCATCGTCGTCTGGCTTTCGCTCGTCACCCTGATCTTGCCGTTCATCGCGCAGATCTTCTTCTTCGAGCGCGACATGCGCGTGCAGACCCACGCCGGGGCGCTCAGCAACTTCATCCTCGACGCGCTCTTGGGCCTGCCGGCGATCCGCATCCACGGCGCGGAGCGATCGCTGCGCCGCGGCCAGGAAGGTCTCCTCGTCGAATGGACCAAGGCCCGCTACTCGCTGCAGGAGCTCTCGGTGGCCTTCGAGGGCCTCCTCACCACCATCAGCTACGCGCTCGTGGTCTGGCTCGTGTTCGCGTACCTGAAGACGAGCAGCAAAGCCTCGCTCGTGCTGTTGGTGGTCTTCTGGGCGCTGCGCTTCCCCGCGCTCGGGCAGCGGCTCCTGGTCCTGACCCGCGTCTACCCGAGCATGATGAACCGGGTCCGGCGGCTCTTGGAGATGCTCGGGAACGTCGAGCCTGAGGTCGCGCAGCCGGAAGCGGCAGCGCCTGCAACGGCAACGGCAACGGCAACGGCAACGGCGCGGGGAGTCGGAATCACGCTCGAGGGCGTCCAGGTCAAGGGCGGCGGTCACGTGCTTTTGGACGAGGTCTCGCTGCAGATCCAGCCTGGCGAGCACGTCGCCATCGTCGGGCCGTCGGGCGCCGGCAAGTCCACGCTGGTCGGGCTCTTGCTCGGATGGCTCCGGCCGGTGAAGGGCGAAATCCGCGTGGACGGCCAGTCGTTCGATCAGGCGGCCGTCGACGAGCTGCGCCGGGTCACCGCCTGGGTGGATCCGGCGGTGCAGATCTGGAACACGAGCCTCCTCGACAACCTTCGCTACGGCAACGACTCGGCGCGGAACTGGTCGCTCGAGCAGGCGCTGAAGGGCGCCGACATGCTCGACATCCTCGAGACGCTGCCGGACGGGCTGCAGACGTCCTTGGGTGAGGGCGGCGGGCTCGTCTCGGGCGGGCAGGGACAGCGCGTCCGCCTCGCGCGAGCGATGCTCCAATCCACCGCCCGCCTCGCCATCCTCGACGAGGCCTTCCGCGGCCTCGACCGCGACCGCCGCGTCCGCTTGATGAAGGCCGCCCGGACCCTCTGGGCCGGCGTCACGCTCCTCTGCGTGAGCCACGACGTGGTGCAGACGCAGGAGTTCGACCGGGTGCTGGTGATCGAGAACGGGCACCTCGTCGAGAACGGCGCGCCCGCCGAGCTGCTCGCGAAGGAGACCTCCCGCTACGCGCAGCTCGTCCGCGCCGACGAGGACAACCACCGGGCCCTCTGGCGCGGCGGCGCCTGGCGCTATTGGCGGCTCGCCGACGGCAGCCTTTCCGAGCAGGCCCAGGCATGAGGGCCGAAGAAGCCGCGCTGTGGCCGGTCGACAAGCTTCCCGACGCGCTGGAGCAGCTCGCGACCAAGGCGGGCTACGGAGCGCGGACGACGCAGGTCCGGCCTCCGGATCCGGCGGTGGAACCGAGCCGCTCGTGGATGAACGCGGTCGCCCGGCGGCTCGGGGTCGAGCTCGAGCCCATCGTGCCGCTCTACCGCGAGCTGCCGGTCGTCACCCGGCGGGCGGCGCCGGCACTCTTGCAGGTCCGGATCAAGAAACGGCCGCACTACCTGGTCTTGCTCGGGACGCGCGGTCGCAAGGCGCGCCTGCTCTGTCCGGACGGCTCGGTCAGCTCGGTCGACACCCAAAGCGTCGCGCAGCTCATGCGCGAGGAGAAGCAGGAGCGGGCCGCGGCGGAGGTGGACCAGCTCCTCTCGGGCATCCGCGGCAGCGAGCGGACCCGAAAGCGGGTGCGCGAGAAGATGCTCTTGCAGCGGCTCGGCGAGCGGCAACTGCGCACCTGCTGGGTGATGCGGCCTGCCCCCACCGCCAGCACCGCCACACTCCTCGGCGAGGCGCCCAAGCTGCTCGCGCGCATCCTCGTCAACCACGTGCTCCTCTCGTCGGCGCTGGCGGGCTCGTTCTGGATGCTGGGACGCGCCGCGCTGCAGGCCCATCTCGAGATGGGCTGGTTCGCCGGCTGGATTGCGTTGATTGCCACTTCGATCCCGCTGCGCCTCTTGGAGGTGTGGTGGCAGGGGCTGTTCTCGCTGCAGGTCGGCGGGCTCCTCAAGCAGCAGCTCCTCGCCGGCATCTTGAAGCTGTCTCCCGACGAGATCCGCCTCGACGGCGCGGGCCGCCACTTCGGCCGGGTGATGGAGTCGGAGGTGGTGGAGCAGCTTGCGTTGGGCGGCGGGCTTCTGGCGGTGCTCTCGCTCCTCGATCTGGTCATCGCCGGGGTCATCCTCGAGCAAGGGGCGGGCGGATGGCTGCAGGTCGTCTCGCTCGCCGCCTGGGTGGCGCTCGCGGTGGTGCTCGCCGGCCGCCACTACCTCGCGCAGAGGCGGTGGTCGTTGCAGCGCATCGAAGTCACCAACGAGCTCTTGGAGCGGATGATCGGGCACCGCACCCGGCTCGCCCAACTGCCGCGCGAACGCTGGCACGAGGGGGAGGATCCGCGGCTCCACGAGTACCACGAGACTTCGAAGGTGATGGACATGCGGACGACCCAGCTCACCGCGCTCTTGCCGGGAGGGTGGCTGGTGGTCGCGCTCCTCACGCTGGTGCCGGCCTTCGCGGAAGGGCGCGCCGCAGCGAGCGGTCTTGCGATCTCGCTCGGAGGCGCGCTCCTGGCGCTGCGGGCGTTCGACGAGATCGCCGTCTTTTTCCAGCAGCTCTCGCTTGCGGCGGCGTCGTTCGAGCAGATCCGCCATCTCTTGAAGGCAGTGGGGCGCCCGGAGCACGATCCGAAGATCCCGCTCGAGCTGGAGACGCAGGAGCTGAACGAAGCCGGGCGCGGCAGCGAATCGCTCCTCGAGGCCCGCGGGCTGACCTTCCGCCACCAGTCGAGATCGCGCGCCGTCCTGGACAACTGCGCGCTGCAAGTCTCACGCGGCGATCGGATCCTTCTCGAAGGGCCTTCCGGCGGCGGCAAGTCCACCCTGGTCTCGCTCTTGACCGGGCTGCGCACGCCGGACGCCGGCGTCTTGCTCCTGCGCGGCCTCGATCACTCTTCGTTCGGCCTGCCCGGCTGGCGCCGCAGGGTCACCGCCGCGCCGCAGTTCCACGAGAACCACGTCCTGTCCCAGAGCTTCGCCTTCAATCTCTTGATGGGGCGCGAGTGGCCCGCCGCGCCTGCGACGCTGGCGGAGGCGGAAGGCATCTGCCACGAGCTGGGTCTTTCCGACCTTGTCTCACGAATGCCCGGAGGTCTCGGCCAGGCGGTGGGCGAGACGGGATGGCAGCTCTCCCACGGCGAAAAGAGCCGGCTCTACATCGCCCGCACGCTGCTGCAGGGCGCGGAGCTCGTCATCCTCGACGAAAGCTTCGCCTCGCTCGATCCGGAGACGATGGGGGTGGCGGTGCGCTGCGTGCTCAAGCATGCGCCGTCGGTCATCGTGGTGTGCCACCCATGAGGCGCAGCTTCGTCGCGTTCGTCCTGCTGGTTGGCTGCGCGGTGGTGCGGCCGGTGTCGATGACGCCGCCGCTGCCGACTCCGCCGCCGCCCGCGTACGTGCTGGAAGTCGCGCCGCCGGGCCAGGTGGCAGCGCCGCAGGGCACTCCCGCACGGGCCGCGCCGGAGCGGCCGCAGCCTCCGCTCGGACCGTGGTGGACCGCCTTCGGCGACGACGCGCTCGATGCGCTGGTGGACGAGGCGCACCGCCACAACTTCACCTTGCGCGACCTGCGCGGCCTCTACCACGAAGACCTGCTCGCGCCCGGCATGCCCAACGGGCCGCTGTGGCCGCTGCAGATCGGGCTGCCGGTGTCCGTGCAACGCCAGAACGTCGGAGTCGCAGCCATCGGCAACCCCGCCGCCCCCTCCGTGCCCGGGTACAGCACCGCCTTCAACGAGGCGGACGTCGGCATCGCGGCGACCTACCAGCTCGACCTCTGGGGCCAGCTCGACATGCAGCGCAAGGACATCCTCGACCAGGCCGAGATCCAGGCGCAGTCCGCCGAGGCGGGTGCGCAGAACGTCGCCGTCCAGGTGGCGAATCTGTGGTTCGACATCCTCGAGCAACGCGAATTGCTCACGCTGATCGAGCGGCAGGTGAAGCTCAACGAGGATCTGCAGGCCCTCGTCAAAGATCGCTTCGAGCTGCACCTCACCACCCGGCTCGCGGTGCTCCAACAGGAGCAGCAGCTCCTCAACCTGCGGGCCGCGGTCCCGATCATCAAGGCGCGCCTCGCGCTGCTTGGCTCGCAGATGACGGGGGTCCTGGGCCGGCCGCCCTCGCCGGACACGACGCTCGTCCCCGAGGACCGCAGGCTGCCCGAGCTTCCGTCGATGTCTGGCGTAGGGACGCCCGCCGATCTGGTGAAGAACAGCCCCGAGGTGCGGCTCGCGCAAGTGCGGGTGGCGGAGGCGGAGCACCGGGTCAGCCAGAACCTCTCCGGCTGGCTCCCCGTGGTGAGCTTGTTCGGCGCTGCCGGCGTGCAGGCGTTCGACCTGACGGACCCCTTGGACTTGAACACGCGGACGCTGGACAACGGCAAGAAGGGCCACAACAGCTACAACAACTGGTCCATCGGCGCCCGTCTGACCTGGCCCATCTTCGACGGCGGCCAGCGCATCACCGAGGCGAAGCAGCTCACCTTGACGGTCGAGCGGCGGAACATGCTCTACGAGGAAGCCTTCTACACCGCCGTGCGGCGCGTGCAGGACGCGCAGATCCAAGAACAGCGGCAGGCCGCGAACGTGAAGACGCTCCGCGCGGAGGTCGCGCTCGGCCAGCAGGTGCTCGACGAGGCGAAGCAGCTCTACGAGCAGGGCCTCTCCGATTACCTGGCGGTGCTGACGGCGTTCGGAAACCTGGCCGACCTCGAGCGCGGCCTTTTGCTCTCGGAACGGCTCTTGTTGTCCTACCGGATCGAGCTCTACCGCGCCCTGGGCGGCACCTGGTCCAGGCCCATCGCCGAGATGGTTCACTGAGGAGGTATTTCGTGGCTGACCTTCAACCGAACGACGTCCTGTTCATCCCCAACCGCCGGCGCATCACCCACGCCCTCCTCGCAGGTCCCGAAGGCCGGGAGAACCTGCACATCTTCTATGGAGCGAAAGAGATCATCTTCCGCGAACCGGAGCTGTTGCCCTTCGGCAACGAGCTGATGAAGGTGGAGCGTTTCCGGGCCGAGGAGGCTCGCTCGTGGTCGAAGGAGTCGCCTTACGAATGGGAAAAGGTTCGCGGCCTGTTGGAGGCGCTGATCGGCGAGGAGATCTTGAAGCGCTTCGACGAGACCGCGGCGCCGGCCGCGGCGCGCACCTTCCCGGCCACGCTCGGCCGCAATCCGGAGGGCAGAAAGCCCGAGACCTATACCGGCGCCAACGCGTCCCTCTGCCCGGTCATCACCGAGCGCGTCCTCGGGCGGCCGATGGAGCTCGGCAACCTGGAAGTGGCGCTGCCCATCCACCGCGTCGCCCATCCCGCGGTGGACAAGGACGGCCGGCAGGTGGGCGAGAACAACGTCGTCGACAAGCTGTTCCTCGACATCCCCACCGAGCGCAAGCTCTGCAACTACGCCGGCACCCGCTACCACGCGGACGCGCCCATCAACGTCACCGCGATGAAGCACATGAGCCGGCGCTGGCCCGAGCTGCTCTCGTTGACCGAGCAGTACCGCGCCGCCTTCTTCGAGAAGCTGCCGCCGCAAGATCCAAATGCGCTCCGCGCCGGCGAGGTGCACCTGCTCGCGGTCGGGTGCCTTGCGACGGTGGGCTACGTGATGGTGCGCGGCGAGGGACCGGTCGCGAACGGCGAGCTCGACGCGGGCCTCGCGGCAACGTTCCGCCTCATCGACGGCGTCCGCATCGTCACGACCGACATGGCGCGCGAAGTCGCCGGCGCGAACGGCTGCGAGCGAATCGTCAACGCCAAGGCCATCGCCGATTACGCCGAGCGCAACTCGCTCTACAACGATCAATACGGCGTCTGCGCCGGGCCGGCGGCCTTGATCGACGAATACCTGCGCGTCTTGCTCGACGGCCAGAGCGCGCCGATCAAGGCCGAGCCGTCCCTCGCCGAGCGGGTCGGCGACTTGGACGCTGCCATCGAGTACGGGCTGCACGGCTCGCGGGTGGAGACGATGGAGCGCGTCTTCGGCGCGGTCCAGGGTCTCTTGCACGAGCGGCTTCGGATGGCGTTCGACAAGCACGCGCCTTCGGCACGGACGAAGCTGCGCGAGATCTTGCAGGTGCCGATCAACCGGACAAACTATCCGAACCTGCGCGACATCCATCCCTTGCACGAGGTGATGCACATGGAGCTGCGGGTGGGGCGGTGGCTGTTCGCCCGCGCCCGCCAGGGGTTGCCGGCGGAGCTGCCCGGAACGCTGCAAGCCGTCGACGAGCTTTGGAAGGTGGACGCGTCAGCCCAGCCGGCGCTGCAAGAGCGGCTGGCGGAATTCTTCGCCGCGGCGGCGCCGGAGTACGCGGAGCTGCCGCATCCGCTGCGCTTCGAGATCGCGGCGGTGACGGCGGAGTTCTTCCAGATCGAGCGCAGCTGCCTGCGGGCGGTGAGCAATGAGCAAGCGCTCCTCAATCAGCGCATTCGAAGGCAGCCGGGAAAGCCGCTCACCGGCGACGACGTCGCCGTCTACAACCGGCGCACGACGCCCTCGATCGCGAACGTGCTGCGCACCAGCCTCGGAATCGAGATCGCGAGCGACGCCAACTCGACCGTGCTCTCGTTCAACGGGCGCGAGCTGCGCTTGTTCGCCTGAAGGGGACCTGAATGCACCCCGAGCTCACCCGCCGGTTCAACGGCCTCGCCCGCGACGAGGCGGCGGCCCGCTACGGCGTCGCCCCGGACGCGCTCACGCAGCTCAACGCGTTCGAGAACTTCGTCTTCAGCGCCACGAACCAGGACGGCGTCGACCTGATCCTGCGCATCTCCCACAGCGCGCGCCGCTCGTTCGACTACACCATGGGCGAGATCGACTTCGTCCGCTTCCTCGCCGCCGCGGGGCTGCCGGTGGCGAAGCCGCTCCTCTCCGAGGCAGGTCAATTCCTCGAGCAGATCGACGACAGCGAGGAGGGGCAATACTTCCTCGCCACCGCGTTCGAGCCCGCGCCCGGCGCGGTCTTCGACGATGCGCCCGCGCTGCGCAACGCGTTCTGGGGCCCGAAGCTGTTCAAAGACCTGGGGCGGATCTTCGCGCGGCTGCACAAGCGCGCCGAGCAGTACAAGCTCCCCGACCCGCGGATGAAGCGGCAGGAGTGGCACGAGTACGACGTGGTCGACGTCGGCCGCTTCGCGCCCAAGGACGAGACGCTGGTGCGGGTGCGGACGGCGGACATCATCGAGCGGCTGATGAAGCTCCCGCGCGGACCCGCCGACTACGGATTGATCCACGCCGACCTGCACCCGCACAACTTCTGCTTCGACAACGGCGTCATCACCGCCTTCGACTTCGACAACCTCGAGTACGCCTGGTACGCGAAAGACATCGCGGTGATCCTCTTTTACGTGGTGCGGGGGGCTCCGCCGGACAAGCGCGAAGAGGCGGCGTCAGCGTTTCTCAAGCCGTTCCTCGAGGGGTATCGCGAGCTGCGGCCGCTCGCGCGCGAGTGGGTGGAAGCCTTCCCGGACATGCTCGCGCTGCAGCGCTCGATGAATTACGCGCTCTTTCACCAGTATCGCGATCAAACGCACGTCGACGACGCCGACCGCGATCGTTGGCGAAGGTTCAAGCGGGACATCGAAGGCGAAGTCCCGGTCGTCGACCTCGACTTCTCCAGCTTCTGACCTCGCCGACCGATGGTTCGCTCGGCACACGACCAGCCGGCCTCCGTCGGGCGAATCCACTGACCGTAAGCGACCGAAAGGCCCGACGCAGCGTGTGTCTTGCGGCTGACACTTCAGCGGTCGCCCGTACCTTGACCTACCTAACCGCCCCCCGTTAGCTTGCTCGTCTACTTCCCTGCCAGCGAGCAGGGAACAGAGGGGTCCTCAAAAATGACGAAGGCAATCAAAGCAGCAGCGCTGATCGGTGCGCAGTTGTTGTTCGCAGGTGTTGCAGCGTCGGCGGCGCCGGGTGCGCTGGGCGGCAACCTGTCTCAACTCGTCCAGCGCTGGGAAAACGGCGATCCGAATCTCGAGACTTTTCTCTCGTTCCATTTGACCAGCCGCACGGGCGACCCGATGGTGATCGTGCGCGTCGCCGACGGCGTCAGCATCGATCAGGTGCTCCCTGAGTTGTCGGCAAAAGGCTTCCGGCTGACGTCGACCAGCACTCTCGACAGCCGCTTCGCAGAAGGTTTCTTGCCGCTCGGGTCGGCGCGTGACGCCGCCCTGGTTCCGGGCGTGAGCCACATCCGCGCGCAGATGCGGCCGCAGGCCAACGCAGGCAAGGTGCAGAGCCAGGCCGTCGCGCTGCAGAAGGCCGACTTGGCGCAGGCGCGCGGAGTGGACGGCAGGGGCGTCCGCATCGCAGCGCTCTCCGACAGCTTCGACGCGTGCGCGCGCTGCAGCACCCACGCGGCGCAGGACGTCGCGACCGGTGACTTGTCGCCCGTGACCGTCCTCCAGGAAGACGCAAGCCCCGGCACCGATGAAGGCCGCGCCATGCTCCAGCTCATCCACGACGTCGCTCCCGGCGCCCAGCTCGGGTTCGCCAGCGCGTTCAACGGCGAATTGCAGTTCGCGGACAACATCAAGGGGCTGCGTTCGCAGTTCGGCGCCGACGTCATCGTCGACGACGTGATCTACTTCGACGAACCGATGTTCTCCGACGGCATCGTCGCGCAGGCAGTCGACGTCGTGAACAAGGACGGCGCCGCCTACTTCTCCTCGGCGATGAACAACGGCATCGAGGCCTTCGAAACCGACTTCCGCGGCGTTTCTTTCGCCCAGGCGCAGGCGCTCGTGGCAGCGGGCGCGAGCAACCTCAAGCTCGATCAGGTTCCGCCCGAGCTGCGGCCGCTCAGCATCCACAACTTCGGCAGCGCCAGCCAGCCGTCGCTCTCGCAGATCATCACCACCGCCGGCGACAACATCGTCGACTTCCAGTGGGACGAGCCGTTCAACCTCGGCAAGGTCCGCACCGACTACAACATCCTCATCTTCGACGTGAACGGGAACTTCATGAACCCCGACACCAGCGCCACCGTCGGGTACACGCACGACGACAACATCGCCACCGACGAGGCGATCGAGCTCGCCGAGATCCTGCCCTTCCCGGGCGAGATCCACGGCGGCGCCAACGCCAGCGACTACCAGTTCGTCATCGGCAAGATGAACAACGGTCCGGCGCGGCACATCAAGCACGTGGTCATCAACGGCCTCGCGCCCATCGTGGGCGAGGGCGCGAGCTCGACTTGGGGTCATGCGGCGGCGCGCGGAGCGCAGGGCGTTGCGGCGACCTTCTATGGCACCCCGAACTTCCCCGAGGATTTCAGCTCGCCGGGCCCGACCACCATCTTCTTCAACGCGAAGGGCGAGCGCCTGAGCGAGCCGGACGTCCGCTTCACGCCGCAGATCACCGCGGCCGACGGCGTCGACACCACCTTCTTCGGCTCTGACCTCGAGGGCAACGGCTTCCCGAACTTCTTCGGCACCAGCGCTGCGGCGCCCGACGCCGCGGCGGTTGCGGCCCTCATGATCCAGGCTGCGGGCGGCCCCGGCCGCATCCACCCGGACAAGATCTACCGGGAGATGCAGCGGACGGCGACGCCCATTCCCACGGCGCAGGACCGCAGCTTCGCGGGCGCCTTCGCCGGACCGGTCGTCTTCTCCGCCAACGGCGACTGGACGCGTTGGAACCGCTACTTCGGTCTCACCGTGCAGCCGTTCACGGCGCGGACCGTCAAGTCGGTCACGCTCGACACGGCCGGCACCGACAACCCGCTGGTGTTCAGCACCAACCCGAACCGCTTCCACGTCGGGCCGGCGAGCGGCGTGTCGCGGGCGGACATGACCTTCACGGTCTTGAACCGCGGCTCCGACAGCGGGGTCTTCACCATCAACTTCGCACCCGGCACCTTCGCCGCGGGCGACTCGTTCCGCTTCGGCATGTCCGTGTTCCACCCGCTGCTCGGCTCGGTCCAGGAAGACCCGGACCACTTCCGCAACGCCACCATCACCGTCACGCTCGACGACGGCAGCAAGTTCTCGAGCAAGGTGTTCGCGGCGCCCAAGGAGGCCGTCAACCGGTTTACGGGCTTCGGCCTCGTGAACGCCGACGCGGCCACCCGGCGCGTGCAGCACGGCGGCGGCCAGGACTAAGCACAATCGTTTGAATCGCGCCGCACGCGCGAGGGAGTTCCGGCGGAGGATGCCCCATCGGCATCCTCCGCTTTTTTGTGCCGCCGGATCAGAGCGCGCAGTTGACGGTGGTGGTCGCTCCGGTGGCGACGACACCGCTCACCGTCACGCTGGTGAATCCCGATTTGGAGCAGGTGACCTTGTACGTGCCAATCGGCAGCCACTGCTCGTCGTAGTGCCCCACCGAATCGGTGGTGTCGGTCGCGGTGGTCGCGATCTGGCCGCCAGTCGCGGTCACGGTCACGCCTGTGAGCGCGGCGCCGGTGTGGGTGGCGTTGCCCACCAGCTTGCCCGAGGTGGAGAGCTGCAGGTTGCTGGTCGTCGTACCGCCGCCAGCGACCGTCACGGAAGAGGACCGGTCGAGATAGCCGGTGGCGGTGCCGGTCAGGGCCACTGCACCGGCGGTCACTTTCGCCAGTGTGAAGCTGCCGGTCGCATCCGAAGTAGCGGACCCGCCGCTCCAGGAGACCGTCGCGCCGGAGATGGCGCTGCCCGTCTGCACATTGGTCACTTTGCCGCTGACCGTCCCGGTGCTGCTCAGCGCGCAGTTGACGGTGGTGGTGTTGCCGGTGGTGACCGCCGCGCCGCTGATGGTCTGGCTCGGGAACCCCGTGGCCGAGCACGTCACCGTGTAAGTGCCGATTGCGACCCAGCCCTCGTCGTAGTGGCCCGTCGTGTCGGTGATGTCGCTGGCGGTGGTCGCGATCTGGCCGCCCGTGATCTGGACTTTGGCGCTGGCCAACGCGGTGCCATCGCCGGTGACGTTGCCGACCAGCTTGCCGGACGTGGAGAGCTGCACGGCCTGCGACGCTGTCGCGCCGGCGGTCACGGTGATGCCGTAAGACCGTGCGAGATAGCCCGTGGAGTCGCCGGTGACGGTCACGGCGCCGGCCGGAATCCCGCCGAGGGTGTAGTTGCCGGAGGCGTCGGACGTCGTCGATCCGCCCGACCAGCTCACCGTCGCGCCGGAGACGGCGCTGCCGGTCTGGACGTTGGTCACGATGCCGCTGACCGATCCGGTCGAGACCTGACCGTCCGGATTCTTCCACACGTGCAGGGCATAGAAGGCCTTGTCGCCGCCTTGCCCGTCGGCGTCGTAGACGGCCAGGTCGTAGTCGCCGGCTGCGGGAGCGCGGAACGAAGTCTCCATCGTCAGCTCCGGATGCGCCATCGACTCCGCATAGTTGGTCAGGCCCTTGCGGTCGGCGGCGGTCTGGACGAGCAGCTTCGCGGCCGAGTCGCGCACTTCGACGACAGGCACCAGCGCGGACCCGAAGTCGCCCGCCATCGTGCCGATGCCGCCGCCGGCCGCGCCGAGAATTCCGACGGTCACGAGCTGGCCCGCTTCAGCGTGAATCTTGAAGTGGTCCTTGTCGGTCGGGCTGGAGATGACGCCGGAGGCCCAGCCATTCGCGCCGATGGCAGTGGCGGTGGCCGCGGTGTCGTTCGGCTCCGCTTCGCGGGTGCTGCTGCTGAGATTGTCGATGCGAAAGCCGAAGCTTCCTGCGACGGGGGAAGTGAAGCGCACGAAGAACTTGCCGGTCGTCTGCAAAATCGTTTGCCGCGTATTCGGCTCGTTGTCCGTCGCAGTGCCGATGCCGACCGCGGCCGCGAGCGCCGTCGTTCCGTCGCTGCCGAGGAGCGTCGCGTCGACGCCGGTTGCGCTCGTCGAAGGCGTGGCCGCGGAGGCATTTCGCGCGAGCAGGACCGGTGTGGCCGGAGCCTGGGGGGAAACGATGACCGTGCCGGGAAGTGCGACTGCGCCGCCGCCGGGGCTTGCGATGCTGCCGCTCGTCGGGCCCGACGCCGTCATGGTGGTGGGGAAGGTGTTGGCGTCCGCCGCCAGGGTGGCGCCTTGCAACGCACTCTTGTCGAGGAGGGTCAAACGCACCACGTCGCCGGCAGTGCCGCTGAAGGAGAAGTACTGCGCTCCCGCCGCGCTGAATGAGGCGCTGACGTCCGCGCCATAGGCGACTGTCGCGGCGCCGGCAGTCGTCGCGCCCGGGGCGGGCTTCGCCGGAGCGTAAGCGCTAGCCGAGTACGAGAGCAGGTACGGGCTGCCGCCGCGATTTGCAGCGTAGTCCGCCCGGGAGACGCGCACGTAATAGGTGGCCGCCGTCGTGAACACGTAGTCGATGGCGGGGTCGAGGAACAGCGCATTGTCGCTCTGCCACAGCACGTTCCCCGCTGAGTCCTGGAGCATCAACGTGCCGTCCCAGACGTTGCCGCCGCCGGCCGCGCCTGCGCGCGCCGCGCTCAGTTCGAGGTGCACGCGGGTCGGGCCGCTGATCGCGATTTTGTAGAAGTCCGGAGCGGTGGCCCCGGCTGCCGTGTTGTCGTAGCGGCCGTACATCGTGCCTGGCAAAAGCGCCTCGGCAGTGGCCGCGGTGTCGTTCGCGCCGGTCGTTCCGGGAGCCTCCGCTTCGGTCTGGAACGTGCCGCCATTCGGAACCGCGGCGAACGCGAGAAGCACGCCAAACTTGCCCGACGCGAATCCCGCCTGGTCCTGATCGCAGGCGAGATAATACGTGCCGGTCGAGGGGATGACGGCTCGGAGCCCGGCGTCGACGAAGTTCGTGTTCGGACCGATTGCGCCGGCACGTGCCATTTCGGTCGCGCCGTCGGTATTGAGGAGCCGGATGCGCAGCGAGGTGTCCCAGTTGGCGAGGTCGAGGCGGTTGCCGTAGCTCGCGACGTCGAGCACCTGGCCCGCCTTGGCGGCGAATTTGTAATAGTGGATCTCGCCGCCGCCGAGGGTGCCGAAGATTGGAACGTTCGGGCTGACGGTCTGCGCAGCAGCGGCGGAGCTGTTGGCAGCAGCACCCGTGCTGAGCTGATCGTCTTCCGAATAGGCAACCTTGAACGGTTGTGACTGCACCGCCGGGGCCGCGACCGTCGCCTGCGAAGAGGAGATGGCGAGGACGTAGCCCGAGCCGGCAGAAGACAAGCCCAGGTCGGTGAACGAGGCGACGCCGTGAACGGCGGCCTTCGACAGCGTGCCGTTGAGAGTGGCGCCGGGCACAGGGCTGGTGGCGAGGCTGAGCGTGACGACGTCGGAAACGTCGAGCAGGCTGCCGGCGGAGTTTCGCAGCGCGACGTCCACGGCGAAGGCGCCGCCGGCGAGCGCAGCCGGCGCCATCGTCACGGAGAGTGTGCCGGGGACGGCGGTTGTCGCGGTCAGTTTCCCGGACGGCGCGGCGGCGTTTCCGGTTTCGCGCTGCGAGCTGGAGCTCCGCGATTTGCAGGCGGTTCCGGCGAGAGCTGCGATGGCGAGAACGAACAAGGGATTGATTCGGATGGCGGCGGTCTTCATCTGCGGTGACGGCTCTCGGCGGGCAAGGGGGAAGGGCGCACTGTCGAGGCGGGCGCGCGGTGGGGTCAACGACTTTTCCCAGAACCGACGGGCTCGATTTCAAGCCAGCGGCAGAGGTGAATGTCGCAGCTTGTGCTCAATCCGCCGACGCAGACGGCGGCGCGAGCTCAGGTGGGGCGCGCGCGGAGCAACTCCACGATGGCGGCCTCTGGCGCGCCGAGTTCCACCGGCTTCGTCAGCTATGATGAGGCGATGCTGCTCTCGCTCCTCGCTGTAGCTGCCGCCACATCGCTTCAGATCGAAGAAGCGACCGTCGCCGAATTGCAGGCTCGTATGCAGGCGGGCACGCTAACGGCGCGAGCGCTCGCGGAGGCTTACATCGCCCGCATCCGCGAGGTGGACCCGAAGCTGCACGCCGTTCTCGAACTGAATCCCGACGCGCTCGCGACCGCCTCCGCGCTCGACGACGAGCGGAAGGCGCGCGGACCTCGCGGGCCGCTCCACGGCATTCCGGTCTTGATCAAGGACAACATCGCCACCGCCGATGCGATGCAGACGACGGCCGGATCCCTTGCGCTCGCCGCGGTGAGGCCGCCGAAGGACGCGGCCATCGTGCAAAGGCTGCGCGCCGCGGGCGCCGTCATCCTCGGGAAGACGAACCTGTCCGAATGGGCGAACATCCGCTCGACGCACTCTTCGAGCGGGTGGAGCGGGCGCGGCGGCCAGACGCGCAATCCGTACGTGCTCGATCGAACGCCCTGCGGATCGTCGTCGGGCACCGGCGCCGCCATCTCTGCAAGCCTGGCTCCGATTGGAGTCGGGACCGAGACCGACGGTTCGATCGTCTGTCCGAGCGCGGCGTCTGCACTGGTCGGAATCAAGCCGACCATCGGGCTCGTCAGCCAGAGCGGCATCGTCCCCATCTCGCACACGCAAGACACGGCTGGCCCGATGGCGCGCACGGTCGCCGACGCCGCCGCGCTTCTCACGGCGCTCGGGGAAAACGGAACCGATTACGCGCGTTCGCTCGACGCGCGAGCGCTGAAGGGCGCGCGCATCGGCGTCGTCCGCGGGAAGCTCGCCGGAGTCTCGCCGGCCGCCGATCGGGTGTTCGAGACTGCGCTTCAGGCGATGAAAGAGCAGGGCGCGGTCCTGGTTGATGCGGACCTGCCGCACCTCGGCGAATACGACGACGCCGAGCTGGAGGTGCTCCTTACCGAACTCAAGTCCGATTTGACCAGGTATCTGGCCGAATACGCGCCAGGCGCGCCATTCAAGGATCTGGCCGGGCTGATCGCCTGGAATCGCGCGCACGCCGGCGTGGAGCTGCAGTGGTTCGGTCAGGAATTGTTCGAGCAGGCTTTGGCAAAGGGCGCGCTCGACGGCAGCGCCTATCGAAAGGCGCTCGCGAAATGCAGGTCGCTCGCCCGCGAAAAAGGCATCGACGCCGTGCTGTCACGGCTCCAGCTCGACGCACTGGTGGCCCCCACCGGCGGGCCGCCCTGGGTCATCGACCTCGTCACCGGCGACCACTCCGGCCTCTCCAGCTCGACACCGGCCGCGGTCGCCGGGACGCCGGCCATCACGGTTCCGGCAGGCTTCGACCACGAGCTTCCCATCGGGGTGACCTTCATGGGGCGAGCCTGGTCGGAAGCGCGGCTGGTGCAGTTGGCTTATTCATTCGAGCAAGCGACACACGCGCGGAGGGCACCGAAATTCCTGCCCACCGTACCACTCAGATAGCGGCCGCCCGCGAGTTGACGGCCCTGGCGAGCTCTCCCTATCCTAACGCCGACTAAACGATGCGATAAGAAGAACTGGCGATGAGCCCACGAGACGTGCCTCGGTTGACGGCGACGGAAGCGGAGGTTCTCGACGAGGCGGAATTGCGCGAACCTCGCGGGGACGCGCCGGGTGCATACGAGCGATCGCGAATCAATTACGACATCCTCTTGGCACGGGAGAGTTGGTCGCTCGCGCAGGCCGCTAAGCTGTTGCGCGTGAATCCGTCCCGACTCCGGCAGCGCCTGTCGTCGGCCAACCGCACCCTGTACGGCATCAAGGACGGCCGCGCGTGGCGCATTCCGAAGTTCCAGTTCTCGCGCGGCAAACTCGTGCGCGGCATCGGCGAGGTGCTTCCGCGCATCCGCGCCGACGCGCATCCGCTCGCGGTGCGCAATTGGTTCACGACGCCCCACCAGGATCTGGTCGTGGGAGCGTCCGGGCGGCGCATCACGCCTCTAGAATGGTTGTCGAGCGGCCGCAGTCCCGCTGACCTCGCTGCTCTCGCTGAAGAGATCTGAGCTTTCCGCAATGGCGAAGTTCCCCGACCCGCCGGCCTCGCTGACGACGCCTGCGAAAACGCGTTCGTTGCCGGCCGGCACGTTGCTGTGGAGAGGCTACGCCGCGGGAGGCGCTCATCCGGCCCGCGCGCGCAGAAATGGTCGCGCGCCATCTATGCGGCATATCCGAAGATCGACGGCCTTCTTTACCCTTCGTCGATGAATGCGAACAAACGCGCCGTAACGCTGTACGAGCGGTCTGCGAACGCGTTGCCGGCATCGCCGTCATTCCACCGCGCTCTCGCCGATCCGTCGCTTCTCGTTCGGCTGAACGCCGCCGCCACCGCACTCGGATATGGGTTGGTGTAGCGGGAAGTCAACGGTTATGACGGCAAACTGGCGGTGTGTACGGGACTCGAGCCCGGAGATACACCGGATTCAGGCTTGGTCACGAGTGACCTGCTCCCCGAGTTTAGTCCGCTTTCTACGCCACTCCCCGCAGTTGGTTGATGTACTTGAGCCGCGGCGTTTGTGGCTAGCCCATGGCGGATTGATGTCGCGGCGGCTGGGCGATTGATTTTCCGGCCGAAATGGGGCGTGGCAAGGGAGCCAGCAAGCGAGCCCGTAAGTCCTGCGGCCAGGTAAACGCCAGATCGGCAACGATTATAGCCGCTGCGGTTTGGTTTCACACATTGATGCGCATTCTTTACTGGCTCGAAAGCCAGCTCCAGATAATCACCGTAATTGTTTCGCTTGGTTACAACGCTGGACACGCTCTTGCAGAACGAGACGCCGTCGCGACGCGGAGCTGCGTCGCCAGCGGCCCGCGCGACGGCTGCGTATGGAGGGGTTAATGAACCCACTTGCTGACGTCAACCGCGTGAGCGTCCAATGACATCTACCGGTTATTCGTGCGCTCGTCGCTCGGCGATGCGGCTGGCTGCGGCGTATCTGGTGTTTGCGACCGCGGCGTCGGCCCAGACGACGCAGCAGGCAATCGTGCCCGCGTTCTACGGCATTCCGCAACTGACCGATCCTCAAGCCAGCGATCCTCAGAACGCAGATCCTGCACGCAGGACTGCATTCGACTGGACTCGAATCGAGCGCGCCGGATCCGCGGTCTTCGCGGTGGTGGCCGACGGATCGTTCGCCGCGCTCGCCGATGACGCTTCCTGCAGCACGGCCGCCACGGTCCCGACCGACTGCCATGCCAGCGGCGTGACCGGATTGTGCCAGGCGAAGTGCCAGTTTCGCAGAAACCAGAATGCCGGACAGAAAGTGTTCGGCTATGTGATCACCGACAGCGGCAAACGGGACAACGACTACCTCGACAAGAACGGTGTGCTCGTGCAGAATTGTCCCTCCGCAGCAAACCACAAATGCGTCTTGAACGGCGGCGACTTGGTGCTGCCCGCGAATGGCGGCTACAAGGGCATGTCTTCCGTCCAAGACTGGTACAACAAGTTCTGTCCGTCGCAGTCGGATCCGTCCAACTGCTTCATCGACGGGATCTTCTTCGACGTCGGTCCATCCACCGGGCCCGTTGCGGACTCGACCCAAATGGCGGACTACCAGGCTCTCTTTGCCGACTTCCAGAATCTCCGGCCTTTTGGCAGTTGCTCCGACTCGCTGCATCCCGCCCGCCCATGCTTGTTGCTCAACGCGTCTCAATATTTGAACAGTTGGGCGGCGTCGGTTTCGGACTACTTCATCCTTTGGGAGAGGGCGTTGCATGGCAAGGACAACCAGCCTCCGGACCCTCCGAACAACACGCAGGATTACGTGACGGCTTTCAGCCCCAGCCCGGTTCCGGCCTGGTGGACGGCCAATGCCGCCAAAGCAGAGCACGTCGTTTCGGTCGCCACCCAGAACGACGTCGCGAGCATCGTGCAGGCGAGCCAGGACGCGAGCCACGGTCATCCGTCGTTCCTCTACGTTCATGACCGCTTCCAGTACGGCAGCCTCGCTTGTTTCTTTGAGCAGGAAATCAAGGCAATGACGGGTCAGCCGGCCGTTCCGGCGAAGACATGGTGCGACGCGACCAGCAGTTGCCTGGATCTCACCACGACGACGTGCCCGTCTGACTTCAACGTGACGATCATCGTGACCGATCCGAGCGGCAAGAAAATTCCCGTCGTCATTGCTCTGTAAGCTCGACCCAAGCTGATTCGTTCATCGTTCACAAACCTTTGATTTGGAGCAGTCATGCCCTCTTGTAACCGTCGTGTCTCCATCATTGGCGTCGCCATCGCCAGCCTCTTCGCGGTCGCGCCGGCCGCCCACGCGTTCTCCAACCAGACCCCCCCAGTCACCATCACTGCGGTCAATCTCGACGGGGACAATCGCGTTTCCGGGGGTGGTGTGTGCATCACCACGTCCGCGAGTTTCACGCAGCCGTGGTTTTGCCTGGTGAACACCAATCCGCTCTATCGGGAACTGACTTCACTCATCCTGCTCGCCAGCACAAAGGGGTCGACGTGCACGATCTATTACAACCCCGGCACGGGCGTGAATGGCAGCGAGATCCGCGCGATGACCTGCGCGCCCTGATCGGGCGTGACATCAGCAACTAACTGCAATTTCTACCCAGGAGTGTTCAATGCATACGATTTCCCGCAGCATTCTACGCCGCCAATGCCGCGCGGTCGACGCTGTTCAGGGACGTGGTCTCCGGACAGAACGGCGACTACGCCGCCGGACCCGGCTGGGACTACACCACCGGATTTGGCAGCCTCAACGTGGCCGGAACCGAGCTCGTTCTCGACGACTTCGCGCCAGCCTTGGCGGTCATCGATTTCATCCTCTCGAATTGATGACCCGCAACGCTGTTCAACTGCAGGTCAATCTTACGAGGCAGGTGGCGCTCGATGTCCAGCCCGTGCAATGAGCTCACATACTTTCAGGTTTTAACGCCCTGCTTGCAGCGCCGAACGTCGTTCATGAATTCGGGCCGTTCATGCGACCGAGACCAGGTGCCCGACCATCCCTCGAGACAAGGACGTGACATGACTCGCAAGATCTTAGCCATTTTGTTCGCGGTTTGCGCGATCGCACCGGCCGCCTCGGCGCAGGTGCTCGGGAATTACACCGGAACGGTGAACGCGATATCGCTCGGTTCGATGCCATCCGCAGTCATTTTCAGCATGACTCCGGCGCCAGCGGGCTGCCCTGTCGTCGGTGGGTTCCCTTGGCTCAAGCTCGCTCCAAGCAGCACCCTGACGACGGACTCACTGAAGGCGGTCTTCAGCGGAGTGCTCGCGGCGCAGCTCAGCGGTCGCCAGCTATTGGTCAACGTCAACGGGCTCAGCCCCGAGGGCTACTGCTCTCTCGCCTGGGTGATTTCGCAGTGACGCGGCGTCCGGGACGCATCCCTATGAGAGCTTCGAGGACGACTGGCGTCATCGCAGGAGCCTTCGCGCTGTGCTCGCTGGCGTCTGCACGGCCCGCCGCCGCGGCCCCGACGTTCAAGGCCGGCGTCTTGCAGTTCGTCGAGATGATGCCGGATGGGTCGTGGGATTTTGCGTTTACGCCAGCGCAAACCTTGTGCACGACCGCTGGCGTCACCACGCGCGGCATCGTTCAGCCTGCGAACCTTGCAGGCGGTGCCGACACCGCGAAGCAGATGCTGGCGATTGCTCTCGTGGCTTACGCGTCAGGTCGACAGTTTGCCGTCGTGGTCGACGACAACCCTGGGCAGAGTGCCTGCAAAGCCACCCAGGTCGTGGTCCAGACACCTTGACCGTCGCGAGCGATGCCTGCACCGTGACCACGCCACGGTGCGGCACGCCGCTCCGTTCTTCGGCTACCAGCCAACGCGGTATTCGACCACGGTGCTGCGATCGGTGGTGCTCCGGATTTTGGGCGATCCGAGGCTCGCCTTCAAGCCCATCCGTCGGCGCCCGCTCGCGACCCGACGGGCTCGCGATCGCGACGTGGTCGCTGCGCCGACGTTGTGTTAGCTGTCCTCCGCATGCACGACAGCTCCCTGGCGAAGATGAAGGCCTTCCGGCAGCTACCTCGAGGAGTTCGTCTCGAGCCCCTTGCGTGTTCTCGACGTCGGCAGCCAGGACGTGAACGGCGCGTACAAGCCGTTCTTCTCCGCTCCCGACTGGACGTACGTCGGGGCCGACATGGCGGAAGGCAAGAATGTCGACGTCGTGCTGCGCTCGCCCTATCGCTGGCGCGAATTCGGAGACGCGAGCTTCGACGTCGTCGTCTCTGGCCAGGCGTTCGAACACATCGAGTACTTCTGGATCACAATGCTCGAGGTCGCGCGGGTGCTCAAGCCGGGCGGCCTCTGTTGCCTCATTGCGCCGGCCGGCGGCTACGAGCATCGTTACCCCGTCGACTGCTGGCGATTCTACCGGGACGGCTTCCGCGCTCTCGCGCGTTGGGCGCCCCTCGAAACGCTGGAGGCAGCGACGCAGTGGGAAACGCAGCATCACCCGGACGGAAGCGACGTGTGGATGGACACGCTGCTGGTAGCGCGCAAGCCGCGCTACACGGGGGTCGGTGCGTTGAAGCAGCGGCTGAAGTATCGCGCCTCGGTCGAGGTTCTCTCCCGGCTTGTGCAGTTCACACGGTGAGACTCGCGGTTGAGGCGGGTAAGGACATTACCGAGTTACGACGAATGGAACGGACGCAAGAATGTGGGATCTTGTTCGTCGCGGAGGGTGCAGGTGAACTCACGTTCCAGGGCTTTGGCGGCCGACCAGCGCTGCCGGCGCCGACGGCATCGACGAAGGAGACCGTTCCCGACGGCGTGCCGGTCCCGGCTGTGACCGCGACGGTCGCGGTGAAGGAGAGCGCCGTTCCAAACGTCACCGGCGCGCTGGGATTGCCGCTGCTGCTGACGACCACGATGCCGGTCGTCCCCGGATTGACCGCTTGGGCACCGACGGTGTCGGTAAAGCACGATGCTCGTCACGAGCGAGGCTCAGTCGCGCAAGATCCGAAGTGGTGCTCATTGCTTTTGGTGGTGCGAAGGATGCACTCCAGATACGTGCTCTTCGACCTCGACCACCCCTTTGCCCCGCCTGCGCCTTCGTACCCTCCCGCTGAGCGGCTCGGCTTCCAGGATCGAGATCGATGGCGCACACCCGCCTGATTGCCGCCGCGAGACCTCTCGGATTCCGCCCGAGCAATCGGGACATTGGTAATCGCAGAGCTGCGCACCCGGCATGATGAAGCTGGGCTGGCCATGCTTGAACGTGCACATCTGGGGATGTTCGATCTGGTTCAGCGCTCGGGACAGGAGCTCCACCGTTTTTGGCTCCCTTTCTTGTTCAATCGCCGCCCGGAGGGCAGGGGCCGCGCTTTCGTCTCCTCGCTTGAACAGCCAACAGGCCATGTAGTCTCGCTCTGACGGAGACGCGATCCGGCGGAGCTCCTCGGCCATGTTCTTGGGCGTCTCGTACCCAGGCACAGCGAGCAGCAGATCAATGCGTGAGTTGCGATAAGCGTACGACTTCAGCGCGTCCATCGCCTTGGGCGTTCCGAGCGCCGCCAATGCCTGGTAAGCCGCCTCGTCATTCCAGGGGCAGCGTTCGATGACCTCGAGGTAGAATGGAATCGCCTGGTCGCCGTGGCCGCGTGCGAAATCGGCGATCGCAGCATCGACTGGATCTGACGGAGGCGATGGAGGGTACATTCCGTCGGCGTCAAAATTAGGAACCTGGTCGCGACAGACGAAGGGACCCTCGGCTTCGAGAAACCCTTGAAGCAAGGGGCTGCCCAGCTTGCATTCCGGCGCCCGAGAGACAACGCACGCTGCCCGCGCGAACGAAACGGGGATCAGGAGAAACGGCAACCCGACCCAAAGGCCGAAGACCCACCGCGGCGCCAGCCTCAGACCGCTCTGCATGGACCGTTTCGTAGCACGGCCGGGAGCCGGTTTGCAGCGTCGACATCGTCGGCCGCACCCACCGCCCGGATGCTCCCGAAGAAGAGCTCGAACGCCTCGCGGGCTGCAGTCCCTACTGGATTGGCGCGGGCACTTCGACCTCGCTTCCGGGTTGGTCGGCGTCGGTGTTTACGCGTTGGAGCGGCGCTTTCGTCCCTTCGCGCGCGAGGCTCTCGTGCAGATCGTGCGGCGCCTGCGCGAACTCGCCATCGAAGCCGATGGCGGACTGGCATGGCAGACGCCGCCGACTGTCTTCCGGCCACTCGAGTCTGAGATTGGAATCGATATCGGCCTCGCGCCGGAGCAGCGGCCGCTCTTTGCGGCTGCGATCTTCACCGGGTTGCGCAAGGGCAAGCTGTGCGGATTCCTCAAGACGGACGTCGATCTCGCCGGCCGGCGGATCACCGTCTGCCGCTCCTACGAACGCCCTTGGCCGAAGGGTCCGCAAGACCCGCATCGTTCGGATCGCAACGGAGCTCGTGCCCTTCCTAGAGTACGCGCTCGAAGCGCTACCCGGTCCCTGGCTGCTGGCCGATCAGCAAGGCCGCATGCACACGCCCGATTGGAAGCCGGAAAAGCTCCTGCGGACGGCACTTCGCCGCGCGGGCATTGTCACCGCGTTCCTGCACGTCTGCCGGCGGAAGGGCTGCGGCCACAAGCACGAGGAGAAGGACAACGCGCAGCGCGAGTGCCCCAGCTGCGGAATGAAGCTTTCCTCGCGCGCAGAATCGGCCGCTCCGCTTCCACGAGCTTCGGCACACCTTCGGCAGCATGCTGATCATGTCGGGGGCGAACCTGGTTTCCGTGCAGAAGCTGCTCGGGCACTCGAATCCGAAAATCACCGCGGAGACGTACGCCCATCTCGCGCCGGACTACCTGCTCTCCGAAGTGAACCTGTTGCGCTTTGGCGTCGATCAGCTCGCGCCAATTGCGAAGGCTTTGCAAGGCCTGGCAGCGGCGCGCACGATTCGAGTTACACCGGAGTTACAGTCGAGCGCCGAAGGGGCCGGGGCGGGTGCCGAGGTCTCGATGATTCTCGAGGGAATCGCGGCGCTCGAAGTGGCGGGGTGTACGGGACTCGAACCCGTGGCCTCCGGCGTGACAGGCCGGCGTTATAACCAGCTTAACTAACACCCCACATCGAATGGGCGGGACAGGTTTCGAACCTGCGACCCTCGGTGTGTAAGACCGATGCTCTACCGCTGAGCTACCCGCCCGGCAGCGAGCGGGCGCGGTTTGTACGGCGGGTGCTCGGCGAAGTCAAGCGCA
>DASXHM010000147.1:0-3663 GCA_036488495.1 Myxococcales bacterium | reverse complement strand
TCGGTGCGCGTCCTCGGCATGCGCCACTTCGACGTCCAGCTCATCGGCGGCATGGCCCTGCACAAGGGGATGATCGCGGAGATGAAGACCGGCGAAGGCAAGACGCTGGTCGCGACCCTCCCCTGCGTGTTGAACGCGCTCGAAGGCAAGGGCGTGCACGTCGTCACCGTCAACGACTACCTGGCGCGGCGCGACGCCGAATGGATGGGGCGGCTCTACCGGCACCTCGGGCTCTCGACCGGCGTGGTCGTCCACGGCCTCTCCGACCGGCAGCGGCAGAAGGAGTACGGAAGCGACATCACCTACGGCCAGAACAACGAGTTCGGCTTCGACTACCTGCGCGACAACATGAAGTTCCGGCTCTCCGACTACGTGCAGCGCGAGTTGCACTACGCCATCGTCGACGAGGTCGACTCCATCCTCATCGACGAGGCGCGAACGCCGCTCATCATCAGCGGCCCGTCCGAGGACTCGACCGACAAGTATTACAAGATCAACAAGGTCATCCCCGCCCTCATCCGCGACCGCGACTACACCGTGGACGAGAAGGCGCGCAGCGTCGTCCTCACCGACGAGGGCGTGGAGAAGGTGGAAGGCAGGCTCTCGGTTCCGAACCTCTACGATCCGGAGCAGATCGAGACGCTCCACCACGTCGAGCAGGCCTTGAAGGCGCACACGCTCTACCGCAAGGACCACGAATACGTGGTGAAGGACGGCGAGGTGGTCATCGTCGACGACTTCACCGGCCGCCTGATGCCGGGAAGGCGCTGGTCGGACGGTCTCCACCAGGCGGTCGAGGCGAAAGAGAACGTGAAGATCGAGAACGAGAACCAGACGCTCGCGACAGTCTCGTTCCAGAACTACTTCCGCCTCTACACCAAGCTGTCCGGCATGACCGGCACCGCCGATACCGAGGCCGGCGAATTCGCCGACATCTACAAGCTGGACGTGCTGGTCATCCCGACCAACCGCAAGAACGTCCGCAAGGACCTGCAGGACACCGTCTACAAGACCGAGCGGGAGAAGTTCAAAGCGGTCTGCGACGACGTCGAGGAGCGGTGGAAGAAGGGGCAGCCCGTCCTGGTCGGAACCGTCAGCATCGCCAAGTCGGAGGTGCTCTCGACGCTGCTCAAGAAGCGCGGCGTGCAGCACGACGTGCTCAATGCCAAGCAGCACGAGCGCGAGGCCGAGATCGTGGCGCAGGCGGGCCGCAAGGGCCGCATCACCATCTCGACCAACATGGCCGGCCGCGGCACCGACATCCTCCTGGGCGGAAACCCGGAGTTCCTCGCCCGCCGCGACGTGGGCGCGGAGCCGTCGGCGAACGAGATCGAAGGGCGCCTCGTGCAGCAGCGGATGGAGAAGGCCAAGGCCGACGGCGAGCCGAAATTTGCTCCGGTCACTGCCGCCGAAGTCGAGGCGCAATATCGGGTGGAGTTCGCCGCCTGGAAGGAGCGCCACGACCAGGCCGTCGAGAAGTACAAGGCCGAATGCCAGCGCGAGCACGATGAGGTGGTGGCGGCCGGCGGCCTGCACATCCTCGGCACCGAACGGCACGAGTCGCGCCGCATCGACAACCAGCTTCGCGGCCGCTCCGGACGCCAGGGCGATCCGGGCTCGTCCAAGTTCTACCTGTCTTTGGAAGACGACCTGATGCGCATCTTCGCCTCCGACCGCATCGCGAAGCTGATGGAGACGTTCGGGGTGCAGGAGAACGAGCCGATCGAGCACCCCTGGCTGACGAAAGCCATCCAGGGCGCGCAGGAGCGGGTCGAAGGGCAGAACTTCGACATCCGCAAGAACCTGCTCGAGTACGACGACGTGATGAACCAGCAGCGCAAGACCATCTACGCCATGCGCAAGGAAGTGCTGGCGGCCGGCGCCGGCATGCCGTTGGTCTGGTTCACCGAAGACCCGAAGACGCGCAAGAAGACCCGCTTCGAGAAGATGGTCGACTGGAACGATCAGGAAGAGCACTTCTACGACCTGATCGAAGACCTGATCATCGACATGATCGAAGAGGCGGTGCCGCGCTCGAAGAACGACGAGTTCGACCCCAAGTCGCTGCAGCAGAGGGTGCGCGAGCAGTTCAACGTCGAGATGAGCTTCGAAGGCGCGGCGATCGACAAGGAGCAGCTGCAGGTCGACATCTTCAACGTGGTGCAGAAGAAGCTGAAGTCGAAGCTGGACACGCTCGGCGACGACTTCCGGCTGTATACTCAGTGGCTCTATCTCAACACCATCGACCAGCTCTGGAAGGACCACCTTCTGCAGATGGACCACCTGCGCCAGGGCATCCACCTGCAGGGGTACGCTCAGAAGGACCCGAAGATCGAATACAAGAAGGAAGGCTTCGAGCTCTTCCAGATCATGAAGGGCCGCATCGCCAGCTCGACCATCGCCATGGTCATGCGGGTCGAGCCGGCACGGCAGGAGCCGGCGCGGCAGCCGGACGTCGCTCCCGCGCAGACGCAGGCGCCCGCGCAGGCGAAGCCTTCGTCGACCTTGCCGCCGTTGCCGCAGAGGGCGCGGCAGGCCACCATCGAAAGCCACGGCGAGGCGCCCACCGCATCGGGCGGGCAGGGCGGAACGCAGGCGCAGATCGTCCGGGCCGGCCCGCGGGTCGGCCGCAACGATCCGTGCCCGTGCGGCAGCGGCAAGAAGTACAAGAAGTGCCACCTGCCGCTCGAAGAAGGCACCGGCGCCTCCGCGGAGTAGCCGGGGCCGCGGCCCGGGCGGCAGGCCGGCGGTGAGCCCGTCGTCGAGGTGGACTTTCGGCGTAAGCCACTCTTGCGGTGGGAGGGCGCCCGATGTGGGCGATCCTCCCATCATCATGGGCTTTTTCTGCCGCAGCTTCGTTGACAAAGCCCCCGTCCGGCCTCTCTCATGGGCGCCACGGGAGCGCGCTTGGACCAGATGCCGTTTGGTGGTGTTTCATTTGCCGAAAATCCGGATCCGCGCTGCCCGTGCGTCCTCTTGCTCGACGTCTCGGGATCGATGGAAGGCGCGGCCATCCGAGAGCTGAATGCCGGCCTCACGACCTACAAGGACGAATTGGCCGCGGACAGCCTGGCGGCGAAACGGGTCGAGGTTGCGCTCGTCACCTTCGGCGCCGAGGTCAAGACGGTGAGCGACTTCAACGCCGTGGGCGAGTTCCGGCCTGCGCCGCTGGAAGCGGACGGCGACACCCCGATGGGCGAGGCGGTCCTGCGGGCCATCGACATGCTGCAGGCGCGCAAGACGCTCTACAAAGAGAACGGCGTCCAATTCTACCGCCCCTGGATCTTCCTCATCACCGACGGGGCGCCGACCGACGACTGGAAGGCCGCAGCCGAGAAGGTGAAAGAGGGCGAGGCGGCCCGCGCGTTCGCGTTCTTCGCGGTGGGCGTCGGCGGAGCGAACTTCGAGGTGCTCAAGCAGATCTCGGTGCGCGAACCGCTCAAGCTCGACGGGCTGCGCTTTCGCGATTTGTTCGTCTGGCTGTCCAACTCGCAGCGCGCGGTCTCGCGTTCGAAGACCACCGAGGAAGTGCCGCTCGAAAATCCGGCCGCGCCCAAGGGTTGGGCCGAAGTCTAGCGGACCGTCATCGTGTGGAAGATCTTGCGCGCCTCGGTGCCGGGCTCGGCCCACGTCAAGGCGAAGACCCCTTGTCAGGATGCGCAC
>DASXHM010000341.1:0-10526 GCA_036488495.1 Myxococcales bacterium | reverse complement strand
CGAATTGATCAGCTTGATGACGAGCTTCGCCGTCACGTACGCCGGCGCCGCCTTGCCGCCGAAGATGAACGTGCGCGCGACCATGGGCGTGTTCGGGTCCTTCTTCAGCCGCAGGTACAGCGCGATCACGTGCAGCACGTTGAGGAGCTGCCGCTTGTATTCGTGGAGGCGCTTCACCTGCACGTCGAACATCGACTCGCGGTCGACCGGGAAGCGGTGCTCGTTTTCGATGTATGCCGCGAGGTGCTCCTTGTTGCGCTGCTTGATGGCGCGCACCTCGTCGCGAAAGTCGGCATCGTCGGCGAGCGGCACCAGCTTTTCCAATTCGCTCAAGTTGGTGATCCACCCGTCGCCGATGCGGGCGCTGATCGAGTCCGCGAGCAACGGATTGGCCGCGAGCAACCACCTGCGCGGTGTAACGCCGTTCGTCTTGTTGTTGAAGCGCAGCGGCCACATCTGGTTGAAGTCGTGCAGCAGATCGGCCTTGAGCAGCTCGGTGTGCAGCGCGGCGACGCCGTTGACCGAATGCGACCCCGCCACCGCCAGGTAGGCCATGCGGATGCGCTTGCTCTCGTACTGGCCGTTGCCTTCGTCGATGAGCGACATGCGCGACAGCCGGGCCTCTTCGTAGGGAAACCGGCTCATCACCTGCCGGAGCAGGCGCCGGTTGATTTCGTAGATGATGGTCAGATGGCGTGGCAGAAGTCGCTGGAACAGATCCACGGTCCAGGTCTCGAGCGCCTCCGCCAAGAGCGTATGATTCGTATATCCGAACGTCGCTTGGGTCAGCTCCCACGCCTTTTCCCAAGCCATCGAATGCTCGTCGACGAAGATCCGCATCAGCTCCGGAATGGCCACCGCCGGATGCGTGTCGTTCAATTGGATGGCCACTTTGTCGGCGAAGTTCTCCAGCGACGGATAAGCGACGAGGTGGCGCCGGACGATGTCGTGCAAGGAGCAGGCGACGAAGAAATATTGCTGGCGAAGCCGCAGCTCCTTTCCGAACACCTTCACGTCGGAGGGATAAAGAACCTTTGAAATCGTTTCCGAGCGGTTCTTGTCGAGCACCGCCAATTCGTAATCGCCCTCGTTGAAGTAGCGGAGGTCGAAGTCGGTGCTGGCGCGGGCCCGCCACAGCCGCAGGGTATTGACGGTATTGCAGCCATACCCCGCAATCGGCGTGTCGTACGGCATTCCAATCACCGTCTCGCCGCCGGCCCAACGCACGTTCAGCCGGCCGCGGTCGTCGGTGCGCTCCTCGACCTGGCCGCCGAACCGCACCGGCACCCCGTATTCCGGGCGCGGCATCTCCCAGGGGTTGCCGAGGCGGAGCCATTCGTCCGGCCTCTCCACCTGCCAGCCGTCCTTGATCTCCTGGTCGAACATGCCGAACTCGTACCGGATGCCGTAGCCGTAGCCGGGGATGTCGAGCGTGGCCATGGAGTCGAGAAAGCAGGCGGCGAGCCTGCCCAGGCCGCCGTTGCCGAGGCCCGCGTCGATCTCCTGCTCGAGCACGTCCGCGAGATCGATGCCGATCATCTTCATCGCGTCGCGCGCGGTGTCGTAGAGGTTGAGGTTGATCAGGTTGTTCGAGAGCGCCCGGCCCATCAGGAATTCGGCGCTCAGGTAATAAACGCGCTTCGCGTCTTTCTTGTAATAGCGCTGCTGGGTGCTCATCCAGCGCTCGGTGAGACGATCGCGGACGGTCAGCGCGAGCGACATGAAGCGGTCGCGCGGCGTGGCCGAGTATTGGTCCTTCGCGAGCGAGTAGAGCAGGTGATTCGTGAACGTGTGCAAGAGCGCGGGCGCCTCGTTGGGGGCCTGGGCGCGGATAGGACGGGTCATGCCGCGGAAGATAGCGTAGTCAGCTTCCGAGCGGCGCGATTGTCACGCCTGCCTGTTCGAGCGCGGTGCGGACGGCCTTGGCGATCTGCGCGGCTCCGGGCGTGTCTCCGTGGAGGCAGATGGTCTGCGCACGGCCGCTCTCGGCGAGCCGCACGGCTTGCGCGGCCGCGTCTTTCGGGTCGTGCAGGACGGCGCCCGGCTGCGTGCGGGGAACGAGCGAGCCGTCGCCTTCGTAGAGTCGATCGGCGAAGGCCTCTGCTGCTGTCTTCAGGCCCACCGCCTTCGCCGCTTCGAGTTGCTGTCCGCCGAGGAGTCCAACCACGATCAGCCGCGGGTCGAAGAGCTTCACCGCTTCCGCGAAGCTTCTTGCAAGCCGCTCGTCCTTCGCGGCCTGGTTGTAGAGCGCGCCGTGCGCCTTCACGTGGACGAGCCTGCCGCCGCGCGCCCGGGCGATGCTGTTGAGCGCGCCGAGTTGATAGAGAACGAGCGCGCGCAGCTCGGCGTCTTCCAGAGTCTGGTTGGTGCGACCGAAATTCTCGCGGTCGGCGTAGCCGGGGTGCGCGCCGATCTGCACTTTCTGGGCGAGCGCAAGCCGCACCGTTTCGTCCATCAGCTTGGGCGAGCCCGCGTGCTGCGCGCAGGCGACGTTGGCGGAGGTCAGGTAGGGCAGGACGAGCGCGTCGTCCATCCCTTCGCCGAGATCGGCATTCAGGTCGATGCGCATGAGTCCGCCGCCATTTATAGCCGAGAAACGCGGCCGCGCGGCTTGCTCGAAAGAGACTCCGCAGAGGCCGCTCGTCGCTCCGTGCAGCGGGCAGCTGCGAAATATTTCTTCCTCGCCCTTGCGATCCGAGCGCTTACGATCGGTGGATGGCAATCGCTCCCGCGACGCTGCTCCTCGTCGATGATCGGCCGGAAAACCTCCTCGCGCTGGAGGCCATCCTCGAGCCGCTTGGCCACCGCCTGGTCAAGGCCCGGTCCGGCCGCGAGGCGCTCTCCTTCCTGCTTCGAGAAGATTGCTCGCTCATCCTGCTCGACGTGCAAATGCCCGACCTCGACGGCTTCGAGACGGCGGCGCTGATTCGCGAGCGGCCCCGCAGCCGCTACACGCCCATCATCTTCGTGACTGCGATGGAGCGCGAGGAAGCGCAAATCATCAAGGGCTATTCGTACGGAGCCGTCGACTACATCATCAAGCCGATCCAGCCGGAGACGCTGATCGCCAAGGTCCGCTCCTTCCTCGATCACGCCTCGCACGAGCGCAGCCTGCGCCGGGAGGCGGAGGAGCTGCGCGCCCGCGAACGGGTTGCACTGGAGGCGGCGGAAGCGCAGCGCACGCTCTTGCAATCGCTCTTCATGCAGGCGCCGGCTGCGCTCGCCATCCTGCGCGGCCCGGAGTTCGTGTTCGAGCTCGTCAACGAGCGCTTCGAGGCGTTGGTGCGGCGTGGAGAGCTGCGCGGCAAGGCGGCGCGAAAGGTGCTGCGCCAACTTCCTGATCGGCAGATTTGCGATTTGCTCGACCGCGTCTACGGCGATCAGAAACCCGTCGCCGGAAACGAATACCTGGTCAAGCTGCCTGTCCCGGGAGAAGCGCGGCTCGTCGACCATTGGTTCAATTTCCTGGTGCAGCCCGTGATCGAGCCCGGCCGCGCGGACGGCGGCATTCTCATTCTCGCCGTCGACGTGACCGAGTCGGTGAGCGCGCGCCAGGCGCTCGAGGCGCTGGCGAAGCAACTGCAGGCCGCCGACAAGAGCAAGGACGAATTCCTGGCCATGCTTTCGCACGAGCTCCGCAATCCGCTCTCGCCGATCCTGACCGCCTTGGAGCTGATGCGGCTGCGCAAGACCGCCGAAGGCGCGGAGCGCGAGCGGGACGTCATCGAGCGGCAGGTCAAGCACCTCTCGCGGCTCGTCGACGACCTCTTGGATGTGTCCCGCGCCACGAACGGGAAGATCGTGCTGCGGCGCGAGCCGCTCGAGCTTGCCTCGGTCATCGCCAACGGCGTCGAGCTCGCCCGGCCCTTCATCGAGGCAAAACATCACCAGCTCACGGTCGTGCAGCCAGAAGAGAGCGTGCTCATCGAGGGCGATGCCGTGCGTCTTGCGCAGGTGATCTCGAACCTGCTCAACAACGCGGCGAAGTACACCGACCCGAACGGCAGCATCGTGGTCGAAGGCCGCGCCGAGGGCGATCAGGCCGTGATCTGCGTTCGCGACAACGGCCAGGGCATGCATCCCGATCGGGTGACGTCGATGTTCGACCTCTTCGTACAAGGCGACCAGCCGCTGTCGCGATCGGCCGGCGGGCTCGGCGTCGGGCTCACCTTGGTGCGCACGCTCGTGCAGCTTCACGGCGGAACCGTGGAGGCGAACAGCGCCGGAGCGGGGCACGGCAGCGTCTTCGTGGTGCGGCTGCCCAGGCGCGCACAGGCGGACGCTCGCGCGCAAGCGTCCGTCGCCAAGGCAGCTCCGCTGCGCGCGCAGCGCAAGGTGCTGGTGGTGGACGACAACGTCGACGCGGCGACGACGCTCGCGGAGGCGCTCCGGCAGCTCGGGAACGAAGTGCAGGAGGCGCACGATGGGCAAGCCGCGCTTTCGATGGCGGCGCGCTTCGCTCCCGACGTCATCCTGCTCGACCTCGGTTTGCCCGGCATCGACGGCTACGAAGTCGCGCGGCGCCTGCGCGCCCACCCAGCGACGGCGAGGATCCGGATCGTGGCGGTGACGGGGTATGGGCAGGAGATCGATCGACGGCGCACCAGCGAGGCCGGGATCGAGCAGCACCTGGTCAAGCCCGTCGACCTCGACGACGTCCTCGCCGCGGTCCAGGGAACGGCGCGGTAGCCGGGCCCGAACGGTCGGAGATCTGCCGCCATGAAGCGCCGCACCACGCAGCGGAACTGGTCCCGACGTATCATTCCGCCGTGAATCGCGACGAAGCACTGCGACGACTACACGAGCATCGAGCGGAACTCGAAGATCTTGGCGTCCGGTCGCTGGAGCTGTTCGGCTCCGTGGCCCGCGGCGAGGCCACGGCGGGCAGCGACATCGACCTTCTTGTCGAATTCGGTCGGCCGGTCGGGCTTTTTCACTTCTTTCGCGTTCAGCGACGGCTCTCGGAGTTGCTCGGATGTGCTGTCGATTTGGTGATGAAGGACGCCATCAAGAGCCAGCTGCGGACGCGGATCCTAGGTGAGGCGATCAGTGCCAACTAGGGAGTGGCGGCTTCGCATCGAAGACATGCTCTCGGCCGTGGCGCGGCGCCGTGCAACAGTACAGACGGGCCACGGACCCGCCGCGAACAAACTATGTCTGGCCCTTCTTGTTCGGGTGCTTGCGCCAGTCGAAATAGAGCAAGACGGACCCCGAGACGATGCCGAGTGCTGCGACGAGAATGCCGCCGAGGATGTAGGGTTCGTTCATCGTCTACTCCCTTCGCAGCCGCTCGAAGACGGCCCCAACGAGCCAGATGATACCACTGATGATGACGACCCGAGCAAACCACGAACCCTCTGACTCGCTCGTGCCGCCCCGCCTCGCCTCGATCTGCGCGTCCAGGATGCCGAAGACGAGGTAGAGCAGCCCTATCTCGCGCAGTGCGTCCGCCAGCATCTTCAACCACGATTCACGTTCGGGAGCGTGTGCCACGGCAGAATCGTACGCGAGGGGTCTGACAGTGCTGGCTCTCCGTCGGGCCGGAACAAGCGCCCGGGTGCGCCTGAGAGCCGCCTAAAGCGCCGCACGCAAGACGCGGCGCGCGATGGAGCGCGGCGATGGTCCGCTGGTGCTCGATCGGCTCGCCGCCGTGCCAGAAGCCTTATAGATGCTTTGGGTCCGACGGCTCTCGATGAATTTCAAGCAGTTCGCACATGGTTACTCTGACATGTCGTCCTCCCTGAAGTCATGAAGAAAGTCGGCGTGACCGTCACCTCATAAGCGTTCTGCTACGGCAGCTCGGAACCCGTCCTTCGGCAGATCGCCGCGGCGGGCGGCCGGCCCCAGGACGCGCGTCCGGCGCGAGCGAGCAAAAGCGAGCTGAGGCTCCCTGTCGAGCGCGGCTTGTGTACGCTGATCTCACCTGGAACAGACGCCCGGCGCTTCAACGAGCTGGATGCGCGTTCCGGGGCGGGCTTGGGCGAGGAGCGGCAGGTCGTCCCAAACCACCGCGCCGATCTTGGCGTAGCCGCCGGTGACGGGGCGGTCGGGGCCGAGGATGATCGGTTTGCCGTCGCCGGGGACCTGGATGGCGCCGGGGGCGGTGCCTTCTGGAGGGACGTCGGCGGGGCGGTTCGACGTTAGAGGCGGACCGTCGAGGCGGGCGCCGCGGCGGTCGGTTTGCGGGGAGAGGCGGTATTCGTTTTCGAAGAGTGCCTCGGGGTTGTTGAACCAATCGTATTGCGGGCCGCGGACGACGCGCAGGCGGAGTGGCGAGGTGAGGCGCGGCATCGGCGGAAGGCGGCGGCTGAGCGTGGCAGCTTCGGGCTGATCGGCGGCGAAGAGCATGTCGCCTTCGCGGAGCGGTGGATTGGGCGCGCCCGGAGGCGCTTCGGCGAGACCGCCTTCGACGGCCAGGTACGGTCGCAGCGGGCCGCGCTGGGGAGGGAGAATCTCTCCCGGATTCAAGTCGAAGACGCGCTCGGTGGTGGCGACGCGAATGCGCGCGAGAGCCTCGAGCGGCGGGGTGGCCAGGACGCACTCCAGGCCGGCCGCGAGGGGCGGATTGCCGAGCAGAGCGTTGGCGGCGGCGCGGGAGGCGAGATCCATCGCGCCGCCGGCTGGCACTCCATAGCGCGCGTAGCCGTAGCGGGGAGCGCCATGGACAGTGGCGTTTCCGGCGAATTTTCCGACGCGAAGGACCGGCGCGGATGATCGTGAACGCTGTTCACTTTGCACTGCGGAAAGTGAACGCTGTTCACGATCGCGTCCGGGAGGTGAACGCTGTTCACTTGAACATTGGGCAGCCGCTGCCGGCTCGAAAATCACCCGATCGCCCGGCGCGAGCAACGACGGCGGGTCGGCGTACGGGTCGAACAGCTCCTCCGCAATCCTCCCGATCAACCACCACCCGCCGGGCGTCTCCGCCGGATAGACGCCGGTATATCCATCCGCCACCGCGACCGACCCGCGCGGAACGCGCACCCTCGGCGTCGACAGTCGCGGCACCGGAAAGCCGCCGCTCATGTACGCAAACCCAGGCGCAAACCCGAGGAACTGCACCACGTGCTCCGCCTCCACATGCGCCCGCGCCGCATCGAAGCCGAGACGCTGCGACAGCGCGGCGAGGTCGGGCCCGTCGTAGACCGTCTGCAGCGTCACGGTCCGCGGAGTCACAGCAATCTCGGGCGGTCGCTCGTCGAGGACGGCGGGGTCGAACACTTCCGGATCGAAGAGGACAAGCAGCGTCTGCGCTCCCGGCACCGCGTCGAGAAACCCCGCCGGCCGCGCGGAGCGCAGCCAGGCCTCGAGCGAGCGCGCAAGAGCGTTGCCGCATTCGAGCAGCACCGCGCCGTCGCCGACTTCACGCAGGCGCAAGCTCTTTGCCTGCCGTCTCCGGCAATGCCAACGCCGCCGCGAACAAAACCAGGTACGCCGCGGCGGCGAAGAGGCCGATGGCCTTTCCCAATCCGAGCGTCGCCGCGAGCACGCCGATCACGCTCGGGAACAAGGCGCCGATGCCGCGGCCGAAGTTGTACGAAAACCCCTGACCGGAAGCGCGGACGCGGGTGGGAAAGAGCTCGGTGAAGAACGCGCCCATGCCGCTGAAGATGCCGCTTGCGAAGAACCCCAAGGGGAAGCCGAGCAGCGCCAGCGCGCCGCGCCCGAACTCGACGTGCGTGTAGAGCAGCACGGTCGCCATCGACCCGAGCGAGAAGAGATAGAAGTTGCGCTTCCGGCCGATGGCGTCCGCCAGGTGCGCGCTGATGATGTAGCCGCAGAACGATCCGACGATGACCACCGCCAAGGAGCCGCCGGTTCCCTGCACCGAGAGGCCGCGCACGGTCTTGAGGTACGTCGGAAGCCAGGCGGTGATGGCGTAGTACCCGCCCTGCGCGCCGGTCGCGAGCAACGATGCGAAGAAGGTCGTCCGCACCGTGTCCGGGCCGAAGATGTCGAGGAAGCGGCCGCGTTCGGGGGCGGCCTTCCACACGTCCGGCTCGGACACGTTCTTGCGGATGAAGAGCACGAGCAGCGCCGGCGCGATGCCGCAGAAGAACAGGACCCGCCAGGCATACGCCTCCGGCAGGACCTGGAAGATCACCGTGTAGAGCAGCGCGGAAACTCCCCAGCCGAGCGCCCACCCTGCCTGCACGGTTCCCACCGCGCGGCCGCGATATTCGGCCCGGATGACTTCGCCCATCAGCACCGCGCCGGCCGCCCACTCGCCGCCGAAGCCCAAGCCCAGCATCGCGCGCGCCCAGAACAGGCCCCAATAGCCGTGCGCGAACCCGGACAAGCAGGTGAAGACCGCGAACCAGACGATGGTGATCTGCAAGGTCCGCACGCGGCCGATGCGATCGGCGAGGAGCCCTGCGATCCAGCCGCCGGCTGCGGAGAACAACAGCGCGCTGGTCGCGAGCGTCCCGGCTTCCGCCTTGGACATGCTCCAGGCGACGATGAGCGAGGGCATCACGAACGAGTAGAGCTGCACGTCCATCGCGTCGAGCGCCCAGCCTCCGAAGCACGCCCAGAATGCGCTGCGCTCCTTCGGAGTCATGTCGCGCCAGAAGGCCATTTCGTGAGTTAAGCGTAAGCGCGCGCAAGTTGTCCATTTCCGCGCGGGACGTGGCCCGCGCCCGAGCGAGCGGCGGACGTCGTGTCCATTCGTGGGACGCAGCGTCCCACCTGCGCGACAGCGCGCGCCGCCTGTTCGCTCGTGCACGGTCTGGCACGGCCTTCGCGTGAGACTCCGCCGTGGACACCCTCCGGCAGGACCTCCGCTACGCGTTGCGCTCCTTGCGCAAGTCGTCCGGCTTCACCCTCGTCGCCACCCTCGCACTGGCCTTGGGCATCGGCGCGAACGCGGTGCTCTTCAGCGTGATCAGCTTCGTGCTGCTCCGGCCGCTGCCGTACCCCAACCCCGACCGCATCGTCATCGTCGATCAGACCGCGCAGAACTTCCCGCACATGAGCTGCGCCTGGCTCGACTACGTCGACTGGCATGAGCAGACCAAGGACCTGTTCACGCATTTTGGCGCCGCCCGCAAAGAGAGCATGAACCTGGTCGCAGGCGGCGAGCCGGAGCGGGTCGCGACCCGCCTCACGACCGCCGACGTGCTGCCGCTCACGGGCGTGAAACCCATCTTGGGCCGGCTCTACGGCCCCGACGACGATCGCCCGGGCGCTCCACACGTGGTGGTCTTGAGCTACGGCTTGTGGCAGCGGCGTTTTGGCGGCGAGCCCGGAATCGTGGGAAAGCCGATCACGGTCGACGACGCGGCCTACACCGTCATCGGCGTCCTGCCGCAGGACTTCCGCTTCCTCTCCGGCGCCGACATCTACGTTCCGATGGCGCCGGTCGGAGATCGCTGGCCCGACCGCGGCAACCACCCCGGCATCTACGCCTTCGGCCGCCTCGCACCCGGCGTCTCGCTCGACCGCGCGCAGAAGGCGCTCAGCGCGGTGCAGGCGCGCATCGACGAGGCGCACCCGGAAGTGAAGGGCAACGGCGTGCGGGTCCGGCTCTTGAAAGACGAGCGCACCGAGCAGACCCGGCCCGCGCTCTTGCTCCTCTGGGGCGCGGTGGCCCTGGTGCTCTTGATCGCCGCGGCAAACGTCGCGAACCTGATGCTCTCGCGCGCGACCGCGCGGCAGGGCGAGGTGGCGGTGCGGGTGGCGCTCGGCGCGAGCCGCGGCCGCATCGTCCGTCAACTCCTCACCGAGAGCGTCGTGCTCTCGCTCGGCGGCGGGCTCTTCGGGCTCGCCTTCGCCTACTGGGGCCTGGCCGCGCTCTCTCCGCGCCTCGCCCAGCTTCCTCGCGGCGGCGACGTGCAGCTCGATACCGTCGCGCTCGTCTTCACCTTGGCCATCTCCATCGCGACCGGCATCGGCTTCGGCCTCGTGCCGGCGCTGCGAGCGTCGGACCCGGCCCTGCACCTGGTGCTGAAGGAATCGCGCGCGATCGGCTCGCACGGCAGGCTTCGCGCCGCGCTGGTCATCTCGGAAGTGGCGCTGTCGATGGTGCTGCTCGTCGGCGCGGGGCTCTTCTTGCGCAGCTTCGCACGCATCACGCGGGTCAATCCGGGGTTCGATGCGCACGGCGTCCTCGTCTTCGAGGTGTCGCTGCCGGAAGCGCGCTATCGTACCGGCGATTCGATCGTGCACTTCACGAGTGAGCTGCGCAGGCGCGCCGCCGAATTGCCCGGCGTGACCGCCGTCGCGATCACGAGCGGCCTCCCCATCCTGGGTACCTCGGAAACGTCGTTCGCGCTCGAAGGAGTGCCGGGCGCGGACAACCGCGACAAGAACGAGGAGACCGACTGGTACACGGTCACTCCCGAATACTTCGCGGCGATGCGCATTCCCCTCGTCCAGGGGCGCCTCTTCGAAGAGGCGGACGGAAAGCGCCAGGTCGCGTTGATCGACGAGCGGATGGCGAAGCGCTACTTCCCCAAAGGCGATGCGATCGGGCACCGCTTCTCGGGCACCTCCGACGGCTTGATGCCGCCCATCGAGATCGTCGG
>DASXHM010000075.1:0-8616 GCA_036488495.1 Myxococcales bacterium | reverse complement strand
AGCGAGCCGACGTCGCCCATGAACACCGTCGCCGGATAGGTGTTGTACCAGAGGAAGCTGATGCAGGCGCCGGCCATGGCGGCGCAGAACACCGAGAGCTCGGCGGCCCCGGTGATGTGCGGGATCAAGAGGTAGTCGGCGATGTTGAGCCCGCGGATGACGGCGCCCGCGAGGTACGAGAGCACCATGAAGGTGAGCGCGGCCACGATGGTGGGGCCGATGGCGAGGCCGTCCAGGCCGTCCGTCAGGTTGACCGCGTTGGAGGTGCCGACGATGACGCAGAACGCGAACAGCAAGTAGAACCAGCCCAGCGCGGGATGGAACGCCTTCACCTTGACGAAGGGGATGGTGAGGCGGGTGTCGAGGCGGAGCGCGCCGGTCTTCCAATCGACGAAGAACGCGCACACCACCACGACGAAGATCAGCGTCTGCCAGAACAGCTTCTTCTTCCCCGCCAGGCCTTTGGAGTTCTTCTTGCTGAACTTGAGGTAGTCGTCGGCGAAGCCGATGGCGCCGAAGCCGAGCGTGAAGATGAGCGCCGCCCAGACCAGGCGGCTCGTCAGGTCGGCAAAGAGCAAGGTTCCGAGGAGCAGCGCGAAGAGGATCAGGCCGCCGCCCATCGAAGGCGTGCCGTGCTTCTTCTGGTGCGTCTCGGGCGTGTCCTCGCGGACGTTGGAATGGCCGTATTGGAGATTTTGCAGCGCCTCGATGTAGCTCGGCCCGAGCATCAGGCCGATGAGCAGCGAGGCGAGCCCGGCCATCAGCATCCGGAACGTCGGGTAGCGGAGGACGTTGAAGACGGCGATGCGGTCGCTGAAGGGGAAGAGGAGCATGTAGAGCATCAGCCACCCGCCTTTGGATGCTGCGCTCCGCTCGAAGCCGGCTCCTGCGCCGAGGTCAGGGCGTCGCTGATGCGCTCCATCTTCATTCCGCGCGAGCCCTTCACCAGCACGGCGTCTTCCGGGCGCACCCGGGCCTGCACGAGCTTGACCGCCTCGGCGGGATCTTCGGTGGCCTCGATCAGCTCCGCGCCGAAGCCGGCTTCGCGCGCGCCTTCGGCGATGGACTTCGCGCGCGAGCCGAAACAGACCAAGAACGCGAGCTGTCCCTTGGCGGCGAAACGACCCACGTCGCGGTGCAGATCGAGCTCGGTCGGGCCCAGCTCGAGCATGTCGCCGAGGACCGCGATGGAGCGCCCCTTCTGCGGGGTGAGCTGGCCGAGCGCGAGCAGCGCGGCTTTGGTGCTGGCGGGGTTGGCGTTGTAGCAGTCGTCGATGAGGAGCGCGCCGTTGGGGAGCCGGCCCGGCCGCATGCGCCGCCCCGGAGTCTGCGCGTTGGCGAGCCCGCGCAGGATGGTCTCGGCGGAGAGTCCGAGCGCGACGCCGACGGCCGCCGCTGCAGCAGCATTGGATCCGTTGTGCGCCCCGAGCAGCTTCAGCTCGACCCCGTGCCGGCCGCCGAGGAATTCCAGCTCCACCTTCAGGCCCGCGCCGGCGTGGACCGCCGAATGCAACCGCACCTCCGCGCCATAAGCCGCGCCGAAGGTGATCAGCTTGCGCTTGGACAGCCGCGCCTGCGCGAGCACGCGCGCATCGTCGGCGTTGGCGACCGCCACCGCATCCGCTCGCAGCGCGTGGAACAATTCGCCCTTGGCGTGCGCGACGCCGTCGATGGAGCCGCAGCCTTCGAGGTGCACCGGACCGACGTTGGTGACGACTCCTACGTCCGGATCGGCCCAGGTGGCGAGCCGGGCAATTTCGCCCAGGTGGTTCATCCCGCACTCGACCGCCGCGAAGCGGTGCTCGTCCGTCAGCCGCAGAAGCGTCAGCGGCACGCCGATCTCGTTGTTCAGGTTTCCTTCGGTCTTGAGCGTGGCGCCTTCCGCTTCGAGGACCGCCGCGATCAGCTCCTTGGTGGAGGTCTTGCCGGTCGAGCCGGTGATGCCGACGACGCGCAGCTTGGGAAAGCGCTGGCGAAAGGCCGCGGCGAGGCCGCCGAGTGCGCGTCCCGTGTCGCGCGCGGCGAGGAGGGCGGCTTTCGGAGCATTGACCTTGCCGAGTGCGTCCTCGGGGACGAGCGCGCCCTTCGCACCGCCCGCCATGGCGGTCGAAACGAAGTCGGTGCCGTCGAAGTTGTCGCCGCGCAGTGCGATGAAGAGGCCGCCTGTGACCACCTTGCGCGAGTCGGTGAAGGCGGCCGTGAACGGACCTCCCGGCTGCACGATGCGGGCTCCGGCTGCCCAGGCGACCTGTTCGGCGGTGAAGCTCATCGGACGAGCTCCCGCAGCACGCGCTGCGCCTCGGCGCGGTCGTCGAACGGGCGCTTTTCGCTGCCGATGATTTGATAATCCTCGTGGCCCTTGCCGGCGATGACCACCGCGTCTCCGGCGCCTGCGGAGCGCAGCGCGAGCTCGATGGCTTCGCGGCGGTCGGGGACGATGCAGTACCCGTCGGCGCCGGCGCGCGCGTGCCGCGGATCGAGCGCGCGCTTGCCGCTCTTCACGAGGCCCGGTTCGATCTGCGCGAGGATGGCGAGCGGATCTTCGGTGCGCGGGTTGTCGCTGGTCGCGACGACGAGGTTGGCGCGCGATCCGGCGGCAGCGCCCATCAACGGACGCTTCCCGCGATCGCGATCGCCGCCGCAGCCGAAGACGCAGACGAGCCGCGGGTTCGGACCGGCGGCCTTGCGCACCGCCTCCAGCACCCGCGCCAGCGCATCGTCGGTGTGGGCGTAATCGACGAGCACCACGCGGCCTTCCGGATCGGGCACGCGCTCGAGCCGCCCCGGCGCGCCCTTCGCTTCCGGAACCAGCGCCACGAGCTCCCGCATCGGCACGCCCGATCCAGCCAGGAGCCCCAGAGCGGCGAGCAGGTTTTCGGCGTTGTGCTGGCCGACCAGCGGGCTCGTCACCGTCACCATTTCTTCTTCGAGAGGCGCGCTGGTCCGGAGCCGGAAGCGCAATCCGTCGAGGCTGCTGTGCAGTTCGTCCGCGCACAGCGCCGCGCCTTTCACCCCGCGCAGCGTGAACCCGATCGTGTGCTTCGCTTCCGCGGCAAGCGCCGCCACCCGCGGATCGTCCAGGTTGTGCACCGCCGGCGCACGCTCTGGCAGGAGCTCGCGAAACAGCTTGGCCTTGGCGGCGAAGTAGGCTTCCAAGGTGCCGTGATAGTCGAGGTGATCGCGGGTCAGGTTGGTGAACGCCGCGCCGGCGAAGACGCAGCCGGCGACGCGCTCCTGCGAAAGCGCATGGCTCGACACTTCCATCGCCACCACCTGCGCCCCGGCATCGCGCATCCGCCGCAACAACTCCTGCAGCTCGTGCGACTCGGGAGTCGTGTGCGTGGACGGCAGATGCCCGCCCGGCCAGCGGCATTCCACGGTGCCGATGAGACCCGTGCGCAATCCGCGCGCCGCCGCGAGCTGCTCGACCAGATAGGCGGTGGTGGTCTTCCCGTTGGTGCCGGTCACCGCGAAGAGCGAGAACGCTTTCGAAGGCTCGCCATGAAATCGCGCGGCAGCGACCGAGAACGCCTTGCGCGCATTCGGCGCCGTCACCACCGGAACCTGCAGCGAAAGGGGCCGCTCCGCGAGCACCGCGACGGCGCCCTTGTCCACCGCGGCCTTCGCGAACTGCGCTCCGTCTGCGACCGCCCCGGGCAAGGCTGCGAAGAGCGCGCCAGGAGAAACCTTGCGCGAGTCCACCGCCAACGAGCGCACCTCGACGTCCGCGGAAGGAACGGCGGCGAGGCCCAGGCCAGAAAAGAGCTCGGACAACCTCATGGCTGGCCCTCCATTACTGCCCCTCACCGGGCGGCGCCAGCGTCACCTTCACTCTTGCCCCACGCTTGACAATCGATCCCGGCCGGGGCGACTGCGCGACCGCCCGCCCGCTCCCGCGCAAGTCGGCATCGAGCGAGGCCTGCGCGAGCATCCGCGCGGCGATGCGCGCCGGGAGTCCGTTCACGTCCGGGACCACCGCCCGGCCGGCCGTGACCGTCGCCGCGGAAACCGGAATCGCATCGGAGAGCGCAGGCTCGGCCGGCGGCTCATTCTCCACGAGCAACGGCGCGGACTCGCGCGCCTGATCCGGCATCACCCCGAGCTGCCGCAAAGACTCGCGAGCAATGGCGCCCCAGGCCGGCGCAGCCACCATGCCGCCGGTCACGTCCACGCCGCGGCCCGCCGGCTCGTCGATGACCACCAGGATGGCCACTTTCGGCGCGTCCGCCGGAGCGAAGCCGAGGAAGCTCGAGAGGCGCTTCTCGCTGTAGCCGCCGCGGATGGGATCGACCTTTTGGGCGGTGCCCGTCTTGCCGGCGGCGCGGTATTCGGCCAGCGCGGCGCGGGTGCCGGTGCCCTTCTGCACCACCTCTTCGAGCATGGCGGTGACGATGCGCGCGGTCTCGGGCGAGAGCACGCGGCGCACCTCATGCCGGCCTCCCTGTTGCAGCACCATTCCGTCCGGCGCCACGACTTTCTGCACCAGGTACGGCGTGAGCAGCACTCCGCCGTTGGCGATGGCCGCCATCGCGGTCACTTCCTGCAAACCGGTCGCGGACATTCCTTGTCCAAACGCGGTCGTGTCGAGCGCGATCTGCGCCATCCGGGCCGGGTCGCCCAGCGCGCCACGCGCTTCGCCGGGAAGTCCGACGGCCGTTCGCTCGCCGAAACCGAACGCGCGCAATCCGGCGATCAGCTTCTCCCTGCCGAGCCGCTCGCCAATCTTCGCCGCGCAGATGTTCGACGACTCGCGCAACACCGTCGCCGGAGTCGCCCAGTCGATTGGATGCGTGTCGTGAATCTTCCGTCCCGCGTGCGGCCACAGACCGTGCTCGCAATAGAGCAGCTCGTCCGGCTTCAAAACGCCTTCTTCGAAGGCGCGGGCAACCACGAAGCTCTTGATGGTCGAGCCCGGCTCAAGCTGGTCTTGCACCGCGCGGTCCCGCCAGAGCTGCGGGTCGCGCCCGGGCTTCGAAGAATCAAACGAGGGATTGCCGGCAAGCGCCAGCACCGCGCCACTGTTGACGTCGAGGACGATGGCCCACCCGCCGACTGCGCCGGCGGTCTTGACCGCCTTGTCCAGCTCGCGTTCGGCCGCGTGCTGGATGGTGGTGTCGAGCGTCAGGGTGACGGTTGCGCCGGTGAGCCCGGCCGGGTCGGGCGCGCCGTGCTCGAGCACCATGTTGCCGCGCGCGTCGCGGGTGGCCTGCACTTCCTGGCTCTTGCCCCGCAGGACGTCGTCGAGCTGCCGCTCCAGGCCCTCGAGGCCGTTCTCCTCGCCGACGAACCCCAGCACCTGAGCAGCCAATTCGCGCTGCGGATAGACGCGCTTCGGCTCCTTCACGAGCTCGACGCCGTCGAACGGGAGCGCGCGCACCTTCGTGGCGGTGGCTTCGTCCAGCCTGCGCTTGAGCCAGACGAAGTGCTTTCCCTCCTGGGCGAGCTTCTCCAGCACCTTCGCCCGCGGCATCGACAAAGCACGGCTCAGCGCGTCGGCCGCCAGCGCGCGGGCTTTGGAAGTCTCGAACGCCGTGGGATCGACGAACACCGAATCCACGTCGCGGGTCACCGCTAGCGGCTCGCCGCTCCGGCTTTCAATCAATCCCCGCCGCGGCGCAAAGAGCAGCTCGCGTTTCGTCTGGTCCCGCTGCAGCCGCGAAAGCCGCGATCGATCGAACACCTGCACGAAGGCGGCCCGAGCCAGAACGGTCGCGAACAGCGCCAGCAAGAGCGCGCCGAGCAGCGCGGTGCGAAGCCGCATCCAGCGGCCTTCCTTTTGCGGCGGTCGCGACGAGCGGGCCACTTACCGGCCTGCGGCAAGAACGGTCGGGCGAACCGAATCGCCCACCAAGACCACCACCCGATCAAGGGGCGGCGGCGCCATGCCGAGCTTCGTCCGCGCGAGCTCTTCGATGCGCTGCGGGCTCTTCAATTCGGCAGCGCGAATCTGCAGCGCCTCGTGCTCGCGGGCCAGCTCGCGCGACTCGGCGGAGAGGCGCGACAGCCGATACCCCTCCTCGGTGACGCGGGTGCGCAAGTACGCGTGGCCGAGCGCCGCCAACGCGATGAAGGAGCAGGCGAGCGTGGCGGTGGCGAAGTCGAGAAGGCCGCGCCGATCCACCGCGCGGCGGATGGTGCTCTGCGATGCCAACGACTGGGTCATGCTCATGCGAGCCTCTCGACGGCGCGCAGCTTCGCGCTTCGCGCCCGGGGATTGTTCGACAGCTCTTCGTGGCCGGCCGTGACCGGCTTCTTGGTCAAGACCTTCCACTGCGCGCTCTTTCCGCAGGCGCAGACCGGAAGCTGCGGCGGGCAGATGCAGCCGGTGGCGAGCTTCGCGAACTCCTGCTTCACCATCCGGTCTTCGAGCGAATGAAAGCTGATCGCCGCAGCCCGGCCGCCGCGGGCGATCAGCCGGGGAAGCTGCGAGAGCCAATCGCCGAGCGCGCCCAATTCGTCGTTGACCGCGATGCGCAGCGCCTGGAACGTCCGCGTCGCCGGATGGATGTGCTGCGGCCACAGCTTGCGCGGAATGGAGGTCGCGACGACCTCTGCCAGATCGCGCGTGTCCTTCAGCTTCTGGTCGCGGAAAGCTTCCAGGATGCGGCCGGCAATGCGCCGCGCGAACCGCTCCTCGCCGAGCGTGTCGAGGATGCGGGTGAGAGCGCGTACGTCCCACTGGGTGAGCTTCTCGCTCAGCGGCTCGCCGCGGGTCGGATCCATCCGCATGTCGAGCGGGCCACCTTCGCGGAAGGAAAAGCCGCGCGTCGCATCGTCGAGCTGCGGAGAGGACACGCCCAGGTCCACCAGCGCCCCTTCCACTTCCGCGATCTGCAGCCGGTCGAGCACCGCACGCGCGTCGCGAAAGTTGCCGTGCGCGAGCACGACGTCGCGTCCGACGAGCCGCGCTTCGGCGGCTTTCAGAGCAGCCGGATCCTGATCGATGCCCACCACCCGCGCTCCCGCATCGAGCAGCGCCAAGGCGTGGCCGCCGCCGCCGAGCGTGCCGTCGAGGATGGTCTTCCCCGGAGCAGCCTGGAGGAGCGCCACGGCTTCGCGCCGGAGCACGGTCTGGTGGACGAAGTCGCTCACCGCCGCAGCATCCTGACTTTCGCAGAGGTGTTCACGACCGCTCCGGCAGCCTCTTCGGCGCTGCGGAAGAGGACGAGCTCCGCCCCGCCGGCGGCCTTCAAGATGTTCGAGACGTACGGGTTGCGGCTGGCGATGAGCAGATCGCCGCCCCGGGCGAGCAATTCCTTGCGCCGCGCCACCAGCTCGGGAACGCCGTTGTAGTCGAGGTGCGTGACCTCGCGGAGGTCGAGGACGATGCGACCCGCTTCGGTCGCGGCGCGGCCGATGGTGTAGTCGATGGCCCAGAGCGCATCGCGATCGAGATCGCCGCGCACCGACACCGTCGCGACGTTGTCTTCCCAGCGCGCCTTCGGCGAGATGGTGGGCTTCAAGGCGAGGACGGCGTTCGGCTCGCTGCGCAGGCTGCGGATCTTGTCGGCCATGGTCGTTCTCTCCTTCGTTCTTTCGACGGCGCTACAAAAGCTCTGGACGGCGCTACAAAAGCTCGCTCAGACGGCGGGCGAGGTCCTTCTTGGTCTCAGGCGCGCGGGCGGCCTTCTGCACTTCGGCCCACCTCGAAGGTGCCCAAATCTCGATGCGCTCGACGGTGCCGGCCCAGGTGATTTCCTCGACCAGGCCCGCGTGCTCGCGCAGAGTGGGCGGGATGAGGATGCGGCCCAGCTTGTCGACCGGGCATTCCTGCGCGGGGGCGATGAAGCTGCGGGTGAGGAGGCGCGTGCGCTCGTCGAACATCGAGAGCGAAGCAATCTTCTCCGCCATCCGCGCCCAACTCGCCGGAGCGAAGGCGACGAGGCAGTCGTCGATCAGGTCGGTGGTCACGAAGAGCTTCTCGGCATTCTGCGCCGCCAAGAGCTCGCGAAACTTCGCAGGCAGGCTCGTCCGGCCCTTGGCGTCGATCGAATGCTGGAAGACGCCGGAGAACATGGGGTACGGTTCCTCGTAGGACCGTGGCTTGCCACTTCTTGCCACTTCGATCCACCGCGGCGAGACTGAAGCCAATGCGCCTGCCTGTCAAGCAAGCGGGCTGCTGAACGAAAGAGCAGTCGGATGGCTAGTGGAGAGGGTCTGCCCACACGCTTCTGCTAGCGGTTTTCGTGTGGGAGGGAAGTTCTCAGACGTTTTCTGGCGGCGGAGTTCTTTCTAGCGGCGGCGGAGTTCTCAGACGTTTTCGCGGAACATCGCGCTGGACACCGTGCGTCACGCGCCGAACATTGCGCGCCATGCCCGCGACCCTCTACCTCTGCCGCCACGGCGACACCCCCTGGAGCACCGAACGGCGGTTCGCCGGCAAGACTGACCTGCCGCTCACGGCCGACGGCGAAGAGGCGGCGCGGCTGCTCGGAAAGCGTCTGAGAAGTTTTCAGTTCGACGTGGTGCTGACGAGCCCGCTCCTTCGAGCGCGGCAGACGGCGGAGCTGGCGGGCTTTTCGGCGAAGGTCGACGAGCGGCTGATGGAGCTCGCCTTCGGGCGACTACGAAGGCCGCACACGCGACGAGATCGTCCGCGAGCGCCCCGGCTGGACG
>DASXHM010000041.1:0-2742 GCA_036488495.1 Myxococcales bacterium | reverse complement strand
GGCGACAAGATCGCCTGCAGCGTGGAAAAGCTCGGCGAGCTGAGGTTCGACCTGACCTAGGCCTCGCCTGGCCCGCGCCGCCCGCGCAAACTGGCCTCATCGAAGGCGGGCGGCGTTGTTACAAATCCCTGCATGAGCGACATGAAGAACAGCTCGCAGGCGAAGGAGATGGCCGACGAGTCGATGGTGCGGAACCTCGCCGCCCAGGCGGAGGCGATCTGGCCGCAGGAGGAGCCCATCTTCTCCCGCCACCCGGCCCCCGGCCGCGTCCTCGACCTCGGCTGCGGCACGGGCGAGATGGCGCAGCGGCTGGCGCTGAAGTGGCCTTCCGCGCAGGTGACGGGCGTCGATCTGGAGGAGTCGCACCTCGCGCGCGCTCGCGAGAAATGCAAGCCGCTCGGCAGCCGGGTGCGCTTCGTCCGCGGCGACGCGCTGGCGCTCGATCTGCCGCCGGCGAGCTTCGACCTCGCCGTCAGCCGCCACCTCGTCCAGGCGGTCCCGGACGCGCGCAAGGTCTACGAAGAGATGCGCCGCGTGCTCGCGCCCGGCGGGCGCATCCACCTCATCGCGGAGGACTACGGGATGCTCTGGGCGCATCCGACCGCCAGCGACGCGGACGGCTTCTGGCAGCGGATCCCGAACCTGTACGGCAAGTCGATCGGCTGCGATCTGCACATCGGTCGCAAGACCTTCACGTATCTGACCGAGCTCGGCTTCGAAGACATCAAGGCCGACTACGTGGTGGTGGACACGCTGCGCGTCCCGCGCGAGACCTTCGCGCGCATCTGGGAAGCCTGGCGCGACGGCTACACCGACGCCATCGTCGAGCATTCCAAAGTGCCTCGCGAGGAAGTGGATCGCAGGTGGGACGAGATGATCGCCTGCGTCCGCGACCCGAAGGGCTACGCGCTCTGGCAGGTGCCGGTGTGGACGGCGAAGAAGCCCTGAGTCAGCGTGCTGCGAGAGGCCGGCGCAGCAGCAGGACGCCGGCGGTTGCGAGCCACGCGCCCTGGAGGATGACGACGAGGCCGAAGCCGTGCACGTCGAGCCGCAGCCACCCGAAGATGACCAAGAGCCCGAGGACGGGCGCGATCACGAAGCCGTAAGCAGCGAGCGCGCGGGAGAGCGTGCGGCCCCGCCAGATGGCGAGCGACCAGAGCAGGATCGCGGCCGAAGTGGCGACGACGTCGATCTTGGCGAACGCCTGGTTGAAGAGGCCCGCGAGCTGGATGACGGCGCGAGGAGTGGGCTCCCTCGCGAGCGCGAGCGGTCCTGCGATGAACCCGCTGACCGCTGCCGCGATCGTCACCGCCACCGCCGCGAAGCCGAAGGCGACCAGCGCCGAGAGCGAAAGCCGCTCGGCATCGTCGGTCCGGCGGTAGAGCGCGATGGCGCCCAAGAAGCCGAGCACCGTCGCCGCGATGGCGAGGCCATGCACGTACGCGCCGAGCGTCACCGCGCGGTGCGGATCGGCCACGCCGAAGATGTCGTGCGGCATCGGGTGCAGCAGCATGGTGAGAAGTCCCGCGCCGGCCGAAAGGATCAGCGCCGCTCCGCCCTTGGCATCGTCGGTCATGGGATCGACGCTAGACGCGAACGCGCCTTTCGTGCGCAAAAGCTTCGGGACAAGGAGGCGTGCCATGTCCCGAAATGCCGAGAAGCTCGACGAACGGGTCCGGCGAACGCGCGATGCGCTCGGCGACGCGATGATGGCGCTCTTCCAGGAGAAGCCGTGGGCGAGCATCACTGTCCAGGACGTGCTCGAGCGCTCCGGCGTCGGCAGGTCCACCTTCTACGTGCACTACACCGGGAAGGACGACCTCTTCTGGAGCGACGCGGAGGAGTTCCTGCAGGCGATGAGCGGCTGGCTCGAGCGCACCGGCGAAGCTTCCGAGCGGGTGGCGCCGGTCCGCGAATTCTTCGCCCACGTGGCGGAGTCCGCGAAGCTCTACGACGCCATCGTCCGTTCCGAGCATGCGCACGATTTTCTCGAGCTCGCGGAGGGGTGGTTCGCGCGCGGCATCGCGGCCCGGCTTTCGGCGCTGCCGCGCTCGAAGCATCTGCCGGAAGAGGCACGGGCGACCTTGTCGCGGGCGCTCGCGGGGGCCATGCTTTCCCTCTGCCGCGCCTGGATCGCAGAGCGCGGGCGGATGCCGGCGGCGGAGGCCGACGCGCTCTTCCACCGGCTGGTCTGGAGCGGCATCCCCGCCGCGGAGCGCATGGGCTGAAACGGCCGTCGCGGGTCGCGCCTACTGAAGCCGCGCGGCCTGATCAATCAGCGGCCGCAGCGCGACGATCGCGAAGGCCTTCGCCGAACCGTCCGAGCTGAGCGTCATCGCGCAGAGCCGGCCTTCGCCGTCGAAGATGGGGGCGCCGAAGAAGCGGTCGTCGATCTTCCGCTCGCTCGCAAGCAAGAGACCGCCGCACTTGGACGATTCGGCCACGGTCGCGCCGACGACCGCGATCTCCTCGCTGCTCCCGGCCACCGCCAGAAGCTGCTCGCCCGGCAAAGGCGCGCGAAGCGCGAGAGGAGCTCCTTCGATGCCCGCGGCCTCCAGCCGGAGGATGGCGAGATCCAGATTCGGCGCGGCGGCGACGAGCTGCGCGCGCACTTCGCCGTGGCCATGGACCACGGCCCGCAGATCGGACAGTGCCGCGAGCCGGCCCTCCGACGGCTCGTCGGCCACGTTGTGCAGCGCGGTCACCGCGAGGCCGTTGTCGAGGACCACGCCGGTGCCGAAG
>DASXHM010000376.1:0-3102 GCA_036488495.1 Myxococcales bacterium | reverse complement strand
AGCCTTCGATCTGGGCGGCGGACAAGACGTCTGCCTCCTCTTGCATGGGTTGACCGGGTCGCCTGCGGAAGTGCGTCCAGTCGGCGAGGCGCTGGCGCGCGCCGGCATGCGGTCCGTGGGCCCGCTCCTCCCTGGCCATGGCACCCGTCCTGAAGACTTGTTCGGGAAGACGCACCTCGATCTGCTTCGGGCCGCGGAGAGCGCGCTGCGCGGGCTTGCGGGAGCACGGCGCATCTACCTGTGCGGGCTGTCGGCCGGCGCGCTGCTCGCGATCCATCTCGCGGCCCGGGCGCCGGACATCCGCGCGGTGGCGCTGCTCGCGCCGGCGGTCGCCTTCTCGCACGCGACCTGGCTCTTTGCAGAGGTTCTCGGCAGGCTGCCGGTGGCTCCGCGCGTCCTCTTGGCGAAGGGAGCGCGCGATGTCGCCGTGGCCGACGATCGCGAGAGCGTCGCACAGGCTTACACTGCTGTTCCGCTTTCCTGGGGACGCGAGCTGCGGCTTCTGGCTGCATCGGCGCGGGAGGTTGCGCCCGAGGTTCGCGCTCCGGCTTTGATCCTGTCGGGCGGGCGCGATCGTACGGTCTCCCCCGCCGGTGCGCAGAAGCTCGCGCTGCGGCTCGGGTCGCCCAAGCCGGTGCGCACGCGCGTTTTTCCCGCCAGCGGGCACCTCTTGCCGCTCGATCGGGACAGCGCCGAAGTCTGCGACGAAGTGGTCCGGTTCTTCGTGGGAGGGAAGTGATGGCCAGGTACGTGCTCGCGATCGATCAAGGAACGACCGGCAGCACCGCGCTGGTCCTGGACCAGCGGCTGTCGGTGAAGGCGAAGGCCAACGTCGAGTTCCGCCAGATCTTCCCCAAGCCGGGGTGGGTCGAGCACGACCTGGAAGACATCTGGCTCTCGACGCTGAAGGCCATCGGCATCGCGCTCCGCGAGGCGTCCGCGAAGGCCGGGGATGTGCAGGCGATCGGCATCACCAACCAGCGCGAGACGACGCTGCTCTGGGACAGGCGGACGGGGCGGCCTCTGCACCACGCCATCGTCTGGCAGGACCGCCGCACCGCCGGCTTCTGCGATGAGCTGAAGGCGAAAGGGAAGGAGCCGTGGATTCGCGAGAAGACCGGTCTCGTCCTGGACGCGTATTTCAGCGGGACGAAGCTGCGCTGGCTGCTCGACAACGTCAAAGGCGCGCGGTCCCGAGCGGAGCGCGGCGAGCTGTGCTTCGGCACCGTGGACAGCGCGCTCCTTTGGAAGCTGACCTCTGGCGCGGTGCACGCGACCGATGTCACCAATGCCTCGCGCACGCTGCTCATGGATCTGGACAAGCGCGTCTGGGACGACGAGCTGTGCTCGCTCTTCGAGGTTCCGAAAGAGGTGCTGCCGGAGATCCGCGCGTCGGCGGGCCTGTTTGGCACGACCAAAGGTGTCCGCGGCTTGCCCGACGGAATTCCCATCGCGGGGATTGCCGGAGATCAGCAGGCGGCGATGGTCGGGCAGGCCTGTTTCAACGAGGGCGAGGCGAAGTGCACCTACGGCACCGGCGCGTTCCTGTTGATGAACGCGGGCCCGCGAAAAGTCACTTCGCAGCACGGGCTGATCGGGACCGTCGCTTGGCAGATCGGCGATGAGGTCGCGTATGCGCTCGAAGGCAGCGCCTTCATCGCCGGCGCGGTCGTGCAGTGGCTGCGCGATGGGCTCGGGCTGTTCAAGAAGTCGGCGGAGGTGGAGAAGCTCGCGGCGTCGGTGCCGGATTCGGGTGGAGTGACGTTCGTGCCGGCGCTGGCCGGGCTCGGCGCGCCGCACTGGCGGCAGGACGCGCGCGGGCTCATCTGCGGGATCGACCGCGGCGTCACCAAGGCGCACCTGGCGCGGGCCGCGCTCGAAGGCGTGGCGTTCGAGATCTACGATCTGGCGCAGGCGATGGCGCAGGACATCGGGAAGCCGATGCCGATGTTCCGGGTTGATGGCGGGGCTGCAGCGAACGATCTGTTGATGCAGTTCCAGGCGGACCTGTTGCAGACGCCGATCGAGCGGCCGCGCATGCTGGAGACCACCGCGCTCGGGGCGGCGTTCCTGGCAGGCCTTGGAACCGGCATCTGGGCAGGAACGAAGGAGCTGAAGCGGGCTTGGCGGGCGGGGAAGCAGTTCAAGCCGAAGATGAAGCTGGAGGTGCGCGACGCGCATCTCGATCGGTGGAAGGCGGCGGTCTCGCGCGCGTGACGGGGGCCCGACGGGCGCGGACGTCTCGCGCGCCTGACGCGAGCCCGCGGCCGGCGCGGTCGCGCCTGCGCGCCCCGCCGTTTGCTCCGGTCAGTCGAACAGCGCCGACATCGCCTGGCCGATGGTCGCGACTCCGCACAGCTCGAGCGGCGTCTTCCGCGAGCGCGCCCGGTTGCCCTCCGGAAGGATGCAGCGGGTGAAGCCGAGCTGCGCCGCCTCCGCCAGCCGCTGCTCGATCTGCCCCACCGCGCGCACTTCGCCGGCGAGACCTACCTCGCCGAGGATGAGCGTGCCCGCAGCGAGCGGCAGATCGCGCAACGACGACATCAGTGCCGCCGCCACCGCCAGATCGCCCGCCGGCTCGTCCAACGAGGCGCCGCCGGCAGCGCTGACGTAGATGTCCTTGTCGGCGATGACGATGCCTTCCTTGCGCTCCAGCACCGCCGTGAGAAGCGCGACGCGCGCCGAATCCACCCCCACCGCGGTCCGGCGCGCGGACCCGCCGGACGACGAATCCGCCACCAGCGCCTGCACTTCGACGAGCAAGGGGCGGCTGCCGTTCATCACGGCCGCCACCGCGCTGCCCGCTGCATCCTTGGGGCGTTCGGCGAGAAAGAGCGCGCTCGGGTTGGGAACCTCCACCAGGCCCTCGGACTTCATCTCGAAGACGCCGATCTCGTTGGTGCTGCCGAACCGGTTCTTGTGCGCGCGCAGCACCCGGTAGGCGTGGCTGCGGTCGCCCTCGAAGAAGAGGACGGTGTCGACGAGGTGCTCGAGCACCCGGGGCCCGGCGATGGAGCCTTCCTTGTTGACGTGCCCCACGATGACGACCGGCGTTCCCGTCTCCTTCGCGAACGCCGCGAGCTTGTGGCCGACTTCGCGCAC
>DASXHM010000354.1:0-19522 GCA_036488495.1 Myxococcales bacterium | reverse complement strand
CGGCCTTCGGCCTCCGCCCGGTCGCCAGCGGAGCTGGCTCCCTCCACCTGCAACTTCCAGTGGCGATAGCTGTCCGGGTGGACTTCGAACGACACCTTGGGCGCGGCAGCGGGCTTGTCCATCGCCCAGGAAACTAGCACGCAGTATAGTGCTTGTCAATGCTGGCATCATGCAGTATATTGCGCAGCGATGAGACGTGAACAACACGTCCTGCTGGGGCCGGTCGGATTGGCGGTGCGCGCCTGGCGGGAGCAGCGCGGGCTGACCCGGCGCGATCTCGCCAAGGCGAGCGGCGTGTCCGAACGGTTCCTCGCCGATCTCGAGAGTGGCTCCGGCAACATCTCGGTCGCGCGGCTGGAGGACGTGGCGCGGGCGTTGGGGACCTCCGCCGGCGAGCTGCTCTTTTCCGCCCAGGCCGGCGTCACCTCGCGCGACGATCTGGTCGAAGCGCAGCGCTGGCTCCGCGCGCGGTTTGTGAAATCGGGCGGGCCGCTCGTCGCCCTGATCGGATTGCGCGGAGCAGGGAAGAGCACCATCGGCCGCGCGCTGGCCGCGAAGCTGTCGGTGCCGTTCGTGGAATTGGACGCGTTGGTCGAGAAGGAAGCCGGGTTGCCGCTCTCGGCATTGTTCTCGCTGCACGGCGAGGCGTATTACCGGCGGCTCGCCCGCGAGGTGCTGCTGCGCTTTCTCGCCGAAAACGACGCGGCCGTCATCGCCACCGGCGGCGGCATCGTGGCGGAGCGCGAGGCGTTCAAGCTCTTGCAGAAGCGCTGCCTGACGGTCTGGCTGCAAGCGACGCCCGAAGATCATTGGAAGCGCGTCTTGGAGCAGGGCGACGTCCGGCCTTCCACCGCGAGCCCGCACGCGCAGGAGGAGCTGAAGGCGCTGCTCAAGTCGCGCGAACCGCTCTACGCACAGGCGCAGATGACGGTGGATACGTCCAGGCTCGGGGTGGCGGCGTCGGTTGCGGAGATCGCGCGCCGTGCTAGCGTTTCGCCGTAGGTCGCAAAAGGGGGCCCGATGAAACGCGTTGTCGTTGCGTGTTTGCTCGTTGCCGGCTGTGCCACGATGCACTCGACGTTCCAGACCGCGCATCAGGGATCGCTGACAGCGCTCGCGGCGAAGGACTTCAGTTGTCCGCGCGAGCAGATCGTAGCGACGGAAACCTCGCAGGACATGTGGAAAGCCGAAGGGTGCGGGAGATCCGCGACCTATCATTTGCTGAATAACAATTGCCTGGTCGAGCGCGACTGCGCCTGGGAGCAACAGGACTCGCCCCCTCCGCCGCCGCGCTAGACGCACGACGCGGCTACCGAGCCTCAGCGCGGCCATTCGAAGCCGGAAGCCCGATAGACCGGCTCGCCGTCGAGCAACGTCACCAGCACGCGCGTTTCGTGAATCGACCTCGGCGAAATCTGGAAGAGATTGCGGTCGAGCACGACCACGTCGGCCGGCCGTCCCACCGCGATGACGCCGTCGTCCTGCCGCGCCGCCCAGGCCGCATCGCGCGTGTACGCGGCCAGCATCTCTGCCACCGTCGAGGACTCCGGCGGCGCGCGCGTGACCGCCGCCTCGATGGCGTCGAAGACATTCATCGAAGTGGAGGGCCAGTCGCTGCTCGCAACCACTCTGCCTCCGGCCGCGCGGATGCTCGCAAGAGGATAGAGCCACCGCGCCCGGCCGGCGCCCAATGCCTTGGCAGCCGCGGCCAGCACGGGATCGTCCGGCAGCGCGAAGAGCGGCTGCAGATCGGCCACCACCGAAAGCCGCGCAAAGCGCGGCAGGTCCGCCGGGTCGACGACGCCCAGGTGCGCGAGCTGGTGCCGACGGTCACGCGGCCCGTTGGCGTTCGCGGCACGGCTGTCGTTGGCGCTCACCACACGGCTGTCGTTGGCGCTCGCGGCACGCTCGACTGCATCGAGTCCGGCGCGGACGGCGCGATCGCCCATCACGTGCATGTGGACGATGAATCCCTCCGCATCGAGGCGGCGGACGAGCGCGTCGAGCCGGTCCTCCGCGATCATCAGTTCGCCGCGCCCGCTGCCGTCCGCGTACGGCGCGAGCAGTGCGGCGGTGTGGCGGTCGATCTCGCCGTCGAGAAAGAACTTCGCCGCATCCGCACGCAATCGACGGCCCTTGGCGCGGCGGCGCAGTCGCACCATCTCCGCCACTTGCTCTTCGCCGCGATGGTTGTCGACCCGCTGGGCGAGCACCACCCGCGCGGTCAGCTCTCCCGCGCGATCGGCGGCTCGATACGCCTCGACGACACTGGCATCGACGCTAGCGTCCACGAGCGAGGTCACCCCGAAGCCGTTTTCGATGGCGAGGGTCAGTCGCAACGCCTCGCGGTACTCCGCCCCCGAGGGCCGCGGAGCACGCCGCTTCACCCTGGTCACTGCGTCGTCGCGGAGGATGCCGCTCTCGTCCACCCCCTCGACGCCCGCGAGCGCCTTGCTGTTGGCCCAGCCGGAGAACCCGTCTTCGGTGGTGAAGAGCGCCGGCCGATCCGGCACCAGCGCATCCAGCGTTCGCCGATCGGCAGGATAGGCTCCCGGAGTCCATCCCGTCCCGAAGAGCCACGAACCCTTGCTGCGCGCCGCGCAGGCCCGCACCGCTGCAGAAACTTTCTCAGACGATTTCAGGCCAGCGAGATTGCACTGGAGGAGCCTCATGCCGCTCGTCATCGGGTGCACGTGCGAATCGTGAAAGCCAGGCAGGATCATGCCCGCGCCGGCATCGACGGTGCGCGCGTTCGGGCCCGCCAACGCCGCCGCGCCTGCCTCGTCTCCCACGAAGACGATGCGACCGCGGTCGATGACGAGAGCGCGCGCTCGCGGGTGCGCGTCGTCCATCGTCCAGATGCTGCCGCGCAGAACCAGCGCCGCGGCGAGCGCGAGCGCCTGCATCGCAGCCGAACTTCACTCAGGGCCAGGGCGTCGTCAACAGCGCCTTCATGGTGCGAGTGCCTTCGATGAAGTTGCCCACCCGCAGGTTCTCGTCGTGCGCGTGCTGGTTGTTGTCGGGATTGACGGTCGGCACCAGGACGAACGGCAGTTTCAACGCCGCCAAGAGGACGTCAGTCGGGACGGTGCCGCCCATCATCCGGATGCGCACCGGCTCTTCGCCGAGCTGCGACAGCGCGGTCACCGCCCAGCGTCCGAGCGGTGAATCGATCGGCATCCTCTCGGCGGCTTGCACCGCTCCAAGCTTCAACGAAGCGAGCTTTTCGTAGCGCGCGCGGTCGGCTTCCGTCGGCGCGCCTTCGACCAGGTGATAGCCGTGCTGCTGCACGAAGCTGCGAATCAACCCAAAGAGCCGGCGGCCGTCCGTCTCCGGTGTCGTCCGCAGGTCGATCTCCGCCACTGCATCGCTCGGCACGATGTTCGCCGCCTTCGCTCCGACGGCTGCAGCGGCGAGGCCGCGCACGTTCAGCGACGGATACTGCAGCGCTTCCTGGTAGCTGTGGAACGCCTTCTCCGCGGCGGAGACGCCGATGCGCTTTTTCAGCGCCGCCTCGTCGTCGCCGGTGTGCGCGAGCACGGCGCGATCCTCCGCGGTGAGCTGCACGCCGTCGTAGTAGCCCGGGATCAAGACCCGACCGTCGTCGTCCTTCATCGCAGCGAGAAGCTGCGCGAGCCGCATTGGCGGGTTCGGCGCGTAGTTGCCGAAATGCCCGCTGTGCAAGGGCGACGGCGGCCCATAGACGGTCAGCGTGAGCTGCGCGATGCCGCGGTTCCCGAAGACGACGGTCGGCTTTCCCGACGCATGGACGGGCCCGTCCAGGATGACGAGACCATCCGCCGCAAATCGCCCCGGATCGGCGGCGATGACCGAAGCGAGGCTCGGCGAGCTGATCTCCTCCTCGCTGTCGAGCAAGACCTTGACGTTGACGGCGGGCCGCGCGCCCGACGCGGCGAGCGCGTCCATGCCGGTGAGGAACGTCGCGATGGGGCCTTTGTCGTCGGAAGCCGCGCGAGCGAAGATGCGGAGCTCGGGATCGAGCGGCGTCTTCTGCAGCTCGTTCACGTCGACCTCGTGCCAGCGTCCATCGGAGCCGCGTTTCTTCAGCACCGGCTCGAACGGACTCTTCTGCGCCCACTCTTCGGGAATGACCGGCTGTCCGTCGAAGTGCAGATAGAACAGCAACGTCTTCGCCGACGGCCGGGCGGGTAGCTCGGCGAAGACCAACGGGCGATGTGCGGCGTCGTCGAGGAGTCGCGCGGAGAACCCGCGCTTCTCGAAGGCCTGTCGCAAGAACTGCGCGTTTCGCTGGATGTCCGCGGGCCTGTCGGCGACGTCGGGAATCGAGAGCAGCTCGAAGAGCTCGGCGAAGTTCTTCTTCGCCGCCGCGGTGATTGCCTGATCACCGGCGGCAGGCCCCGCTCCGGCGAGCAAGAGGGCGACGAGCGCGAGCGTCACCTGCGCTGCTCGCCCAGCTCTCGCTCCATCTCCAGCGACTCTTCGAGCGCCTCCACCCACTCGACCGGGTCCATGGTGACCATGGAAGCCTTGGAGTCGACGATGGCCGCGTTCAAAGCGGTGGCGAACAGGCTGACGAGGTTCTCGAAGGGATGGACGCGCTCGTCGTGGTCGAGCTTGCCGCTCGCGAACTGGAGGTACGTCACCGCATTTGCTTGCAACCGCCGGGTCGCGGTCGCCAGCTCCTCGTCGGTCCGCAGGATCCGCTCGAAGAGCGCCCGGTGCGGGCTGGACTGCCCGCGCATGTCGTAGAGCTGCAAAAGGCAGTCGTGGGGCTTTGCATCCGCACCTTCGCGCATGGTCAAGCGCCACATCTTCACCGGCTCGACGCCGTCGGTGAGCGGCTTCATCGCCACGTCCGCTCCGCCGTTGGTCTCGCGCATCGCGGCGATGCAGGAGTCGACCAGCCGCTCGACGTCCTCCGGCTTGAGGGCATGGGCGGTGAAGAGACCGACGGTCCGCGCCGGCTTGTCGTCGTCCAGCAGCGCGCGCAGGTATTCGTCGCCTTTCGATGCGGGCATGCGCGGAACATGGCCAGCCCGGGGCCGGGCCGTCAACCGGCCCGTGGATGCGCGCGACCGCAATGGCGGTCAGCGCACCATGTCTTCGATGTTGAGATTCAGCTGCACCGGGCGCGGCTTGCCGTTCACGACCACCGGCTCGAAGCTGCAGCTCTCGAGGAACTGGCGCAGCACGCCGTTCTGCTGGCGATCCGGCGCGCCGTGGATGGCGACCGCGGTCACCGAGCCGTCCTCGCGGATGGTGAATTGCGCGGAAATGCCGCGGATGCGGTCCACCACCAGCGGCTGCCGGCACACCTTGAGCACTGGCTCGGCCGTCACCGTTTCGGTCGCGGTGCCGATCGTATCGCGGCGGCCGCAGTGCTCGACGATGTCCCGCAGTTCGTCGCGGTAATATTCGGGGACGCGCGGGTCGACGCGATCAGGCAGGCTCTCGATGGCGCGCTCCTGCTCGGTGCGCGCCTCCGCGCAGCGTCCGTTCTTGTCGTAGAGGCGCGCCAGCGTATGCAGGACGAACGACGTCGGAGAGAGAGAGCGTGCGCGTTCGGCGTGCGCCAGCGCATCCGCGCTCTTGCCTTCGACGGCCTCGGCCGCCGCGAGCCGCGACAGAAGAAAAGAATTGCCGGGCGCAAGCGCGACCGCCTTGCGCAGAGCGTCGACGTTCTTTTCGTCGGCGTCGTACAGCAGCGCCCAGGACCGGAAGTCGTCCGGGTGTCTCGCGACGGCGAGCTGCGCATTCGGGCGCTGTTGCAGCGACAGCGCGAGCGGGTTCGCCGGATCCGCCGCCAGCGCGAGCGAACGCTCGTCCTCGAACTCCTTGAAGGTGTCGCGCCCCGCATCGTCGCCGACGGCGTAGAAGAGCTCGGCAAACAGCGCGTGACTCTCCGCGCGAGACAGCTTGCGCAGCGCGAGGCGGCCAGCGGGAACGTCCGGCACCTTGAACGTCCGCTTCAGGAGCGGCTGCCGCGACAGGTACTCGTCCATCGCAGCGGCAATCCCGCGGCCGGTCAACTTGGGAAAAGACTCGCCAAACGCCTGCCACATGCCTTCGCCGTGAGCGAGGCGCGCCATGAAGTCGTCGAATCCCTTCGGATTGGAGTCGACGAGGAAATGCACCAGCTCCCAACAGAGCGTCTCGTACGCGTACCCGTCTAATTCGCCGTTGCTGGCGCCGTTGCCCATCAACACGTCCCACTGGATGATCTTCGGCTTGTCTTCGCGGAGCCACAGCCGCCTGCGCCACGGGCTCGCGCCGCGCACCGCCGTCCCGGCGTCGCGATCGATGTCGAGGGTTTCGAGCAGGCTCGCGATTCCCTCCTGTACCCAGCGCGGATCGGTGACCAGGTACTCGAAGACGAGAGCGTGCGTCAGCTCATGCTTGACCAGCTCCGACCCGAGCAGATTGGCGCCTCCGTTGACGAGGATGATCCGCTCGCCGTAGCGATCGTAGGTGGTCATGCCCTCGACGTTGAAGCGGACGAAGCGCTTCAGCTCGCTCGCGCTCTGGAAGAGCACCACGGTGGTGCGGGCCGCCGACGGCGAGGTTCCGTGCCAGCCGGCCGCCAGGAGCGCGGCGTGGATGTATTCGAGGTCGCTGGCTGCGCGCGAGGCGTCGTCCTGGTCGAGATCGGTCAGGAGGGTGAAGTGCGCGCTCTGCGCCTCGGTCCAGGAATCAGGATCGGCGGCAAGAGAGCGGTGGGCACACGCCGCGGCGGCCGCCGTAGCGAGGATGAGCAAGGACTTGCGCATCCAAGGACGCTAGCTCGGCTTCCAGCCTTCGCCCAAGCTCAATCCGGCAGCGACTCGACGATGACCGCGAGGCCCTGGCCGACCCCGATGCAGAGCGTCACGAGCCCGTACCGGCCGCCGGTTCTGCGCAGCGAATGGACGAGGTGGGTGAGAAGCCGCGCGCCGCTCATCCCGAGCGGATGTCCGATGGCGATGGCGCCGCCGTCCACGTTCACCCGCGACTCGTCCAGGCCAAGCTCGCGGACGACCGCGAGCGACTGCGCGGCGAACGCTTCGTTGAGCTCCACCAGGTCGAGCTGCTTCGCCGACAGTCCCGCCTGCTTCAGCGCCTTCTCCGTCGCGGGGACGGGACCGATGCCCATCAGCCGCGGGGAGACTCCCGCGCTGGCGGCCGCGACGATGCGCGCGAGCGGCCGCCGGCCCAGCTCTTCCGCCTTGCGCGAGGACGCGATCAGCACCGCGGAAGCGCCGTCGTTCAGGCTGGAAGAGTTGCCGGCGGTGACGCTGCCGCCTTCGCGGAAGATGGCTTTCAGCTTCGAGAGCTTCTCGATGGACGTGTCCGGCCGGGGGCCTTCGTCGCGATCGACGAGCGTCTTTCCGGCTTGGACGGGGATCAGCTCGCCCTGGAAATGGCCTTTCTCCCAAGCGGCCACGGCCCGCTCGTGCGAGCGGAGCGCGAAGGCATCCTGGTCGGCGCGCGAGATGCCGTACTTCTGCGCCACGTTCTCGGCCGTCTCCCCCATCGACTCGAGCGGAAACAGCGCCGCCATCCGCGGGTTGGGAAAGCGCCACCCGAGCGAGGTGTCGTAGCTCTGCAAGGAACCGCCGGCGAACCCTTGCTCGGGCTTCATCACGCTCCACGGCGCGCGGGTCATGCTCTCCACCCCGCCGGCGACGCAGACCTCCATGTCGCCGAGCCGGATGGCGCGCGCAGCCTGGACCGCCGCCTCCAGGCCGGAGGCGCAGAGCCGGTTCACCGTCACCCCCGGAACGCTCTCGGGAAGGCCGGCCAGCAGCAGCGCCATCCGCGCCACGTTTCGGTTGTCTTCGCCGGCCTGGTTGGCGCAGCCGAAGAACACCTCGTCGACCTGCGGGACTTTGGTGCGGGCGAGGAGGCGCTCGATGGCGAGGGCCGCGAGGTCGTCCGGGCGCACGCTCGAGAGCGCTCCGCGAATCTTCCCCACCGGCGTGCGAACGGCATCCAGAATCACGGCGTCCATGCAGCCTTCCTTGGTTTCGACTACAGTTGCGACCCATGCACCTGCAAGTTGGAGCGGCCGCGCCCGACTTCACCCTGGAGGGCGTGCCGACCGGCGCGTACCACCTCGGCGCGGAGCGCGGCAAGGTGGTCGTTCTAGCGTTTTACCCGGGGGATTTCACCCCCGTCTGCTTGCGCCAGCTGCAGCACTACGAGACCGAGATCGCGAAGATGAAGGCGACCGGCGCCACGCTGTGGGCCATCTCCACCGATACGTTGGAGCTGCACGAGCGGATGGCGAAGAGCTACGCCTTGAGCTTCCCGCTCTTGATGGACCCGGGCGGCAAGATCGCCTCCGCGTACGGCGTTCGCAGTACGCTCGGCTCGGCGCGGCGGTCCATCTTCGTCATCGACGGCGAAGGGATCATCCGCTACGCGCACGAAGATCCGCTCTCGCTCACCTATCGGACGGTGGACGACATCCTCGGTGCGCTGCGCGAGACCGGCCTCGCCTAGCTCGCGCAGACGCCCCTGAAGCCTGCCGCACCACACGTCTGGCCGGTGACCGCGGCTAGGCGTCTTCCGTCTCGTGAAACTTGGAGAAGTCGAGCTGCACCCGCCCGTCGCGGACCGGGCTCATCATGTCCCGGAAGCGCTTCCCAAACAGGATGTCGTCCGCGTCGTAGCGATAGCGGGCGTGGACCGTCTGCGACGAGGTGCTGTCGATGCCGGTGAGTGCCGCTTGGATCTCCGCATCGGTCGTTACCAGCGACTCGGGCGTCACGCCTCGGAGCGGACTGCTCTCGTCGATGGGATGGATGATGCTCCAGGTGCGGCCGAGGCTCGGCGACCGTTCCCGGAGCAGCTTCAGGTCGAGCATCCGATAGACGGACTTGCCTTCGCTGGTGGTCTCGAGGCGCGTGAAGGTGAGCCGGATGGTGGCATCGACCACGTAGTTGCCGCGCAGGTTGCCCACCCGGAACGCGAGCGAAGGCACCCCGTTCAACGGCGACACGACCGCGACTCGCGAGAACGCGATGCGCGCGGTGGGGATGGAGAACTTGGCGAAGATGAGGCCGGTCGAGATGGCGAACACCAGCAAGCCGACCACGGATTCGACGGTGACGAGGACGTTCGCGGCAGCCGTGTTCGGGTAGTGGTTGCCGTAGCCGATCGTTCCGAGGGTCTGCACGCTGAAGAAGAACGCGTCTTCGAACGATCCGGGGCGCGCGCCGGCGATGCCGTCGGTGAGCCAGAACCCGACCGCGAAAGCCAGGTTGACCAGCATGACCATGACGGCGATGCCGAGGAGCGTCGCCTTCCACGAGGCGCGCAGCGAACGATGGTACAGGTCGTACGAGAGGCTCGCGCGCGGCAGGTTGACGACGTCGATGCCCGTGTCTTCCTGTTTCTTCGCCGCGTCCGCGTCAGTCTTCGCCACGCCGCCAAGCTTCGGCGGCGCGGCGCGGAAAATCCACTACTTCGTCTCGTCGTGGATCTTCTTCTTCGCGTGGTTCTTGGTGTGGCGCGTGCTCTTCTTCGCATCGCGCATCGCCTTGTCGGTGTGGCGGCCCGCCTTTTCCATCCCGCTGTCGGAGTGGGTCTTGTCCTTGACCGTGTCCTTCGCGTCGGCCGCGCTGTCCTTGACGTCCTTCGCGGTGTCGTTGTCGGCGAAAGCCGGAGCTGCAAGACCCAACGCACACGCGATCGCAAGCGCCTTCATCTTCATGGTTCCCCCGTGCGCCGGACCCCGCCGGCGGGTGCGGCAAAGGTAGGCATCGCCTGGTAAAGAAAAAGCCCGCCAAGCGAGCGCCTGGCGGGCTTTCTGCTGTTCGATCAGCAGGTTACTTCTTCGGGCTGTCCGGCGAGGTGGTGCTGGACGAGCTCTTGTCCGTGCTGTGCGTGGTGGTGGTGCTGTCCGAGCCCGGGGTGGCCGAGCTGTCGGTGCCCTTCGAGCTGTCGGAAGCCTTGGAGGTGTCCGAAGGAGCCGGGGTGTCGGCGGACGGCGAGGCGACGCTGTTCGAGCCCGAGCTCTTGTCGGACGGAGCGGCGAGGCTGCCCGAGGAGGCGCTGTCCTTGCCCGAGCTGGAGTCGCTGGGCAGCGCGCTCTTCGAAGAGTCGCTGGTGCTCGGCGTCGCGCTGGAGGAATCGGTCGTCTTGCTGGTGGTCGTGGTCTGCGTGTCCGTCGAGCTCGAGGGCTTGTTGGAGTCCTGTGCCCGAGCGCCGAATGCGGTGAGTCCCAACGCCAGCGTTGCGATTGCGAAGATCTTCTTCATCGTGTGCTCTCCCTTTGTTCGTGTGGTTTCGTACCGACCACCGAAGCTTGAGCACGCGGTCCAACAAATCCAACAGTCAACAGAGCGGAGGCTGAACTGGGACTGCGGCGCTGCGGGCGAGCCCTTCGTTCGCACGAGGCGCGCGTTTTCGAGCGCGCGCGCCCCTGCAAAGCGAGGCTTACGCCGAGAAGCTCGAACCGCAGCCGCAGGTGTGCTTGGCGTTCGGGTTCTTGAAGGCGAACCCGCTCTGGCCGAACTGGCCTTCGACGTAGTCGACCTCGACGCCCTGCAGGTACATGGAGCTCATCGGGTCCACGAAGCACTTCACGCCCTGGACCTCGAACACGAGGTCGCCGGAGCGCTCTTCCTTCTCGATGTCCAGGCTGTACTGGAAGCCGGAGCAGCCGCCGCCGACGACGGCGACGCGCAGGCCGCTTCCCTGCAGGTTCTCGCGCTCGATGGTCTCCCTCACCATGGCGGCGGCCTTGTCGGTCAGGCGGACGGGGGTGGCCGGGGCTTCGGCAGCGGCGGGCGAATTGGTCTGGAGTTGGGTTTCCATGGGTTCTCAATATAACCGGATGCCGGGCAAATTCTAGGGATTCACGCCACGGGGGCGCGCGATTGCCGTACATCGGCCCCCGATATAGGGTCCGCGCCCGCGCATGCCGAAGAAGAAGAAGGAGGCGGCTGCGAAGGCCGCAGAGGAGCCCGCCCCCGACATTCCGCTGTCGGCCGCGCCGCTCGCGCTGCTTTCGCTTGACTCGGGCGCCTTCGGCGAATTCCTCGAGCTGGCCTTCTCCGATGGCAAGCTGCTCGCGCTCTGCGGCGAATTGCGGCTCTACTCGCCCGGCTACCGGCTGGAGTCGATGCCGCCGGACCAGGTGGCGCGGATGCTCGCGGAGGAGGCGCGGTCGGCGAAGGACGCGCTCGCGCTGGTGGAGAAAACGGTGCGCGAGGTGCTGCGCAATCCGGTCTTCGAAGGCAAGCCGATGGACGACGAGCAATGGCGGGACACGCTCGAGCTCTTCACCGGCGATCCGCTGCAGCACCTCGCCCGCTGCGCCTGGCGCGGGCTCCTCGAAGAGGACGAGAAGAAGAAGGCTTATGCCCTCTCCGCCATCGACCTCGGCATCGAATCTCTGGACGCGCTGGCACAGGCGAAGCCGCCGCCGCGCAAAGCGCAGCTTCCGGCCGACGTGCAGGAGCTGCGCAAGGAATTGGAAGACGCGCGCAAGTCGGCGGAGCGCGCGCAGCTCGAAAGGGAGTCGGCGCGGGAGCAGCTCGCCGATGCCCGCGGAGACATCGCGGCCCGTGAAAAGTTGCTGGCGGAGGCGCGTTCCGACCTCGACGGCCTTCGCGCGGAATTGACCAAGGCCACTTCCGAGCTGGCGCGCCTCACCGCTGCGGGCGAAGGGAAAGCGCTCTCCGACGCGCGCCGCCTCGCCGACGAAAACCGCAGCTTGACCGAGAAGCTTCGCGCCGCCGTGGAGGAGCGCGACGAGCTGCGCGAGAAGGTCGCCCAGAGCAAAGCCGTCGCACCAATTGAACGGCCGGCGCCGGCCGTGCACGAAGAGGAGGCGCTGCCCAGCGCCGAAGAAGCCTCGACCTTCCTCATTCCCATCTTCACGCGCGAGTTCTACGACTCGATCCAGCGTTGGGACCGGCGGATGCAGCGGGCCGCCTTCGACAAGGTGGCGCTCCTGGCGCGCGACTGGCGGCACGGGTCGCTGCGCGCGCTCGCCCTCGAAGGATTGCCCGGCTATTACCGCATCCGCATCGCCACCGATGTGCGGCTCATCTACCGCCGCGGCGAGTCCAACCAGCTCGAGATCCTCTCGCTCATCGACCGCGAGGACCTGGACCGGTACATCCGCCAGGCACGGACGCGGTAGGTGCCCGAGGTGCCGGCCACGGCTGTCGCGCGATCCATCCCGCCCGTCCGCGAGGGGGTGTTGCTCTGGTTCTGCGTGCTCGCGGCTCTCGCGGTGTCGCGGGTGATTCCCTTCCCCGGGCTGACCGGCGCCTTGGCAGTGGCATTGTTTCTCTGGGCGCCGCAGCGGCTTCTGGAGAAGCGCGGGCAGGACGCGCACGACGCAGGCTGGCGCTTCGACAAGCTTCGCGCCGACGTCTCCTGGGCGCTCGGGACCAGCCTCGTCGTCGTGCCGGTGTTCGCCCTGGCGTTCTTCCAATTTCCCGCCTGGCTTGCGCTCTTGCCGCAGCCCCTGCGGCTGCTCCTCGCGCCCTATGCCGGCGGCGTCTCGCTGCATCCGCCGCGCTTCACCTGGGACCTCTTCGGGCAGATCGCGGGCAATGGCGCGGTCGCGTTCTCGGAGGAATTCTTTTATCGCGGCTACCTCACCCTGCGCTTCGAGGAGCGGTACTCGCCGATCCGCGCGGCGGTGTTCGCCGCGGCGCTCTTCGCGCTCGGGCATCTGTTGACGCCGGCGCCGTTCCGGCTGCTCGTCTTCTTCCCCGCGCTCCTGTTCGCGTTCTTGCGCAACCGCACCCACACCATCGTCGGCGCGGCGATCACCCATTGGATCTTCAACGTGGCGCTGTTGCTGCTCCAGGCCAGTAGCTGACTACTGCGTCTCCGCCAGGAGCGTGCGCGGCACCGCCAGGATCTCGCCTTCGGCGAGCTCGCGAAAACCCTGCGGCGCGGGCTGCGCGCCCGAGACCAGCACCGCCGCCCGCAGCATCCGGTGCGACTTCACCTTCGGATCCAGATCGCTCGCGCCCACCGCAATTTCGTCGCGGCTGCAGGGGATCAGCCCGTCGAGGGTGCCAAAGAGCAGCGGATGGCCGCGCCGCAAGGCCGCGAGCACGCGCCCGTTGGTGGCCACGAGCGAGAGCGGCGGCAGCGGTTGTCCCGCTTGTTCGAAGGCGCGCTCGGCGGCGCCCACCGCGGCGGCCAGCGACTTCGCGGCCGTCTGGGCGGTGACTTCATGATCGTCGAGCCTGCCCGCGTCGCGGAGCCGGGAAAGGAAGTTGAAGAAGAGCGCCTCCACCGCGGTGTCGCCCTTGGCGGAGCGGCGCAGGAACGAAGGCAGCCCTTCCAGCAGCGCCGAGCGGATGGGGCTGAGCGCGTCCGGCTCGCCCGCTGCCGCAAACAGCCAGCGCTTGAACCGCAAGGGCAGGGCGGTGTTCTCGTTGAAGGCGCGCGACGACAGCCCGACGCCGCCGCTGCAGATCAGGACCGCCTCGCTCTCCACGCCTTCGGCCAGCCGGGCCGGGTCCGGCGAGCCGGCGAGCGGCCGCTTGCGCAGGAGCACATCGTCGCTCTGGAAGAACCCGACCCCTGCGGCAGGCTGCGCCGCGCCCAGCGACACCTTGCCGGCCAGGCTGCGCAGCACGCAGCCCAGCAGGCTTGCGTCCGATTGGTGGATGGCGAGAAACTCAGCCAACGGTGAAGCCTCCCTGAAGATCGATCGTAGCGCACAGGTGTGGCTCGCGCCAACGTGCGCGCCGGTGTGACGCACATCGTTTGACCACTCCCCGTCGCCCGCCTAGAGTCTCGCGAACCCTTCGTTCGTAGGAGTACTGCGTTGGCCGACTCAGGCGAGATCGCGATCGGCATCGACCTCGGCACCAGCTATAGCTGCGTGTCCATCCTGGAACACGGCGAACCGGCGGTGATCCCCAACGAGTGGGGCGAGCGCACCCACGCCTCGGTCGTCAGCTTCCTCGAGGACGGCACGGTGCTGGTGGGAAACAGCGCCAAGCGCAACATCATCACCAACGCCGAGAACACCGTTTATTCGGCAAAGCGCCTCATCGGCCGGTTCTACTTTTCGGACGAGGTGAAGAAGGCGCAGGCGGTGATGCCGTACAAGATCATCGAAGGCGACAACAACTCGGTCCGCATCCAGATCCGCGAGAACGTCTTCAGCCTTCCCGAGATCTCCGCGCTGGTGCTGAAGGAGATGAAGGCCATCGTCGAGAACTACCTCGGCCACGAGGTGAAGAAGGCGGTCGTCACCGTCCCCGCGTATTTCAACGACAACCAGCGCCAGGCCACCAAGGACGCGGGCCGCATCGCCGGATTGGAAGTGCTGCGCATCCTGAACGAGCCCACCGCGGCAGCGCTCGCGTACGGTTTCGGCAAGGAGATCACCCAGAAGCTCGCCGTCTACGACCTGGGCGGCGGCACCTTCGACATCTCCGTCCTCGAGATCGGCAAGGACGTCTTCGAAGTGCTCTCCACCGCCGGCGACACCTACCTGGGCGGCGACGACTTCGACGACCGGATCATGACCTGGCTCGCCGAAGGTTTCTTGAAGCAGCACGGCATCGACCTGCGGCTCAACAAGTATTGCCTGCAGATGCTGAAGGAGGCGTCGGAGCGGGCCAAGATCGACGTCGGCCGCGACGGCATCGCCAAGATCCACGTCGAAGGCATCTGCCAGGATCCGAACGGCAGCGTGATGGATCTCTCGGCCACGCTGACCGAGGCCGAGTTCAACAAGATGGTGATGGACCTGGTGCAGCGGACCTTCAAGGTTTGCGACGAGGCGCTGCAGGGCGCGCGCATGACCGCGAACGAGCTCGACGCGATCATCCTGGTCGGAGGGCCGACGCGGCTCCCGATCATTCGCACCAGCGTCCGCCATTACTTCGGCCGCGACGTGATGGCCGGAATCGATCCCGACGAAGTGGTGGCGATGGGGGCTTCCATCCAGGCCAACTCGCTTTTGGATGCGAAGGGTGAGCACTACCTGCTCGACGTCACCCCGCTCACGCTCCGGGTCGGCACCGTGGGCGGCTACACCGACAAGATCATCGACAAGAACACGCCCATCCCGATCGAGCGCAGCAAGAGCTACACCACCAACCGCGACGGGCAGGAGAAGGTGAAGATCCGCGTCTACCAGGGCGAATCGAACAAGGCGGCTGAATGCGAGCTGCTCGGCGAGTTCGAATTCGCCGGCTTCCGGATCGGCTACCGCGGCGAAGTGCGCATCGAAGTGACTTTCGAGATCGACACCAACGGCATCGTCAACGTCACCGCCGCCGACGTCGAGACCGGCCAGAAGACCTCCTGCACGATCCGCTTGTCGTCGGGCCTCACCGAGGACATGATCCAACAGGCGGCGGAGAAGAACGCCCGCACCACGTTGGCTCGAGGAGAGGCTGCGGCGTAAATGGACGAAGGTTTCGCGATCGAAGCACAAGCGCTCGCGCAGGTGCTGGACGAGCTCGACTACTTCCAAATCCTGAAAGTAGGGCAGAATTCGAGCCCGGTCGATTTGAAAGCTGCGTATTATCGCGAATCGCGCGCCTACCACCCCGACCGCTTCCTCCAGCTTCCCGACGTGGAGCTGCGCGAGGCGATCGGCAAGATCTACAAGCGCATCAACGAGGCGTACGTCTGTCTGCGCGACGACTCCAAGCGCACCAAGTACCTCACCGACGTGAGCGGCCCCGACCGGCAGAAGAAGCTGCGCTTCGTCGAGGCGAGCGAGCAGGAGCTGAAGAAGGAGAAGGAACAGGAGGTGGGGGCCACGCCGCAGGGGCGCAAGTTCTTCCTCGCCGGCCTCTCCGACCTGGCGGCGCAGCGGTTTGCGTCCGCGGAGCGCAACTTCAAGATGGCGCTCACGTACGAGCCGGCGAACGTCAACTTCAAGGCCAAGCGCGACGAGGCGGCCAAGCTCGTGAAGTCCGACATGAGCATCCGGTGAATCTCGACCTCATCTGCGCGGCCGTCCGTTGAACTTCGACCTCGTCTGCGCGGGCCTCGTGGCGCTGTTTGCGCTGTGGGGGCTCGTCCGCGGAATGGTGCGGCAGATCTTCGGCATCGCCGGCTTCATCCTCGGCATCGTGCTCTCGCGGATGTTCGCGGCTTCTTTCGGGCGCGCCTTCGCCGCCGACTTGGGAATGCCGGTGGCGGTGGCGACGGTCTGCGCGTCGGTTGCCATCTTCATCGCGGTCGAAGTGCTGGCGAAGGTGCTGGGCAGCCTCTTCGCGCACCTGTTCAAGGGCGGAATCATCGGCGCGGCCGATCGCCTGGGCGGGCTCGCGATTGGCTTCTTCAAGGGGCTTCTGGTCGCGTGGGCGCTCGCGTCGATCGTGGCGCTCCTTCGGCCGCACCTGCGCGGCGTCGAGCGCGACACGCCCGCGGCGCAGCTCGAGCTGTCTCATTCGCGCGCGCTGGCAGCAGCGAACGACACCAACCTCATCACCGAGCTGCGCAAGCCGCCGCGCTGACTCTACACGCGCATCTTCTCGCCGCGTCGTTCGGGCGCCTCCACTGCTAGGCGTAATCTGGCGACGAGACCATGGTCTGCTCGATCTGACCTGACTGGACCGGGTATAATAATGGTGTAGCTTCTGCAGCTTGTTCGTTGACCATTGACGCGAGGTCTCCCCGTGAAGCGATTCCATCTCGTCCTCTGCATGATGTGCGCGTGCGCCTGCGCCGGTGCGACAGCGAATGCAAAGCTCACCGATCGGTTCACCCGTCTCGACGGCAACTTTCAGCCCAGCGTGCACAAAGTCGCCCCCACGTTGCTCGTCGACGCCCACGAGCTGGACGCCGCGCCGCCGTTCAAGTCGGTGGGCATCCTCGAAGTGCAGGGCCGCGAGAAGGAGACCATCAATGCCTTCCTGGCCCGGGTAGAACAAGCGGGCGCGGAGCTCGGCTGTGACGTGCTGTTGCAGCGTGACGCGTATCGGCTCGGGCTGTGGGTACGCCGTCCGCCCGTCCGCGGCTTGAACGGGGTGGGGCACGAGTGGATCGCCAATGATCAGGCGGTGTGGCAGTTCGTGTGCGGGGTGAACGGAAGCACGCCGGAGCAGGCGATCCTATCGCTCGAATCAGCGTTCAAGGCCGCGGCACGGCTGCGGGAGAACGAATTCGGCACCCAGGTGTGCGAGCCGTACGTACCGCTCGGCAGTCACATCCTGAAGACGCGCGTCTGCGTCGACGACTCACAGCGACAGGCTTACCATTAGGCGAGAGTGGCCGCGTTCAGCGTCCCGAGCCGCTCGAGCGCGTACTTGCGGTCCACCACGATCTTTTCGCCCCGCCGCTCCGGCGCCTCGAACTGCACGTCGGCCAAGACTTCCTCGAGGATGCTGCGCAAAGCCCGCGCTCCGAGCTTGCGCTCCGCCGCGTACTCCACCACCGCCCGGAGCGCGCCTTCCTGCAGATCGAGCGTCACCCCGTCGAGCGCCAAGGCTTCCCGGTATTCGCGGGCGAGCGCGTCCGGGGGCACGGTGAGAATCGCGTAGAGGTCGTCCGCGGTCAGCTCGGCGAGTTGCACTTGCACCGGCAAGCGCCCGAGCAATTCGGCCAGCATTCCATATTCAATCAGCTCCTTCACCCGCAGCCGCGACCCGAGTCCGCGTTGCCCGGAAGAGCCGAAGCCGAGCTCCTTCTCCACCCGCGCTTGGTGCAAGTCCGTGAAGGTGCCGGCGCAGATGAAGAGGATGTCGCTCGTGTCAACCTGGACGAAGTCGTGCTTGTTCCAGTGCTGGGTGACGTTCAACGGCACGAAGATCTCGCGGCCTTCGAGCAGCTTCAAGAGCGCCTGCTGCACGCCTTCGCCGCCGATGTCCCGGCTGCCCGCGCCGGTGCGCATGGCTCCATTGCGGCGCGCGATCTTGTCGATCTCGTCGATGAAGACGATGCCGCGCTGGGCGGCTTCGATCGAGTGGCCGCTCTTCAAGAGCAGCTCCGCGATCATCACCTCCACGTCCTTGCCGTAATATCCGGCTTCCGTATATTCAGTGGCGTCCGCGACGATGAACGGCACTTCCAGCGCCATCGCCAGCGTTCGGGCGATGTGCGTCTTGCCCGAGCCGGTCGGCCCCATCAGGAGCAGGTTCGACTTGCGTAGCAGCGTGTCGCGGCCGAGCGAGCGCTGCTCGATGCGCTTCTGGTGCTGGTGCGCCGCCGTCGCCACCGCCCTCTTCGCGGCTTCCTGCCCGACCACGTACTTGTCCAGGTGCGCGTAGATCTGCCGCGGCGTCAGCACCGGGGGCGGCTCAGGGCGCGCGCGCGGTTTCGGACCTCCCGGTGTCAGCTTTGGCATGCGGCAATCCTACGCGAGCGCGCAAAGGGAGCCCACCCAGCGGCGCGGCGGCTACATCGCCTTGCGCAGCGCCGCCTCCACCCGCGGCAAACATTCTTCGACATCGCGCAGCGACACCGCGCCCACGCTCAACCGGAACCAGCCGTTGTCGCCGGCCAGGCCGAAGGCCTGGAACGGCACCATCGCGAAGCCCGCCTCGGACAGGAGGTACTTGCGGATGGCGTCGTTGGTCGAGAGCTTCGGGAGCTTGAACTGCACCGAGAGGTAGATGGCGCCTTGCGGGGGAATGTCCTGGACCGGCAAGCCCTGGGCGGCCATTCGCGCGAAGCCCTCGTGCAGTTTGTCGAGCCGCGCCTGCAGAGCGCCCTTGTGCCGGGCGAGGAATGCGTCCATGGCCTGCGCATCGCGCAAGAGGTGCGCGGTGGCGAGCTGCTCCGCGCGCGGCGCCCAGGCGCCCACGTGCCCGAGGATGTCCTTCATCGCCGCGATCACGGCGCGCGGTCCGATGCTCCACCCGACGCGCAAGCCGGTCGCGGCGAAGGCCTTGGAGATGCCGTCGACGAACACCGTGTAGCGCGCCATCTCCGGCACCAGCCGCACCGGCGTGTCGTGCCGCGCGTTGCCGAAGGTCAGCATCCAATAGATCTGGTCGAAGAGGAGATAGAGCGGCTTTTCCCCAGTAGAAGTGCGGCGGCGATTCTCTTCGACGATGGCCTCGGCGATCCGGCGCACTTCCTCGACCGCCAGCACGGTGCCGGCGGGGTTGAGCGGCGTGCACAGCGTGATCAGCCGGGCGGTCCGGAGGTACGGCGAGAGCGAGGCCGCGGTGGGAAGAAAGCCGTCCTCCGGCCGCGTCGAGAGCGCAATGCCCTTCGCGCCCACCTGGTAGCAGTAGTGGTTGTTGTTCCAGCTCGGCACCGGATAGATGACGACGTCGCCCGGATCGACGAGCGCGCGGTACGCCGCATAGATGATCGGCCGCGCCCCGCCGGCGATGAGGATGCTCTCCAGCGGAATCTCGAGCTGCAGCCGCTCGCGCCAGAAGTCGCGCACGGCTTCCCGCAGCCGCAAGAGTCCGTCGCTGGGCGGGTAGTTCGTCTCTCCCGCCGCCAGCGCCTGCACGGTGCCGTCGCGAAGCTTTTCGGGAATGGGGAATTCGGCGGGGGCGAAGTCGCCGACGGTGAAGTTGGCGATGCGCTGGCCGGCGAGCTGCGCCGCCCGGATTTCCGAGGCGATCTTGAGGATCTCCGAGCCGATCAGGCCCTT
>DASXHM010000323.1:0-15403 GCA_036488495.1 Myxococcales bacterium | reverse complement strand
TTGCGCGAGGGAGCGCGGCTGCACGCGAGCGGCGCGTACTTCGAGGCGCACGAGGCGTGGGAAGAGCTGTGGCTGTCGCTCGACGGCGAGCCGCGGCTGTTCGTCCAGGGCCTCATCCAAGTCACCGCGGCGTGCCACAAGGCGTTCGTGCAAGGGCAGCCGAACGGATGCGTGAAATTGCTGCAGACGGCGCTCGAGAAATTGGAGCCGTCCCCGCACGACTTCCTGGGCGTCCGGACCGAGCCGCTCTTGACGGCGGCGAGAACCATGCTTGCCGAGGCGCAGCGCTGGCGCGACGGCGAACGGCCGCAGCTCACGCGGGACCTGGTGCCGCCAGTCGTCGTCGCCTGAAGAGCTCCCACAAGACGAGCGCGGCGGCGGTCGCGAGGGCAATCGCGAGGCCGGGGGCGAGACCTTTGGGAAAGAAGCGAAGCACCACCTCGTGTGCGCCTTCCGGAACGCGCACGCCGAGGGCGGACAGGTCGACTTCCACGACTTCCGCAGCCACACCGTCGACGCGCGCGCTCCAGCCGGGATCGAAGCGCTCCGACAGGACGAGAAGGCCGGGCGTCGCGGTCTGCACCTGCACCGTCATGCGGCCGGCGGACGCGCGGGAGATGGCGGCGGTCGATGCTCCGGCCGGTTGGTGAAGCTCGCCGTGGTCGACGAGCGCCGCGGCGTGAACGTCGATGGAGCGGAGCGCCGCCACCGCGTCGTCGACCGCCGGTGCCTGACGCGCGGTGTGCACCACGAACGCTTGCGGCGAGGCTTCGCGCTCGTGCAGGAAGAAGCCGGAGTCGCTCTGCGGCTCGCCCTTCCCTTCTCGCGACACTTCCAAGCGCACCCCGAAGAGTGAAAAGAGCTGCTCGTGCGCGCCCCGCAAAGCCGCCAAGAACCGAGCGTCGGGCGCGGAGAAATACGGCGCCAGTCCCTCGATGCCGTCGAGCGCCTGGAGCTGCGGATAGAGCGCCTCGCGCGCTGCGAGAAGGCGAGCGGCGTGCGGCTCCATCGAAGCTGCGCCGGGGACGAGCAGGGGCGCATCCGCGTTCACCCAGACGCGCCAGCGCCCTTGCGAAGGACCGAGCAGCTCGATTGCTTTCGTGCCGGTGCTGGAGCGGCCGTGGAAGAGCGCCGCGTCGACCGGCGCCAGCATCGGGTCGAGAAACGCCGGGAGCGTGCAAGCGACGATCCAGATCGGCTGGCGCAATCGCGCCGAGGGGACCGCGAGAAGCACCGCGAGGGACAGGAAGGCCGTTTCCAAGAGGCCGCGCGCGAGCAGCGAGGCCATCTGCGCGGCCAGCTCCGGATCGTGGGTGCGGCCCACCGAGATGAGCGCGGCAGTCAATGCGCCGCGTCCGAGCCAGGTGGCGGCGCAGAGGATGGCGGACGCGGCGAAGAACCCGGCCGCCCAACGCCGGACCGCCGTGGCCCGCTCGAGGCCTGCCGCTGCCGCGACCGCGAGGAGCCACGACGCCGGCAAGACGAGCTTCTCGGCGAAGCGGAAATACTTCCATCCCGGAACCACGGCCGCGAGCAGGCCCTGAAGCCCGAGCGCATCGCCGGTGGCGGCGGCAAGCAGCACCGCCGCGGCGCAGAGCGGAAAGAGCGCGCGCCGGCCGGCGGCGAAGGCAAAGATCAGCGCGGGCGCTCCGAGAAGCAGCGAGGCGAGAAACGAGGCGCGCGACCCGCGGGAAAGGTACTCGTCGAAGGTGTCGATCCGCACCGCGGATGCGCTTTTGCCCTCGGGCGGCTCTTGCTGGTCGAACGCATGCCCGACGACGAGGCCGAAGAGGCGCACAGGCGCGGTCGAGAACGACGCCGACTCCCTGGCGGTGACGCCTTCGCCGCGGGCGCTGCGCTGCAGTTGCACGAAGGCGGGCAAGGCGACCGGAGCGCTCAACAGCAGACCGCACGCAGCCCACGACAGGGCCGGCCGGAGCGAGCGGCGCACTGCCGCCCAGGCGAGTCCGGCCAGGATGGCAAGCCCCATCGACTGCGGGTCGCCGGCAAACCCGCAGGAGGCGAGAAGCGCGGAAGCGGCGAGGAGTCGCAAGGGCGAAGGGCGCGCGCAGAACCAGAACAGCGCCGCGAGCGAAAGCGGAACCGTGGCCGGGCCCAGCGCATAAGGAAGGTTGCTGGAGGCGGCGGAGACGAGCGCGCCGGAGCCGCCGAAGACGAAGGCGCCCGCGAGGGCCGGCCACTCGCCGATGCCGAGCATGCGGCAGAGCCAATAGACGCCCAGCCCGCCGACGAAGAGCGCGAGCAGGTGATTGAGCGCGAAGGCGAGATCGAAGGGCAGGAAGTAGAGAAGCGTGAACGGGTGCAAGAGGCCCGGAGTGACCTGGCCGAGCAGCGAAACGCCGCCTTCGAGGAAGGGATCCCAGAAGCGCAGCTCGCCCCGCGAAAGACCCTCGGCGAAGAACTTCTTCACCGGGTAGTACAGCCGGGCGGTGTCGCGATCGCCGAGCTGCAGGCCGGGCAGCAAGAGCGGCGCAGAGAGCGCGAGCCAGACGGCGCAGCCGGCGACGAATCGCTTCACCGGGCCGGTTATCGGCGGCGGCGGCAGGCTGCGCAAATTCGCATCGCGCCGCGGGAGCGCCCTCGAGGAGACGGCGCCCGCCGAAAGGAGCCGCGGCATCTGCCGAAAGCGCCGCGGCGGCCGGAGAAATACCCGGCGCTCGCCGGCGTAGTTCGTGGCCGATGCTCGTCGCTCTTTTCCTCGCTGCCGCCGCCGCAACCCCGCAAGCGCCATCCGGCGACGGGTGGAGCCTCGATCTCACCATCCACGATATCGGCGTCGGCATCGGCAACTCGCGCCACATCGACGGGCTGCGGCTCGACTACCGCGACGCAGGCCACGGGCGCGTCCACGGCGTGGGGGTGACGATCTGGACGCCGCATCGCGATTCGGACGGCGAAGTCGATGGCCTCGCGCTGGGCCTGCCGCTCGCCGGGATGGCGCGAATCCGCGGCCTCGCGCTCGGCGCCGGCGTGGAGGCGCGCGAGTCGCTGGACGGCGTCGGAGTGGGCCTCGCCGGCGTCGGCGCGGGCGGCAACCTGAACGGTGTCTTTCTGTCTGGCCTCGGCTTCGGGGCGGGCAACAGCTTGCGCGGGATCGGCGTCGCTGGCCTGGGCGGCGGCGCCGGCGAGGACGTCTTCGGCATCGCCATCGCCGGGCTCGGCGCGGGGGCCGGCGGCAACGTGAACGGCCTCGTCGCAGCGGGATTGGGCGCGGGCGCCGGTGGAAACGTGAAGGGGCTCGTCGCAGGCGGTCTCGCGGCCGGCGCGGGCGACAACCTGACCGGCCTCGTCTTCGGCGGTCTTGCCGCGGGCGCCGGCGGGAACCTGAACGGCGTCGTCTTCGGTGGTCTCGCCGCGGGTGGCGGCGGCAACGTCAACGGGCTCGTCGTGGGCGGCGTCGGGGCGGGCGCCGGCGGCAACGTGAACGGGCTCGTCGTCGGTGGCGTAGGCGCGGGCGCCGGCGGCAACGTCAACGGCGTCGTCGTGGCCGGCGTGGGTGCGGGCGCCGGGGGAAATGTGAACGGCCTCGTCCTCGCAGGCCTCGGCGCGGGCGCGGGGGGAGACGTGAACGGCCTGATCGTCGGAGCGCTCGGCGCGGGCACCGGCGGCACGCTGCGCGGTCTCGAGGTCGGCGCGCTGCTCGCTGGCGCCTCGTCCTTGCGCGGCGTCTTGATCGCGCCAGTCGCCTTCGGCCGCGACGTCGAGGGCCTCGTGCTCGCGCCGGCGTGGTTCGAAGTGCCGAAAGGGGGGAGCTTCCGGGGCCTGAGCGTCGGCCTCGTCAACCGCATCCGCGGCGAGCAGCGTGGCCTCGCCATCGGCCTCGTCAACTACACCGAGGCGCTCCATGGCCTGCAGATCGGGCTCGTCAATTGGGCGGGGAACAACCCGGACGGGCTCAAGCTCCTGCCGATCCTGAACGCACACTTCGGCTGAAGCGCGCTCAGCGCCGCTCGCCCAGCGCCAGCACCGCCTCGATCCGGATCCACGAACGGTAGGCGAGCAGCAGCATCAAGGCGCCAAACACCACCGCGACCACCTGCACCGTCCGGACGCTCGCAGCCAGCGTCGCCTCGTGCATGGCAAGCTGCCTGCGCTCCTCATCGACGACCTCGCCGATCGCCTTGCGCAGGCCGTCGTTGGTCGCGTCCTCGGCGGCGACTCGCGCCTGCGCGTCTCGCGGGTGGCCGGCGCGGTTCTCGGCGATGAGCGCATCGCCGAGCTTGAAGGTCTCGCCAAGGCGGTTTTCGAAGCGCTCGGCGTTGACCACCTGGCGGGAGTTGTCGAGCGTGTTCTCCTTGAACTTCCACGCTTGCCGCCAAGCGGTGTCCGCCCCGGCCTTGTACGCGGCGAGCTGCTCCGGATCGCCTGTGCGAAGCCAGGCGTGCAGCGCCTCCCGCGACTGCCGCATCGCCGAGCGCGCGTCGACGATGGTGTCGATGTTCGCGTGGGTATGATCCACTGCCCGCACCGCCGCGCCGAACCGGAGGCTGGCCCAAAGGAACACCAGCACCGCCAGCGGCACCAAGGCGAAGATCATCCGCAAGAGCCGCCGCGTGCTCCGCAGTGATCCTTTGTCGAGCGGAGCAGGTAAATCTATGGCGATGTAAGTATTCGGACCCGTCAAAATGCCTCCGTCGCCCCCCGCGCGAAATCATGTAACGGCATTTAATTGCCGCAGGTCAAGCCGGTCCTCTACTATCGCTTCGGTGAAGCCGGAACAGGTCGAGCGCAGGCGCTTTCGCGGCACCGAGTCGCAGCTCTTCGTGCTCGCGGTGGTGCTCCCGCTCGTGGCTCTAGATCTGGCCGTTTCGGCTTCAAGGCTGGCCCAACGCTACGACATCGTCGCCGCCGGCGACGTCTCGCCCTGGATCGGCGGGCCCGCTCTCGCCCTCTACGCGATGATCGGCGACGTCGCGTTCGCGCTCTTCGCCTGCGTGCTCCTCTGCGTGCGCGACCAGGGCGGGAAGCTGTGGATGGGCACCGCCGTCGGCCTGCAAGTTTGCGCGGTCCACGTCGGCCTCCTCGACATCTCCAGTTACGCGTACTTCCTGCAGACGTTCGACGCGCTCGACGCGCCGCTCTTGCGGCACATGCTGCGGCAGCCTGCCGATCTGGGGCTCGTCCTCGCCGGCGAGGTCACCTTCTGGCAGTGGTTCGTCCTCGCGGCGCTGTTTGCGGTGGTGATGGTCGCGCCCTGGCTGCTCCGCTCGTGGGCGCGCAGGCGCGCGGTGCCGCCTTATCCGGGAAGGGAGCGCCGCTCGCGCAAGAAGGCATGGGCGCTCTGCATGGCATCGGCGCCGGTCGCGCTGTGCGGCCTCTTCGGTCCGCCGGTGGCCGTCAAGGACGTGGCGCTCGCGCGCTCGCCGTTGCTGCACGTCGCGGTCAGCGCGGTGTCGCCCTACCAGGTCGACCCCAAGCTCGACCACGTGGTGGCGGAAGCGCGCGTTTTCGAGCCGGGCAAGCTCACGCTCGAGCGCGATTCTTCGGCGCCGGCCAAGAACCTGGTCTTCATCGTGCTCGAATCCACCCGCGCGCGCTCCACCACGCCGTATGCGCCGCAGCTCCAGACGACGCCGTTCCTCGCCAGGCTCGCCAAGGAAAGCCTGGTCGTCGACAAGGCGTACGCGGTGATGCCGTCGACGGCGAAGGCGCTCACCGCCATCTTCTGCAGCATCATCCCCTCCCCCACCATCGTGCCGCTCGCGCTCAACGAGGGCCTCTTGGGCGGTTGTCTGCCGCACCTGATGGAGGAGCAAGGCTACGAGACCGTCTACATGCAGTCGGCCAACCCGCGCTTCGAAGGGCGGATGGCGGCGGTCCCGGCGATGGGGTTTCGCACCTTCGTCAAGGAAGACGAGATGCCGCACGAAGGCCTGCAGCAGGCGAACTTTCTCGGCTTCGAGGACGACAGCATGCTCCTGCCGGCCGAGTCGTGGCTGCGCGCCCACAAGGACAAGCCGTTCATGATGGGGTTTCTCACCGTCAACGCGCACCACGACTACAACCGGCTCACCCGGCACGGCGTCAAACACTTCGCGCAGAACGGCGACGACCTCTACGACCGCTACTTGAACAACCTGTACGCGCAGGACGCGTTCATGCAGTCGCTCTTCCGGCTCTACGAGAAGGCCGGGCTCCTCGACAAGACGCTCTTCGTCATCGTCGGCGATCACGGCGAGGGCTTCGGCGAGCACGGGCGGCTCGCGCACAACGCGGTGCCGTACGAAGAGGGGCTGCGGGTGCCGATGATGTTCTACGACGCCTCCCGGACGCTGTTCGAACCGGGAAGAATCCCCGGCCCCATCAGCGAGCTCGACATCATGCCGACCGTGCTCAAGCTGCTCGGCTATCGGGTGACGGGCGGCCGCATGCACGGCATCAGCATCTTCGACTCGCCGCCCGACCGGGTGCTGATGTCGAGCTGCCTGGGCGGCTGCGCGACCCGCACCACCGACACCGAGGCGTTCATCCACCACTACGGTCGCCGCGCCGACGAGCTCTACGATCTGCGCACCGATCCGGAAGAGAAGAACGACCTTGCGGCGCAGTATCCGCAGTTGGTGGAGACGCGCCGGCAGGAAGTGCTCCAGTTCGAGCGGCGGGTGGGGAGCTATTTCTTCATGCACGAGCTGCAGGCGGAGCAGGCGCACCGCGAAGAGAGCGCGCAGCTCGCTACCGGCCGCTGAACTCCTGTGCGGCCCGCTCCCTGCCGCTGCCTTGCGGCGGAGTCGCTACCGGCCGCTGAACGCGGGGCGCGCCCACGACTCGTGCTCGAGCGCGGATGCGAACAGCTCGCGAACGTCGCGCGCATCGCACGGGTTGCCCCCGGAGGCGACCGGCCTCGACCACAACACTTCGCCGCTGGTGCGATCGACCAGATCGAGTTGGAGACCGATGCGACTGCCGTCGAAGAAGCCGCGGCCTTCCACGTCGACGTCGGCAGGGGCGGCGAGCGGAGGCAGCTCGATGGGCGGCAGATCGTCTTCGGGCGGCGCGGGTGGTTCGTCGCCCTGCGCATTCGCCGCTGGCCCGGCCAGGACCAACGGACCATCCGGCGGGAAGGGACCGTCTTCCGGCGAAGCCCGCAGCACCATCGGTTGCAGCGGCACGTAGAAGTTCAGGCCGATGAACACGGGCGGCCCGACGCCGTACCCGGGAGCGATGGGCCGGATGGGGCGCGCGACCGGACGCACGAAGGTGCCGGACCCGATGCGCCCGGGCGCGGCGTGCGCAATCCGCGAGCCGCCATGGTGCGAGCCCACCGCCACCGCGGCGACCAGCACCGCCACCGCGCCGACCACGATCCCCACCTTCGCCCAGGTCTGCTGCCGCTCGCGGGCGGGCGTCAGGGCCACCGCGCGCTCGCGCACGAACAAGACCGCATCGTCCGCGCCGAGCGCGTTGGCGGAGACGTGCAGCTCCGAGACCGCCCGGGACAGCGCCTCCCGGGCCGCGTCGGCGGCCTTGTCCGCCTCGGCCTGGGTCACTTCGTCCGAGCTCTCCAGCCACAGCTCGAGCGAGGGCGGCGCGACGGTGCCGGGCGCGTCGGCGATCTCGTCCGGCGTCGCAGCCGGAACGCGGACGGTGGTGCAGGCGAACGCGAACACCAGGCCGACGGCGATGAAGCGCACGCGGCGAATCATAACGAACGGGTGGCCTCGCGCATCAGCCCTTCTTGCGCGACGCTCGCGATCAGCGTCCCCTTCTGGTCGAAGATCTGGCCGCGCGCAAGCCCGCGGGCCCCTTGGGCCGAAGGCGAGTCCATCGAGTACAGGAGCCATTCGTCAATGCGCGCTGGCCGATGGAACCACATCGCGTGGTCGATGCTGGCGACGATGGTCTTCGGCGAAAGCCAGCTCAGCCCGTGCGGCAAGAGCGCCGTCGGCAAGAGGTTGTGGTCGCTCGCATAGGCGAGGAGGCAGCGGTGCAGCCGCGGATCGTCGGGGACCTTGTCCACCGCCCGCAGCCAGCAATGCTGCACCGGCCTGGTCTTGGTCGGCTCGAGCGGATTCCACGGGTCCACCGGCCGGAACTCGATCGGCGGCGGCCTGCGCAACGCTTCGCGCAGCCGTTCCGGCAGTTGCGGCGCTTGCGAAAGCCACTCCTCGCGCAATTCGCGCCACGGCCGAAGCGCCTCGGGCGGAGGTACGTCGGGCATCTGCGCCTGGTGCGAAACGCCCGGCTCGTCCGCCTGGAACGAGGCGATCATCGAAAGGATGGGCCGGCCGTGCTGGATGGCCTGCACCCGCCGCGCGGAGAAGCTGCGCCCATCGCGGATGCGGTCCACCTCGTAGACGATGGGCGCCGCCATGTCGCCCGGCAGGAGGAAGTAGGCGTGCAGCGAGTGGGCCGCGCGCCCCTCGGCCGTGCGTTCTGCCGCCACCAGGGCCTGGCCGACCACCTGTCCGCCGAACACGCTGCGGCCGCCCAGGTCGGTGGATTGACCGCGGAACAGGTTCAGCTCGAGCGGCTCCAGATCGAGCTGCCGGATCAGGTTCTGCAAGGTTTCGTGCATGGGTTGCATCCTCGCACGCCGCGGCGCATCGGTTCAGCCATGGCACTGAAAACCAATCGCATCGGCTCGTTGGAAGTCACCGAAGTCGGACTCGGCTGCAACAACTTCGGCTGGCGCATGGAAGAGAAAGACAGCGTTCGCGTCATCCACGCCGCCCTCGACGCCGGCATCAACTTCTTCGACACCGCCGACATCTACGGCGGCACCAAGAGTGAGGAGATCCTGGGAAAGGCGCTGAAAGGAAAGCGCGCCGTCATCGCCACCAAGTTCGGCATGGAAGTGGATGCCCAGCGCAAGGGCGCGAAGCCGGACTACGTGAAGCGCGCGTGCGAGGACAGCCTGCGGCGGTTGTCGGTCGACTGCATCGATCTGTACCAATTGCACCAGCCCGATCCGTCGACGCCCATCGGGGACACGCTGGCCGCGCTCGACGACTTGGTGAAGGCCGGCAAGGTGCGCGAGATCGGCTGCTCCAACTTCTCCGCCGCGCAGCTCCGCGAGGCGCGTCAAGCCGCCAAGGGCGCTCGATTCGTCAGCGTGCAGAACCAATACAGCGCGCTCCACCGCGACGACGAGCAGGAAGTGCTGCCCGAGGCCGCTCGCCAGGAGCTTGCGTACCTGCCCTTCTTTCCGCTGGAGAGCGGGCTCTTGTCCGGCAAGTATCGCAAGGGCAAGGAGGCCCCGGAAGGTGCGCGGCTCAGCTCCGGCAAGATGGCGGAGCGCTTCCGCAGCGAGGCGAAGCTACTGGCTGCCGAGAAGCTGCGCGCGTTCGCCGAGGCGCGCGGGCACACGTTGCTGGAGCTCGCGTTCGGGTATCTGCTCGCGCACAAGCCGGTCGCCTCCGTCATCGCCGGAGCCACCAAGATCGAGCAGGTGCAGGCGAACGCCGCCGCGGCGACCTGGCGGCTGACGCCGGAAGAGCTGAGCGAAGTGCGCAGGCTCGCGTCCTAGCTCTTCGCGCTCCCCACCATTGCCGAGCGCACCTGCGGGGCGCAGCTTTGCGCGATGGATCTTGCCCCGGGCACGCGGATCGACACCGACCTGCCCGGGCGGCTGGATCGGCTTCCCTGGTCGCGCTGGCATTGGCGGGTGGTCATCGCGCTCGGGGTGACCTGGATCCTCGACGGCCTGGAAGTGACGCTGGTGGGCGCGGTCGCGAGCGTCCTCGGCGAGCCGGACACGCTGCACCTCTCCGAGCAGCAGATCGGCCTTGCCGCCAGCGCCTACCTCTTCGGCGCCATCTTGGGCGCGCTCATCTTCGGCCGCGCGACCGATCGACTGGGGCGCAAGAAGCTGTTCCTGGTGACGCTCGGCGTGTACCTGGGCGCAACCCTCTGCACCGCGCTGTCGCTCAATTTCTGGATGTTCGCGCTCTTCCGCTCGCTCACCGGCGCCGGCATCGGCGGCGAATACGCGGCCATCAACTCCGCCATCGACGAGCTCTTGCCTGCCCGCGTCCGCGGCCGCGCCGACCTCGCCATCAACGGCACCTATTGGCTCGGCACCGCCATCGGCGCCGCCTCGACCCTCGTGCTCCTGAACCCGCACGTCGTGCCCCACAGCATCGGGTGGCGGCTCGCGTTCGGCCTGGGCGCGCTCTTGGGCGGCTCGATCCTCATCGTCCGCAAGCACCTGCCGGAGAGCCCGCGCTGGTTGCTTCTGCATGGCCGGGTGGCGGAGGCACAGGCCTCGGTCGAGGAGATCGAGCGGCATGTCGCCGAGAGCGCGCCGCTTCCGCCTGCGCCGCCGCCGAAGCCGCTCATCGTCAAAGGCTCGGTCACCTTCACCCAGATCGCACGCGTCCTCTTGCAGCGGCACCTGCGGCGCACTTTTCTCGGCCTCTCGCTGATGGTCGCGCAGGCGTTCGCGTACAACGCCATCTTCTTCACCTACGCCTTGGTGCTGGCGCGGTTCTACGGCATTCCCGGCGACCAGGTGGGCTTGTATCTGTTGCCCTTCGCGGCGGGAAACCTGCTCGGGCCGCTCGCGCTCGGCCACCTCTTCGACGTGGTCGGGCGCCGTCCGATGATCGCCATCACTTACGGCGTTTCCGGAATCCTGCTCGCAGTCACCGGCGTCCTCTTCGAGCGCGGGCTCCTCACCGCCACCACCCAGACCGCGCTCTGGTCGGGCGTGTTCTTCGTCGCCTCCGCTGCCGCAAGCTCGGCTTATCTGACGGTCAGCGAATTGTTTCCCGTCGAGCTGCGCGGAATGGCCATCGCGCTCTTCTATGCCGTCGGCACCGCCACCGGCGGCCTCGCCGCGCCGGCCATCTTCGGGCGCCTGATCCAGAGCGGCAGCCGCGCCAACGTGATGATCGGCTACCTGATCGGCGCCGCCTTCATGATCGGCGCCGCGCTCGTCGCCGCGGTCATCGGCGTGGACGCGGAAGGCAAGTCGCTGGAAGAGCTCAACCCGGACGTTTGATTCAGCGCGCCGGCGCGACTGCGTGACCTTCGCGCGCGCGCGTCCACAGCGCGATCCGCTCTTGCAGGACGTCGAGCGGCAGCGCGCCACCGCCCAGCACCTCGTCGTGGAACGAGCGCAGGTCGAAGCGCGAGCCCAGCTCCTTCTCTGCCTTCTCCCGCAGCGCGAGGATCTGGAGCTGGCCCATCTTGTAGCCGAGCGCCTGCGCCGGCCACGCCATGTAGCGGTCGGTCTCGCTTTGGACCGTCGGTTCGTCGATGCCGCTGTTCTCGTGGAAGTAGTCGACCACCTGCTGCCGCGTCCAATGCTTGGCGTGGAACCCGGTGTCGACGACGAGCCGGATGGCCCGCAGCAGATCGTCCGTGTAGTGCCCGTAGAGGCTGTACGGATCCTGGTAGAAGCCCGTCTCGCGGCCGAGCCGCTCCGCGTACAGCGCCCAGCCTTCGGTATAGGCGGTGTAATACGCGTGCTGGCGGAACGGCGGCAGCGTCGGCAGCTCCTGCGCGATCGAGAGCTGCATGTGATGGCCGGGGACGCCCTCGTGGTAGGCGGTGGTTTCGACGTCGGTCAAGAGCCGGTTTGCGAAGTCGGAGGTGTTGACGTTGACGTGCCCGGGCCGCTTTCCGTCCGGAGTGCCCGCCTGGTAGTCCGCGCCGGAGGCGTTCTTCTCCCGAAACGCCTCGATCGGCCGCACTTCCAGTTTCGCCTTCGGCAGCCGCCCGAACAGATCGGGAAGCTTCAGCCACATCGCGTCGATGTACTTGCGGTACAGGTCCACCATCTGCTCGCGCGACTGGCCGTGCAGCTTCGGGTCCTTGGCGATGGCCGCCTCGAACGACTTGCAATCTGGAAAGCCCAGCTTCTGCGCGATGGCGAGCATCGCCGCGCGGTCCTTGGCCACTTCCGCAAGCCCGATCTGGTGGATCTGCTCGGGCGTGTCATCGGTCGTGGTGGAGAGCTTCACCGCGTAGGCGTAGCGGGCGTCGCCCTCCGGCAAGGACCACACGCCCGGTTCCTTGCGTCCGTTCGGCGCGTAATCGTTCTTCACGAAGGCGGTGAACTTCGCGTAGGCGGGCAGCACTCTTTTGCCGATGGCCGCGAGCATCGCGCTGCGCAGCCGCGCCTTGTCCTTGGCGCTGAACGAGGCCGGCATCTTCTTCATCGGCTCGACGAAGAAGGGGCTCTCTTCCGGCTTCTGCGCGGCGATCGCTTGCGCCTGGCCCACCACCTGCTCGAGCAGGATGCGCGGCGGCATCAGTTTCTCCGCCATGCCTTTTTTCATCAGCAGCGTGATCTGATCGAACGCCACCGGCAGCTTCCGCAGCCGCGAGATGTAGTCTTCGTAATCCTTCACCGTCTCGAACGAGAGCACCGCCACGAGCTGCGGCGCGTTGATGTGCAGGCCGCCAAACTGCGAGACCGGCATCTCCCAATCCTTGAACTTGACCCCTTCGAGGCCCTCGCGGAGCTGGCGGATCATCAGCGCCCGATTGAGCGCGTCCTGATCGGGAAAGCCGGCTGCATCGATGGCTTCGAAGCGGGCGAGGAACTCGCGGTCCTTGGCAATCTCCGCGTCGATGGCCTTCTGCGACAAGTCGGAGAGCTGGTCGTTGTAGCGCTTGTCGCCGAGGATGGAGGCGAACTCCGGATTGGTCCGGAGGTTGTACTCCCACTGTTCGGCGAGGAGCGCGTTGAGCTGCGCCACCCGCGCGGAGACGGGAGCGGGCGCGGCAGCCATCAAGAGCCCGAGGAGGATGAGCATGGGGGCCACTTACGCGCGGCCCCCTGCTCTATTTCGACTGCAGGCGCGGTCAGAAGCCCATCGTCAGGCCGACGTCGAGCACGAACAGCGAAAAGCCGTCGTCGAGGAAGTGATACTGGATCTGCGCCATCGCCGAGATGCCCTGGCGGATCTGCGGCATTGGATAGGTAATCATGCCGATGAGGCCCAATCCGACCGGCGTCCCACCGCCGTCGGTGTGGGGCACGAGCGTGAAGGTTGCGCCGCCCAAAAGCGAGAACGGCAGCCGGTCGTAGTGCACCGCCGCGCCCACCGAGATGGGCAGGATCACCACGTCGCCGAAGGCCAGGCCGACGTTGCCGATGACCGACAACGGCAGGTCGGGCATCACCGGCAGGATGTCGTACGCGCCGCCGAGGTTGAAGCCGAAGAAGCCGCTGCTCGCGGCGTTGTAATAGCCGACGCCCGCCCAGCCGAAGCGGCCGCGACCGGCAGCGGAAGGCCCGGTGGGGCCGCCGGTCGTGCCGGTGATCAACTGCTGATACCCGCTGCCCGCCGGCGCGGTGGCATCGAATTCGCCGGCTGCGAGCGCTGGCCCGGCGGTGAGGATGACGGCCGCGACAACGGAGAGCGACGCCAAGGTCCTGAACATTTCGTATCCTTTCAAAGCCGGACGCGTCGATCGCGTCCCTTGCCGGGCAAGCTATCCAACGATCGCGGTCTGGGGGAGTGCCGCTGCCGGCATTGAATGCGCCCACGCAATTCCACGCATGCCGGCAACGCTTCAAGAGCAAGCGGGCGCAGGCCCGGTCTTTCAGCGCTGCTCGGGCGCCTCGATGGTGGGCTTTCCCGACCCGGCGAGCTTGAGATCCGGCGCCGCGTCCACCGCGTCCAAGAGGGCGCGCGAGATCTGGTCGTCGATGGCGGAGGCCTGCGCGAGCGGCACCGGGTAGCGGATGATCATCTCCATGCCCGCCTCGGTCAGCCGGATGCGGCTCTGCGGGCGCGCCTCCTGCAGGTCGATGCTGAGGTTCGAAGTCACTTCCGCGTGCTGCCGATCCACCTGGGCGCGATAGGTTTCGAAGACGCCGTTGACCGCTGCCATCAGCCGCTCTTCCGCCTTGCGATAATCGGCGGCGGAGGCGAGCGTCAGCTTCACTTGGTGCCAGGTGAATTGCGAGCCGGGAAGCTGTTTGAAGAAGTTGTTGCTGCCAAAGACCGTCGAGTTCGAGAAGACGACCACTCGGCCGGTGGGCAAGCCGCCTTCGCCCAGCTCCATCAAGTGCAGGCGCACGAGCCCGATGTCGAGCACGTCGCCCGTGACCGCGCCGATCTGCACCCGATCGCCCGCGCGCACCCCGTACTTGCCGATCAGGAAGAAGTACGCCGCGACGGAGAGGATGACGTTCTGCAGCGCCACCGCGAGGCCGGCGGTGATGAAGCCCGCGAAGGTAGCGAGCGACCCGAGCTCGGACACCAGCGAGAAGATCACGGTGATGGTCATCAGCACCGTCACCACGATCCGGCGGACCAGGAGCGACTGCTGCCGGCGGCGCTGATCGCGGACGTAGCGGAAGGTCGCGCGCCGCCAGAACTCGGAGGCCGCGAGCAGCGCCAGAAGGGCCGCGAGGAGGAGCCCCGCACGCAAGAGGAGACTGCGCAGCTCGACCTCGTATTGCCGGCCGATGGCGGTCTTCCATTCCAACAGGTTGGCGCGCGCAGAATCGAGGAGGACGCCCATCTTCGCGAGCGGCACCAAGGCCGCCGCCTGCCGCTTGAACGCCGCGGTCGACTGGTCGAGCTTCTTCTTGTGATCGGCGAGCACCGCAGGGTCGGTCGAGTCGGGCTCCGCCGCGAGCTTGTCCGCCTCCGCCAGCATCGCGCGCAGTTGGGTGAGGAGCGGAGCGCGCAGCTTGTCGGCCCGCACCCGCAAGCTCGCCGTCAGAGCGGCGGCCTCGTCCACCTCGCGCAGCTTGCGGGTCAGCGCGAAGATGTCGGAGGTCAATTCGACCACCCCGTTCGGCTGCGAGCGCTTGGCGATGTTGGCAGCGGCCGTCGCGGCGGTCGCCGTCTGCGGCTGGCCATTCGCCTGCGTCCGCTGCGCGCGCGCTTCGGGGACGCTGCGCTCCAGCTCGTCGATCTGCCCGAGCAGCCCAGCGTTGCTGCCGGACTGCGAGACGAAGTCGGCGAGGCTCTTCAGCGTCTGGGCGCGCGCCTGCATCAGCGAAAGGTCGCTTCGTTCCGCATCGAGCTGCTCCGCCGCGAGCTTGCGCGCTTTGGCGGTGGGAGCGTCCTGCGCTTCCTTTTGCAGCCGCGCGACCTGCGCCTCTTCCTGCTGCTGGCGAGTGGCTGCCGCGGCCGCGGCGGTTGCGAGCGATTGCTGCGAGGCGGGCTTCTGCGGATCGCCGCCCTTCGCGTCGTTCTGGTCGGCCGCGGTGAGGAGCGCCGCGTCCGCCCGGGCGAAGTCGAATTCCAGTCCGAGCACCTGCCGCGCGATGGACAGGTTGTCGTTCAGGTAGAGAACGTCGGACGGTTCGGTCGCGAGCGCGGCCTCGCCGGCGATGCGCCGGTACCACTGGATGGTCTGGTTGAGATCGTCGAGCAGCGCGTCCGACGGCGCCTGAGGCGCGTCGGCGCGCGCTGCGAACGCGAGCAGGATGAGCGCGGCAATGCGTTTCAAACGAACCTCACGGGATCAA
>DASXHM010000309.1:0-7295 GCA_036488495.1 Myxococcales bacterium | reverse complement strand
AAGCCGCCTTCGTCGCCGAACCAGGGCGCAGCCGCGCAGCCCGCTGCGAGCGCGAAATAGAGCGCGGCGCTGGCGCGGCAAAAGCCTGCCAGTCGGCGCTCGGTCGCAAACAAGGGCGGCTGCGGCATGGCGCAGCCCCATACCACGAAACCTAGGCGGCGGGCCTGTTCGTCCGCTGTGACAGGAGCTGCCGGAACGCGGCGGTGTGGGCTCGCGCGGCCCGCAGCCAGAGATGGCCGCCGCCCTGCAAGAGGACGAGGCCGCCGTCGGCGCCATACGGGATCTCGACGCGGCCGCGGTGCGCGAGGCCGTCGTCCATGGAGAGCTTGTAGCCCAGGCAGAGGCCGGCTTCCGACGGACGCGGATCGAGATCGAGCGACATCGGCACCGGCTGTTGCAAGAGGTTCAGGTGGACGCTCTGCCCTTCCTCTCCGACCACCAGCGGGCTCGCCAGCAGATCGCCCTGACCGTTGCGCAGCTCGATCGAGTAGAGGACGGCCGGCGACTTCTCCACCGGCGCAGCGCGGAGCTGGCCGAACGTCATCTCCGACCCGAGGATGCCCGCGCACAAGCCGAGGCATGCCGCGATCGATCGCGTGATGACCTTCCGGGTGCGCGTCATGGGCTCCTCCAACCTATAACCGTCGCAGGCAGCGGGCGGTCCGTCAAGCCCAACAGACGAATCAGCGGTCGCGGCATTTCAGGAGAATTCACCACACGCGCGCGTTGCGGAGGTTTCCCACCTTTGCTAGCTTCCGCGCCTTCTCGAAGGCTTAAAGGTCCGACAAGCCCTCATGTTCAACGGAATCTACAAGCTGTTCTCCCGCGATCTGGCCATCGATCTCGGGACGGCGAACACGCTCATCTACATCCGCGGCATGGGCATCGTCTCCAACGAGCCCTCCGTCGTCGCCGTCCAGCAGGACGCGCGCGGCGGCAAGAAAGTGCTCGCGGTGGGCAAGGAGGCGAAGGAGATGCTCGGGCGCACGCCCGGCAACATCGTCGCCATCCGCCCGATGAAGGACGGCGTCATCGCCGACTTCGAGATCACCGCGGCGATGCTCCGCTACTTCATCCGCGCCGCGCACAACCGCAACACGCTGGTGAAGCCGCGCATCATCATCGGCATCCCCTCCGGCATCACCGAGGTGGAGCGCCGCGCGGTGCGCGAGGCTGCGGAGAGCGCCGGAGCGCGCGAGGTCTATCTGATCGAGCAGCCGATGGCGGCGGCCATCGGGGCCGGGCTCCCCATCACCGAGCCGTCCGGCAACATGATCGTGGACATCGGCGGTGGGACGTCCGACGTCGCGGTGATCTCGCTCGCCGGCATCGTCTACGCCAAGTCGGTCCGCGTCGGCGGCGACAAGATGGACGAGGCGATCATCCAGCACATCAAGCGCAAGTACAATCTGCTCATCGGCGAGCGCACCGCCGAATTGATCAAGATGGGCATCGGCAACGCCTACCCGACCGACGAAGTGCTGACCATGGACATCAAGGGCCGCGATCTGGTGGCCGGCGTCCCGCGCACGCTGACGGTCTCGTCGGATGAAATCCGCGACGCGCTCGCCGAGCCGGTCAACGCCATCGTCGAGGCGGTGAAGGTCACGCTCGAGCGCACTCCGCCGGAGCTCGCCGGCGACATCGCCGACCGCGGCATCGTCCTCGCCGGCGGCGGCGCGCTCTTGAAGAACCTGGACGCCTTGCTCCGCGAAGAGACGGGGCTGCCGGTGTTCCTCGCCGAGGACCCGTTGTCGAGCGTCGTGATCGGCGCGGGCAAGGCGCTGGAGGAGCTCGACATCCTCCGCCAGGTCTGCTCGCCCGCCTGAGCCGGCGACGCCGCCGTGGGCTCGCGCTCCCCTTCCGTGAACGGCGCGGGTCTTTTCAAGGGCCGGCAGAGGTGCTGTTGCGCGCGTTCCGCGAGGCGGTGGACCGCAACCGGATGCGCATCGCGCACTACTCCATCCAGGGCAACCACCTCCACCTCGTCGTCGAGGCAGACGATGGCTCAGCGCTCTCGCGCGGAATGCAGGGCCTCGCGGTGCGGATCGCGCGGCGCCTGAACGCGCACCTCGGCCGGCGCGGCGCTGTGTTCGCGGACCGCTACCATGCGCACGTGCTGGAATCGCGCCGGGCAGGTCGCCAACGCCGTGCGCTACGTCGTCGGCAACTACCGGCACCACACGCGGGAATGGCTGCGGCCGGGCTGGCGCGATGAATACGCGACCCCACGAAACCCCTGGCGGAGCCGAAGCTTGGCGGCTGCGCATCGGCTGGCTCGCGGAGCCCGTGCGGCCGTCCCGCGTGTCCGCACTCATTCGCCGCCGGTCAGGACGTTGAACGTCTCATCGGGAGCGTCGGCATGACCGCGCGACTTGGAGCCTGTTCTTGACCGTGACACCTGTCACTTCCTTGGACAAGCAACCGTGCGCACGTTAAGCCGTAGGCTAGCCTGATAGCCGAAGGGTAGATGACGTGCGCGCAATGGTCTGTTCAGTGACGCTCCTCGCGTCGATTCCGAACTGCACCGACCTGTACTCGATCGCGACCCACGGGTTGAACACGCCGGTCGTGAACACGCAGCAAAGCGCCTCAGTGGCGCCGGACCCGGGCGGGCTGCGGCTGACCATCCCCATCACCGTCCAGAATCCGAACGACATTCCCATCGCGCTCGACAGCGTCGACTACACGGTCAGCGTCACCAGCGGCGGCAGCACCGCCCCGGGCTTCTCAGGGTCGCAGGACGCCGTCACCGTCGACGAGCACTCGAGCGAGACGGTGGAGCTCAGCGGAGTGATCCCGCCGAGCACGCTGCTCGGGCTCCGGCCCGGCACCACCACCTACACCATCAGCGGCACCGTCCATGCCGACTCGCCTGCCGGCATCGCCATCGACGTGACCTTCACCGGCGGCGGCAGCTTCAGCACCCCCTGACGCTGCTTCGGCGCGGACGGCACCGGGCCTTCGGCGCGCACTCCGCGAGCGGTTAGACTCACGCTCGTGCCGCGAGACGTTCCATTCAGATCGGCCCCGCGAGGCGTTACACTCGTGTCTGTGATCGACGAGGCCAAAGAGCGGCTGTGGGCGATCTACGTCGACGAGATCGGCCGCTGCAAGAGGCGCATCGACGAGCTGAAAGAAAAATATCCGAGCGCGAAGAACGACGAGCTGGTGCGCAGGCTGACCGACGCGAAGAAGGCCTGGGCCGCGACCGGCGGCGCCATCTCCGGCTTGTTCGGGCTCGCGCTGGTCCCCGCCGATCTCGCCTTCGTCACCGTGCTGCAGCTCACGCTGATCATGGAGATCGCGCTGCTGCACAAGGTCAACTTGAAGAGCGATCGCGCACGGGCGGAGGTGTTCGAGGTGCTCGGCTACTCGAACGGCGCCGACACCGTGAACCTCGCGGGCCGCGCAGGTCCCAAGCTCGCCGCGCGGGTGGCCGAAAAGGTGCTGACGAAGCGCGGGCTGTCGCAGCTCGGGCGCGCCGTCCCAGTGGTGGCTTCGCCGGTGGTGGCCTGGATGAACAACCGCGATCTGCAGAAGGCAGGCGAGGCTGCGCAGCGCTTCTATGGCACGCTGCGCTCGCTCCCGAGCCGGCGAAAGCCCGCGCCGACGTAGCCCGCGCGTCGGCGCGTGAGCCTGCCGCTACTTGAGGTTCTTCGCCAAGAACGCGGTCGTCTTCTTCCAGGCGTCCTTCGCCGCCTCGCCGTTGTACTTCCCGCCGGACGGGTTCGCGAACGCGTGGTCCGCGTCGTACTCGTGGATCGCGTGCTTCACGCCCGCCTGCGTGAGCGCCTTGTCGAACTCCTCCACCTTGGCCGGGGTAATCCAACCGTCCTTCTTGGCGAAGATCCCGAGCAGTGGCCCCTGGAGCTTCTTCAACTGGGCGGGGTCGCTCACCGGCATGCCGTAGTACATGACGGTCGCGTCGATGTCGGCCGCGTTGGCGAGCGCAGTCTTGAGCGACTCGCCGCCTCCCATGCACCAGCCGATGACCGCGATCTTGCCGTTCGGGTTCTGCGACTTGAGCCAGTTCACCCCGGTCTCCTCCACCGCGTCGCCCCACTTTTCGTCCTTCGACTTCATCAACTCGCCCGCTTCCTTCGGGTCGGTCGCGACCTTGCCCTTGTAGAGGTCCACCGCGAGCGCCAGATAGCCGAGCTTCGCGAACTCGTCGGCCTCGTGCTTCACCCAGTCGTTCAGGCCCCACCACTCATGGATGACGAGGATGGCGCCCTTCGCCTTCCCCTTCGGCGCGGCCTCGTAGGCCTGCGAAGTCTCGCCCGACACCTTGAGGTCGATGGCCTTGCCGGCGGGCTTCGGCGCGTCGTGATCGAGCGGATGGTTCTGGTGCGACGGGACTGCGCTCTGCGAGTCGTCGCCGCCGTGCTGGTGCTGCGCCTGCGCCGCGAGAGGCAGCGCCAAAAGAAGCAGGAAGAGCCGTTTCATGTTCGTCACCTCGAGAAGTACACCGTTGGGTCCGGCACGCAGGCCTCGCGGAAACCCGCTGCCCGGAGCCGGCACGAATCGCACCGGCCGCAGGCCTCCCCGAGCGGCCCGGGGTCGTAGCACGAATGGGTCAGCGCGTAAGGCACCGAGAGGCGCGTGCCCACCTCGATGATCTGCTTTTTCGACAGTTGCAGAAGCGGCGCGTGGACTTGGTACTTCGCCTCGCCCGACACCGCTGCTGCGGTGGCGACGTTGGCGAGCCGCTCGAACGCCTCGACGAATGCCGGCCGGCAGTCGGGGTAGCCCGAATAGTCCACCGCGTTCACGCCCAGGAAGATGTCCTGCGCTCGGAGCGTCTCCGCATAGCCGAGAGCGAGCGCAAGCAGGATGGTGTTGCGCGCCGGCACGTACGTCACCGGGATGGCGCCGCCGGGATCCTGGTCTTTCGGCACTTCGATGTCTGCGGTGAGCGCGGAGCCGCCGATGGCCCGCAAATCCAGCGTCACCACCTTGAGCGGAACCGCGAGCGCTTTTGCCACCCGCGCCGCAGCCTGCAGCTCGAACGCGTGGCGCTGGCCGTAGCTCACGCAGAGCGCGTAGGGCGCAAAGCCCTGCTCCTTCGCGATGGCGAGGCAGGTCGAGGAATCGAGCCCGCCGGAAAAGAGCACGACCGCGGGCCGCGTCACAGCGATCCGGCGACGCCGTAGGTGACCGTGCAAGGCATCGCGCAAGCGCAGGTGGGATCGCCCGCATCCGCCGCGCTCAAGGTGTCCTGGAGAGTGCCGTTGATGGCAACCGGGAACGGGATGCCGCCGTCCGCGAGCCGCGCGAAGCCGGCGGCGGGGTCGGGCGGGACCAGCACGCCGGAAAAGACCTCGGCAATGTCCACCGGGCACAGGCAGGCGGTGCCGTTGGTGGCGCTGGCGGTGCCGCCCTGAAAGACGAAGCCGCCGTCCAACAGCGGGCTTTCGCGGTTGTTCTTGCCGGCGAGGACCAGCGTCACCTGGCCGCCGTCGTTGGTCTCGCGAAAGCAGATGTTGCCCTCGCTCTGACCGCCGTCGGCGAGCGCGAGCGGGCCCAAGAACCCGCCGTCGCCGCCGTCGAGCGAGGTGGCGACGCATTCGCCTTGAGGGTGCTGGCCGCCGAAGGTCAGCGTGAACTGGCCGATGGAGGAGGTGCCCGAAGGGCAGCTCACGCTCTGTTCCGAAGGGCAGCCCGCCACCGCGAAGACCAGCGCGAGAAGCGGAACGGCGGCGAGCTTGCGCGACATCAGTTCGGCCCGGCCGAGGGAACCGCGCACTCCGCCAGCGCCCGCACCACCGCCTGGATGACGAGCTCGAGCCTGCGCGCCACGACCAGCTCTTCCAGGATCGCCTGCCGCTCCTCCGGCGCATCGAGGAGGATGCCGGCCACGACGTCGGCCAGGTCGCCCGGGTCGCGCGCCTTTCCAGCCAGGAGCGCGAGCGCCGCGGGCTCGGCGCCGGACTGGGTGGCGCAGAGCGCGAGGACGAGCCTGCGCAGGTTGTCCGCGAGCGCGACGTCCGCCGTGGATGGCTGCGAGCGCAGCGCCTCCGCGCGGACCAGGCGGTAAGGCTCTTCCGTCTGCAGCTCTTCTGCGATGCGGGCGCGCGAGATGCCGCGGAGCACGATGTTGAAGCGGCCGTCCGCGAGCGGCTCGACCCGCGCGAGCACGCCGACGCCGATGGTCGGAAGCACCTTGGGGGGCCGGTCCGTCTCACCGGCGATGTTCGCGAGCGAGAGCACGCGCGACCCCGCCTCGCAGTCGCGGATCATTTTCCGGTAGCGCGGCTCGAAGATGTGCAGCGGGACCAGCGCATGCGGCAGGAGCACCGCCCCGGGAAGCGGGAAGATCGGCAAGGACGGCAACGCCTGCCGGATGCGCGCGGCCTCGTCCATCGACGGCCTTACGCAGCCTTCACCGTCGCCGGCTCCGTCTCCTGCGCGCGGATGCCTGCCTGGATGCGCATGCCGTAGAAGCTGCGCCAGACGAAGACGGTGGAGACGACGAAGAAGATGGCCGCGAGGATGAGCCGCGTGCTCGTCTCCATCTCGGTCGCGAGCTCGACGGCGAGGAGCCCGAACAAGGTGGTGAACTTGATGATCGGGTTCATCGCCACCGACGAGGTGTCCTTGAACGGATCGCCCACCGTGTCGCCGACCACGGAGGCGGCGTGGAGCGGCGTGCCCTTCGCCTTCAGCTCGACCTCGACCACCTTCTTGGCGTTGTCCCAGGCGCCGCCGGCGTTGGCCATGAAAATGGCCTGATACAGACCGAAGAGCGCGATGGAGATGAGGTAGCCGATGAAGAAGTACGATTCGAGGCAGGCGAACGCGAGGGTGGAGAAGAACACCACCAGGAAGATGTTCCACATGCCCTTCTGCGCGTACTGCGTGCAGATCTCCACCACCTTCTTCGAGTCGGTGATGGAGGCCTTGACCGCGCCTTCGAGCTTGATGTTCGCCTTGATGAATTCGACCGCGCGGTAGGCACCGGTGGTCACCGCCTGGGCCGACGCGCCCGTGAACCAGTAGATCACCGCGCCGCCCGTGATCAGCCCGAGGACGAAGGGTGGATACAGCAGCGACAGGCGGTCGAGGTTCTGCGTGAGCCCGTGCGTCAACGCCACGATGATCGAGAAGGTCATGGTGGTCGCTCCGACGACGGCGGTCCCGATGAGGACCGGCTTCGCCGTCGCTTTGAACGTGTTGCCGGCGCCGTCGTTCTCTTCGAGCAGGTCCTTGGCGTGTTCGAATTTCACATCGAACCCGTATTCCCGCTTGAGTGCCTCCTTGATCCCGGGAACGTGCTCGATGACTGACAGCTC
>DASXHM010000305.1:0-4991 GCA_036488495.1 Myxococcales bacterium | reverse complement strand
CGTCGCCGACGACGCAGAGGTTCCGGCGCAGTCCGGCGAGCAGCTCGAGCAGTTGAAGCTGCGCGTCGGTGGTGTCCTGGTATTCGTCGACGAGCAGGTAGCGATAGCGCTTCTGATACTCGAGCAGAACTTCGGGGTGCTCGCGGAAGAGCTTCAGCGGCAACAGCAGGAGGTCGTCGAAATCGACCGCTCCCATGGTGCGCAGGCCGAGCTCGTACTTCGGAAGCAACTCCTGCGCGCACAATTCGTATTCGTCGTCTCCAAATGCTGCGCGCTGCGCGCTCCGCCCGTCGCCGGCGGAGCCGTCTCCTCCGTGGCCTTCCTCACCCGTCGTCCGCAGCCGGGAGAGGATCGAAAGCAATCGGAAGACGTCGAAGCTCTTGTCGTCGATCTTCAGATCGCGCAGGAGCCGCTTCAAGAGCGCGCCCTGATCGCCGGAATCGAGAATGGCAAACTTCTGCGGCAAGAGCAGCCGCTCGTGCTCGAGCCGGACGATGCGCACGCCGAAGGCGTGAAAGGTGCTGACCGTCACGCCGCGCGACGGCAGCCCGGCGCCGCTCGCGATCTTGACGATGCGCTCCTTCATCTCTGCGGCGGCCTTGTTGGTGAAGGTGACGGCGAGGATGTTCCGCGGCGCGACGCCCTTCTCGATCAGGTGCACGACCCGATGCGCGATCACCCGCGTCTTCCCCGAGCCGGCCCCGGCGAGGACCAGGAGCGGACCTTCGGTTTGCAGCACCGCCTTGCGCTGCTGGGGGTTCAGTTGCGAGAGGTCGAGGGGCACGTTTCTGCGCGCGGTGTGGAGGCTCGGAGCAGGCTTCTGGGCGCGGTCTAGCACCGGGCTCGCGGTCGGCGGAAGACTTGACTTTGCGCCCGTGCATCGCCACCAAGGCGCATGCGCCTCGCTTGCCTTTTCCTCGCTGGTTGTTGCGCCTGTGCCACCGTGAAAGGGCTGACCGTCTCGCGGCCGACGGTGGCGTTCCGCGATGCGCACATCGATCGCATCGACTTCGTCGGCGCCGACGTGACCTTGATCTACGACGTCGACAATCCGAACCCGGCATCCATCCACCTCGTCAACACCTCCTACGAGCTGGACGTGAACGGGCATCTCTTGGCCGCGGGCGCGCCGCCGAACGGCTTCGAGTTCCCCCACGGACAGTCGCAGCTCGCTTTCCCGGTGCACGTCGTCTGGTTGCAGGTGCTGCCGGCCTTGGAAGCCCTGGCGACCACCGATTCGGTGCACTACCGCGCGAGCGGCACCGTCGGCATCAACACGCTGCTCGGGCCGCTGACGCTCGACCTCGCCCACGAGGGGACCATCCCGACGCCGAAGCTCCCGCAGGTGGCGTTCGACTCGCCCAAGCTCCAGTCCTTGAGCCCGCTCGGTGCGCGCATCGTGATCCCGATGCGTTTCGCGAATCCGAACGCCTTTCCCGTTCCGCTCGCCGCGATTGCGGGCGAAGTGCGCATCGCCGGAGAGACGGTGGCGCACCTGGCGCTGCCTCCGCAGGGGATGGTGCAGGCAACCTCCGAGCGCACGGTGATGGTGCCGCTCGACATCGGCTTCTTGAGCGCCGGAGTCGCAGCCGCGCGGGCGCTGCAAGAGGGCGAGGCCGAGATCACGTTGGAAGGATCGATCACGGTCGGCCCCTCGGCGGTGCTGCCGGTCCGGCACACGCAGACCGTGCACGTGCAGCGGTAGCACCGCCCCTCGCGCTCGGAAGCAACCGGGGTCGTCGCCGAAGGAATTACTTCTTCAGCATTGCGTCGCGCAGGTCGCGCTCGGACGGCGAGCCGTTCTCGGCAGGATCCGCGGTCTGCGTGCGGAGCGCTTCGATGCGCTCGCGCATCAGTGGCTCCTCGCCGTTCTGTCCGAGCTCCACGAAGGTCTGGCCGGCCAGTTCGTCGGGCAGGTATTGCTCGGCCACATAATGGCCTTCGAAGTTGTGCGGATATTTGTAGCCGCCCGAATAACCCATGCTCTTCATCAACGGCGTCGGCGCGTTGCGAAGCTTCAATGGCACCGCCAGCGGGCCCTTCTCGAGCACCGCCTTGCGCGCATTGCCGTAGGAAGTCAGGACGGTGTTCGACTTGGGCGCGAGCGCGAGGAAGATGGCCGCCTGGGTCATGGGCAGGACGCCTTCCGGCAACCCGACCAGCTCGAACGCGCGAAGCGCATCGATGGCCACCGAGAGAGCGCGCGGGTCCGCGTTGCCGATGTCTTCGCTCGCGAAGATGACCATCCGCCGGAGAAGAAAGCGCGGCTCCTCGCCCGACTCGAGCATGCGGACGAGGTAGTAGACGGCAGCATCCGCATCGCTGCCACGCAGGCTCTTGATGAAGGCGCTGACGGTGTCGTAGTGCGCGTCGCCGCCCTTGTCGTAGAGCAGGGTCTTCTGCTGGAGCGCCTCTTCGGCGTCGCGCACTTCCAACAGATCCCGCCGCTCTGCCTTCGCCCGCGCCGCCGCCACTTCCAGAGCGGACAAGGCCCGCCGCGCATCGCCCGACGAATGCTGCGCCACGTGCGCCAGGAACTCCTCGGTCGCCGTGAACGCGCCCCCAAGGCCCCGGTCCTTGTCCTGCAGCGCGCGATCGAGGAGCACCCGCAAGTCCGCTTCTTCGAGCGCGCGGAGCGCGAACACCCGCGAGCGCGAGAGCAAGGCGCTGTTCACCTCGAACGACGGATTCTCGGTGGTGGCGCCAATCAGCGTCACCGTCCCTTGTTCGACGTGGGGCAAGAGCGCGTCCTGCTGCGCTTTGTTGAAGCGGTGGATCTCGTCGATGAACAAGATGGTCCGCTGGCGAAGCTCGTCGCGCCTTCGCTGCGCCGAAGCCACCGCCTCGCGGATGTCCTTGATGCCGCTGTCGACCGCGCTCAAAGCCACCAGCTCCGCTTTGGCCGCCGACGAGATCACGCGGGCGAGCGTCGTCTTTCCGGTGCCGGGAGGCCCCCAGAAGATGAGCGAAGGCACTTGATCGCTCTCGATCGCCTCGCGCAAGAGCGTGTTGGGCCCCAAGATGTGCTGCTGCCCCACCACCTCGTCGAGCGTGCGCGGCCGCATCCGCTCCGCCAGCGGAACCAGCTTCGGATCGCGCGAGGCGGCGTGGCGGAAGAGGTCCATCTTCGGACCTCGAGGCATGTGCGTATGCGGCATTGGCCGTCAATCATAACCCGATGAGGTACAGTCCGGCTCGTGGCCACCGTCGGTCTGGTTCCGCGCAGGGAAAAACCGGCAGCGCTCGAGCTCGCGGCGAAGATCGTCGGCTGGCTCGAGGCGCGCGGGCATGAGGCGCTCGTCGAAGAGGAAGCCGGTTATCAGGGGCCGCAGGCGGCCGCCGGCTGCGACATTGCCAAGAAGGCCGACCTGCTCGTGGTGCTGGGAGGCGACGGCACCCTCATCCATGCGGCCGAGCTGTGCGGTCAGACGGAAGTGCCGATCCTGGGCGTCAACATGGGCACGCTCGGGTTTCTCACCGAGATTCCTCGCGACCGCGCCATCGAGATGCTCGAGCTCGCGCTCCAAGGAAAGCTCATCGCCTCGCCGCGGCTGATGCTGGCGGTGGAAGTGCGCGACGGCGAAGAAGTGTTGTTTGCGGGGCAGGCGTTGAACGACGCCGTCGTCTCCAAGAACGCGCTCAGCCGGCTCGCGATCCTGGAAGTGTCGATCGACGGGCAGCGCGCCACCAGCTACGAGGCCGACGGCCTGATCGTGGCGACGCCGACCGGCTCCACCGCCTATTCGCTGAGCGCCGCGGGCCCCATCGTCTACCCGACGATGGAGGCATTTCTCCTCACGCCCATCTGCCCGCACACGCTGACGCAGCGGCCGCTGGTCTTGCCGGTGACCGCGCCGGTGAAGGTGCGGCTCGCCTCGGAGAGCGAGATGTTCGTCACCTTGGACGGCAGCCGCGGCCGCTCGCTCGGGGTCGGGCAGGAGATGGTCGTGACGCTCGCGAAGCACCGCACCATGATCCTGCGCAACCCGGACATCGACCACTTCACCATCCTGCGGGAGAAGCTGCGCTGGGGCGCCCGGTAAGGGCGCCGTGTGATCCCCGGTAAGGGCGCCGTGTGATGCCCGCTGAGCCGCACGAAGCGGTCGCGGGCGCCGCAAAGCCGGGTCACTACTGCAGCGCCGACTCCGCCAGAATCGCGGTGACGACGGTCGCCTCGAGCAATTCGCGGTGGGCCGGAAACAGGTCGACGAACGCCGCGCCGGTCTCGCCGAACTTGCTGTAGATGACCTGGGCGCGGACGAAGAGCGGCATCTTCCGGTCCTCGATCTTGATCGAGAGATCGAGCTGCGTCCCGATGGGGATGAGCTCTTCGATCCGCAGCGCCAGCCCGCCGGAGCTGACGCTGCTCGTGGTCAAGGAGGCAATCTCCTCGGGCGCGAGGATGTCCACCCGCAGCTCGACCGGCGCGCGCAAGACGCGCCGGCGGTTCGAATGCGCGCCGCGATCGATCAGCTCGCCGAGGAGCAGCCCGACGAGAGCGCGCCAGCGAGGGCGGTCTGCGTCCTTCAGGCCCTCGCCCTTGGCGGCGCCGGCGAGCTTCAGGATTTCGTCGAACCTCGGGTCCCCTGGAACGAACATCGCGAGCGCTAGCGTAGCACTGTCAGGCGCCTCTGGTAGATTCCGCGCATGCTCGAGCTGCTCACGGTGCGCGCGTTCGCCATCATCGAAGAGCTTTCGGTGCAGTTCGCGCCCGGCTTCAACGTGCTGACCGGCGAGACCGGGGCCGGGAAGAGCATCCTGGTCGACGCACTGCACCTGATCCTCGGGGGCCGGGCCCAGGCTGATTCGGTGCGGACCGGCGCGGAGGAGGCCGACGTGCAGGCCCTGCTGCGGCCGCGCGATCCAGCCGCGTGCGATGCGCGGCTTGCCTCGCTCGGCCTGCCCACAGCCGGCGCGGAGCTGTTGGTGCGGCGCACGGTGCAGCGGGAAGGGCGCAGCCGGGCCTGGGTCAACGGCGCGCTCGCCACCGC
>DASXHM010000295.1:0-6696 GCA_036488495.1 Myxococcales bacterium | reverse complement strand
GAGCTTCTGCATCTCCGCCTCGAGCAGCTTGGAGACCGGGATGCGCGTCCACTTCGACACCACTTCCGCGATGTCTTCGGCGTCGACTTCCTCTTTCAGCATGCGCCGCTGCTTCTGCAGTTGGGTGATGGCCTCGTTCTCTTCGGCGAGCTTCTTCTGCAGCTCGGGGAGCTTGCCGTACTTGATCTCGGCTGCGCGGCCCAGGTCGCCCTTGCGTTCCGCGTCCGCCATCTCGTTGTTGGCTTCCTCGATCTGCTGCTTGGCGTTCCGGATGCTTTGAATGGCGCGCTTCTCGTTCTCCCAATGCGCCTTCAGAGACGACAGCTCTTCGTTGAGCGTCGCCACCTCGCGGGTGATCTGGTCGAGCCGGCCGCGCGAGAGCGGATCGGTCTCTTTCATCAGCGCCTGCTCCTCGATCTGGAGCTGCATCACCTTGCGGCGCACCTCGTCCATCTCGGCGGGCATGGAATCGATCTCCATCCGCAGGCGCGAGCCGGCCTCGTCGATCAGGTCGATCGCCTTGTCGGGCAGGAGGCGATCCGAGATGTAGCGGTTCGACAGCGTCGCCGCGGCAACGATGGCCGAGTCCTGGATGCGCACGCCGTGGTGCACTTCATAGCGCTCTTTCAATCCACGGAGGATTGAAATGGTGTCCTCGACCGACGGCTCGCCCACCATCACCGGCTGGAAGCGCCGCTCGAGCGCCGGATCCTTTTCAATCTTCCGGTATTCATTGACGGTGGTCGCGCCGATGCAGTGCAATTCGCCGCGCGCCAAGGCCGGCTTGAGCATGTTGCCCGCATCCATGGCGCCTTCGGCAGCGCCGGCGCCGACGATGGTGTGCAATTCGTCGATGAAGAGAATGACCTGGCCTTCGCTGGCGGTCACTTCCTTGAGCACGGCCTTGAGGCGCTCTTCGAATTCGCCGCGGAACTTGGTGCCGGCGATGAGCTGGCCCATGTCGAGCGCGACGATGCGCTTGTCCTTCAGGCCTTCGGGCACGTCGCCGTCGATGACGCGGCGGGCGAGACCTTCGACGATGGCGGTCTTCCCGACGCCCGGATCGCCGATCAGCACCGGGTTGTTCTTGGTGCGGCGCGAGAGCACCTGCACGACGCGACGGATTTCTTCGTCGCGGCCGATGACCGGGTCGAGCTTGCCTTTGCGGGCGCGCTCGGTCAGGTCGATGGCGTATTTCTCGAGCGCCCGATACTGCGACTCCGGATCATTGGAAGTGACGCGCGAGGAGCCGCGCACCGCGGTCAGCGCTTGCGCGATGCGATCGCGGGTCGCGCCGACGCTCTTCAAGACCTCCGCCGCCGCGCCGCGCTTTTCGGTGGCGAGCGCGAGCAAGAGGTGCTCGGTCGAGACGTATTCGTCCTTCAGCTTCTGGGCTTCGTCTTCGGCGGCGTCGAGCACTTTCAAGGTGCGCTGGGCGAGCGTCCCGCCCTCGCCGCCGTGGACCTGCGGCACCTTGCGCAGCGCCTCCTCCAAGCGCTCCTGCACCAGGGGCAATTCGGCGCCGACCCGCTGGAGCAGGGGGGCGACGAGCCCATCCTTCTGCGCGAGCAAAGCCGAGAGCAGATGCTCCGGCAGGATCTCCTGCTGGTCGCGTTTGCGGGCGACCGACTGGGCTTCCTGCAGGGCCTCCTGCGCCTTGACGGTAAACTTGTCGAGTTTCATGGCCGCCAACGTAAGACACGCGCGGTGCTTGGCAAGGACCTTGCTACGAGCGCCGGACGAGCCGATCCTATGCGCTCATGGACGATGCCGAGAAGGCCGCGTGGGCTGCGCTGAAGGCGGGACAACCGGAGCTCGCAGTGACGCTGTTTCGCAAGGCCGAGGAGCTCTCGCCCCGCGATCCGGAACTGCCGCACGGGCGTGGGCTCGCGCACATCGAAGCGGGGGAGGCGGGCCTCGCGCAGAATGCGCAGGCGCGAGCGCTGGCGATCGATCCGGATCACTTCGGTGCGCGTGCACAGCGGGCCGCGGCGTTGGAGGCGATTGGCGACGATGCCGGCGCCGCACATGAGCTGACCGAGCTGCTGAAGCGCATCGGTCCGCAGCCAGCTCTGTCGGCTCGCCTCGCCGGACTCGAGGCGGCAGCGGCGCGTGCAGCCGCGCGAAGAATGTTGGGAAAGCCGCCCGCTGTGCTGGCCACAAGTCCGCTCGCGACATCAGCGTTCGCCCGCGACATCAACGATGCAAATCTCTTCCGCGCGCCCTTCGGCGAGTTGCGGGTGCGCGGCCCGCGGCTGGAATTGATGTTCGAAAACCTCGACGCCTCGATGGGCAGAAGCGACTTGTCCTACGGCGGCAGCACCGTCGAAGAAGACGGCCGCCGCGTCCCCTTGGACGAATTCTCCGCCGCAGCGATTGTCTTCTTGTGCGAGGCGCTCGGCATCGAATCGCTCCGAGCACGCCGTATGCTCGCATTCCTTCTGACCCGCGACTGCGGCATGACCGTGCAGCATTTCGCCGGCGCGCGGGTGGGTTGGCTCCTCGAGGAACAGCCCGACTCCCGCCGCTACGGCTTGTTCGCCGAACCAGTCTGAAGCTTCAAAGCGACCGTCGCGAACCAGCTCGAAGGAAGCGCACGCTGCGCGGTGCTGTCGAATTCGCCGGTGCCGAGAAAGACGCGCGTGTCGAACGCATAACCGGCGGCGAGTTGCAATGAGACACGCCCGACGCTCATCTCCGCGCCGCCCGCGGCGCGCATCCAGTCGTAGATGAGGCGCGACGACGTGTCAGCTCGCGCGACCGGCGCCCAGAGGATCTGCCCCCAGTAATAGCCGGCGGAGAGGCGCAGCCGGCGCACCGGACGAAACCCTGCTTCCGCAGTCACGTTCGTCGCCACGACCGCGAGGAGCGCGTCCCATTGATTCTCCGGCCGCCACCGCAGCGTCGCGAAGGGAAACCCGATGCTGCCGTCTAAGTGCAGCGCGGGCGCCTCGAACAGCCAGGCGACGATCGGCAGCGGGATGTAGTTGAGCACCGGCCGGTTGGTGGAGAAGTTCAAGCCGATGAGCCATCGATCGCCGGTGGCGGCCTTGGTGACGAGCGCGGCGGTGGCGCTGATCTGTGTCTCGTCGATGCCGTGGAAGAGCTTGTCGCTTGCGGAGCCCGCTCCGAGGGTAAGGCTGAGCAGCCGGTCGCCATCCAGCTTGCGCGCGTAGCTGAGGCTGCCGTCGAGCGTCCAGAGATTGCGCGGGACTGCCGCGCCGCCGGGAAAGAGCGCGAGGCGGTCATCGAAGTGGAATTCGCCCAGGCGCAACGACGCGGTGAAGCCGCCGCCCAGAGGCGCTGCGCCGCGTGCCTCGAAGTCCGCGCGCGAGGGCAAGACGGTTGCGCTGAAGGCGAGCGCATCAGGCGAGGCTGGCCCGGTCAGGTTGAGAGTTTGTGCGCTGGCCGCGGTGGCAGCGAGGCAAAACGAGATCAGCCAGCGCATTCGAGCTACTTGGGCGGCGCGGTCCGCTGCGAGACTTGGATGAAGAGCATGCGCAGGTCGAAGAGCATTCCTTCGAGGAACTTCTTCTCGTCCTCGGTCAGATTCCCGCGTGTCTTCTCCTGCAGCATCGCGAGCAAATCGATGCTCTGCTGTGCCATCGCGAAATCCGGCGTGGCTTTCTGACCGGTCGTCGGATCGGGCGCTTCACCGAGATGCACGATGGCGCTCGACCCGAGCGACAACACCAGCGCATTGAAATCGAGCTGATAAGCCTTCTCGCCTTTGGCGTCGTCGGCCATGCTTCACCCCAGATCGATGACGTACTCCTGCAGGCGGTAGCCGCGCTGCACGAGGATGGTCGCGCGCCCGCTCTTGCGCGCCTGCGAGAGCGCTTTGTGGAAATCCTTCAACGACTCGACTTCGGCGCTGTTGACGGCGATGAGCAGGTCTCCCGTCCGCAGGCCCGCGCGAGCCGCAGGCGTCCCCCGCGCGACCGACTTGATGGCGAGGAGCGACCCCCTTGCGTCGTACCCCGCCTGGCGGGCTTCGCTGCGCGACAGCTCGGTCAGGGTCAGGCCGCTGCGCGACTGGAAGACCGCGACGGCGCGCTCGGTGGTGAGCGGAACGGCGGTCAGCTTCACGTCGACCTTCTGGCCGCCGCGAACGATGGTCAAGCTGGCGCTGGTGCCGAGCGGGACGTCGTTCAAGAGGAAGCGGAGCTCGTCCGCATCGCGCACCGGAGAGCCGAACGCCTGGGTGACCGCGTCGCCGCGGTGGAGGCCTGCCTTTTCCGCCGGCGATCCGTCCTCGACGGTGGTGATGACCGCGCCGGCCTTCGCGCCCAGGGCCTTGGCGGCATCCGCATCGAGCGTCTCCGCTTCGAAACCCCACCATGAATCGGCCAGCGCACCGGACTTCTGCAGTTCGCGCGCGACCCGCAACGCGCGATCGATGGGGATGGCGAAGCCGATGCCCTGGCCGCTCGCCAGCACTGCCGAGCAGACGCCGATGACCGCGCCTTCCGCGTTGATCAACGGCCCGCCCGAATTGCCCGGATTGATCGATGCGTCGGTCTGGATGAAGTCGTAATAGCTGTGGCCTTCGGCGTGGACGGTGCGGTGCAAGGCCGAAACGACCCCGACCGCGACGCTCTGGTTCAAGCCGAACGGATTGCCGATGGCGATGGCCGGCTCGCCCAGCATCAGGTCGCTGGAAGTTCCGAGGGCCATGGCGGCGAACTTCTTCTCCGATTGGATCTTGAGCACCGCCAGGTCGCCGCCCGGATCGGTCCCGACCACCTTGGCGGTGAAGCTTTCGCCGTCGTCGAAGCTGACCTGGATGCGCGTGCCGCGGGCGACCACGTGATAGTTGGTGAGGACGAAGCCGCGCTCGTCGAAGACGAAACCCGAGCCGAGGCTGGTGGAAATCTGATCGCGCCGCTGCGCCCCGCCGAAGAAGAGCGTGTACGGATCGTCGGCCGCCGCGCCTTTGACGACTTCCTGCGCGTTGATGTTGACGACGGAGGCGCGGGCGCGCTCGACCGCGGTCACGACCGGCGTGTGCCGGACCGCGGAGGTCGCTGAAGCGAGGAGACAGAGAAGCGCGATCACGGCGTTTTACCGCGTGGGGCCGAGCTCGCCGCCTTCGGTGAATTCGGTCTCGACCGAGCCGGCCTGCTCCGACAAGTCCTCGAGCGACTTCAAGTAGCGGGCATATTCCTTCTCGTCGACCTGACCGCGCTTGAGATAGCGCTCGACCGTGCGGCGGTCGAGGTAGCGCAACGAGATTTCATCCTTCTTCTCGGCCACAGCAGAGCTCCTTGAAATTGGGCGTGGGCTCCTAACACGAAAACTGCGATATCGTATAGGGGGGATGCCGCTTCCGCACGGGATTTACGCCATCGTCACCGACACCTCCGGCTTGCGCGCCGAGGGAAAGGCAGCGCGGCCGCCGCTCGAGCTCGTCTCGGCTTTCGTCGCAGGCGGCGCGGCGGTGGTGCAGCTTCGGCTCAAGGACATCGGCGCTTCCGAGCTGCTTCGAATCGCGCGGGAAGCTCGGAAGATTTGCGCCGGACGATCGCTTCTCATCGTCAACGACCGTCCGGACGTGGCGCGGCTGGCCGAGGCGGACGGTGTGCATCTCGGCCAGGACGATCTTCCGGTCGCAGAGGCGCGCAAGCTCGTCGGCGATCGCGCATTGATTGGGCTGTCCACCCATTCGGACGCGGAAATTGCTGGCGCGCAAGGAGCCGACTACATCGGGTTCGGGCCGGTCTTCTCGACCCGCAGCAAGCCGGGCGCGCCACTTCCGCCGCCGCACGGCATCGAAGGGCTGGCAAGGGCGGTGCGACTTTCGGGGGTGCCGGTGGTGGCGATTGGAGGGCTGACGGCTGCGAACGCCGCCCAGGTGGCAGCGGCCGGAGCGCGCTGCGCCGCAGCCATTGCGGAGTTGTGCGCGGCGGACGACCCGGCGGAAGCGGTGCGGGCGATGCAGAGCGCATGGCAAGCGGGCGCTGCGGGGCCTCCGAAATGAGGCCGGTCATCGGCATCACCCCGGACGTCGGCGAAACGGCCGCCAGGGCAGGGCGGCCGTCGTTGCCGCTCTACACGCTCAAGCAGGCCTACGCGGACGCCATCCTGGCTGCGGGCGGATTGCCCGTCGTCTTGCCTTACAGCGAGGACGAGACGGCGCCGGTGGAAGCCATCCACCTCTGCCATGGCCTCGTGCTGACCGGCGGAGCGTTCGACATTCCACCCGAGCTCTATGGGGCGCGTCCGGGCGATCGCCTGGGGCCCTTGAAGCGCGGCCGCACCGCCTATGAGCAGCGCGTCCTCCGCGCCGCCTTGGAGGCAGACGTTCCGCTCCTGGGCATCTGCGGCGGCATGCAGCTTCTCGCCGTCGAGGCCGGCGGCACGCTCTTCCAGGACATCGGCGACGAAGTCCCCGGCGCCTTCGACCACGAGCAAAAGCTCGACCCGCGCGAGCCCGGCCATCCGGTCCGCATCTTGGAAGGAACCGCGCTGGAGGCGATTGTCGGCGTGCGCGACCTGCAGGTGAACTCCACCCACCACCAGGCCGTGCAGGACGCCGGCCGCGCGCGTGTCAGCGCGGTGTCGCCGGACCTGGTGGTGGAGGCGATTGAGCTGCCGGATCGATTCGCGATTGGCGTGCAGTGGCACCCGGAGCTCCTCGCCGGGCGCGAGCACCTGTTGCTCTACAAAGCGCTGGTGGAGAAGGCGCGGTCGCGG
>DASXHM010000287.1:0-32691 GCA_036488495.1 Myxococcales bacterium | reverse complement strand
GCTGGTGCCGCCGAACGCGCCCCAGCCAGGCGCGAGATCGAACGAGTCGTAGACCGCCACTCCGATCTCCGGATCGGCGAAGGCGGCAACGTCGTTGAGCGCGCGCGTCGCGCAGCCGGTCCGGCGTTGGTACGAAGGCTTGTCGATGAAGCGGCTGCAGCCGCTGTTGGAAGCGCCTCCGTTGCTGTTCCAGACTTCTTCGCGAAAGCCGCGGGCGCTGCCGCTTTCGGCGATGAGCGTGGTTCCGCCGACCGCGAGGACGCTCTGGGCTGCGGCGGGGAACTCCTGGTTTTGCGCGTCGTACCCGTCGTCGCCGCCCGCAGCCACCAGCAGGACACCCGGGTGCGTGTAGTAGCGCTGCGCGTCCTCGACGACGCTCTCGTTTTCCGGTCCGCCGAAGCTCATCGAGACCACGTCCGCGCCCAATTCCACGGCGGTGTTGACCGCCGTTCCCAGGTCCGCATCGGAGGCGCTGTCGGCCTCGACGAGGAGGATGCGGCAGCGCGGGCAGGTGGCGGAGACCATGTTCAGGTCGAGCGAGATTTCGCCGGCCCATCCTTCGTCCGGCGCAGGCAAGGGCGAGCCCTGGCCGCGCTGGTTGACCTTCTCGAAGCAGCCGTCGTCGGCGGCGCAGGGGGCGAGGTGGAACTGCTCCCGGTAGACGGCCAGATCGGATGCAGCGCGCGGATTGTCGGAGGCGGCGATGACGGCGACGGTGACGCCCCTGCCGCCGCCGGCCACGATGGCGTAGGCGCGGCGCAGATCGTCGGGCGTCAGGCTGCCCGGGATGGGGGCCGCCGAGGCCGCCGCGCGGCCGAATTCGTCGGTGCGGGTGCGAGCGTGACAACGGAAGAAGCCGGGCTCCGCGGTTGCGGCGCAGAGGGGGCGCGTCGACCGCGCCGTGGAATCGCCCAGCTCGAAGCGCTCCTCCATGCAGGAGGTGAGGACGACCAAGAAGACGACGGGGGTGTACCTGGCCACGCGGGACCTCTCGCGAAGAACGTGCGCCCGACCTGAAAGCAAAAAACCCCGGCGCGCGCGAAACAACCGCCCTGCGCGCGCGTAGACTGCCATTCGTACTTCCTCTGGGAGGATGGATGAACGCCCGCCTTGCCGTCGCCTGTGTTCTCGCCTTCGCCTGCGCCAACCCGACCAAGACCGCCACCGAGAAAACCGAGCCGCCGGCGAAGGGCCTCGAGCTTTCGGACATGGACCGCAAGGCCAACCCTTGCGACGACTTCTACGAGTTCGCGAACGGCTCCTGGCGGGCGCACAACCCCATTCCGGCTTCGATGCAGAGGTGGAGCCGCCGCTGGCAGGCGGGAGAGTCCAACAAGGAGAAGCTCCGGCTCATCCTCGAAGAGTTGAGCGCCAGGACCGACTGGCCGAAGGGCAGCATCGAGGCGCAGGTGCGCGACTTCAACGCAGCCTGCATGGACGAGGAGAAGGTGGATGCGCTGGGCCTTTCGCCCTTGCAGCCGATGCTGGCGGAGCTGGACGCGCTGCAGACGCCGGCGGACGTCCAGCGCGCGATCCGGATGCTCGAGGACCTGAACCTCTCGGCGCCGTTCGGGGTGGGCCCGCAGCCGGATGCGCACGAGCCTTCCCGGACCATCCTGGAGATCGGCGCCGGAGGCCTGGGCCTTCCCGATCGCGACTACTACCTGAAGCCCGAGCCGCGCTTCGCGGAGGCCCGGGAGAAATACCGCGCGCACCTGCGGCGCATGTTCGAGCTCGCGAGCTTTGCCGACCCGCAGAAGACGGCGGACACCGTCTATGCCTTCGAATCGCGGCTCGCGACGGCGTCGCTCGACAACGTGGCCCTGCGCAATCCGGCGGCGACCGATCACCCGACCAGCTTCGCGCAGCTCCGGACCCTCACTCCGCACTTCGATTGGACGCTGTTCTTCGAAGACGGGCGCATTCCCGAGGCCGACCTGAACGTCGATCAGCCGGAGTTCATGCGCGCCTTCGATCGCGAGCTGGCGCAGACCGACGTCGCGCAGTGGCGAATGTTCCTCGAGTGGAAGCTGCTCGACGCTTCCGCGCCGTGGCTCTCGAAGCCGTTCGTCGACGAATGGTTCGGCTTCAATCAGAAGTTCCTCTCCGGAGTGTCGCAGATGAAGCCGCGCGGCGTGCGCTGCGCCGAGCTCGCCGATCGTCTGCTCGGCGAGGCGTTGGGAAAGAAGTACGTGGAGCGCTACTTCCCGCCGGCCGCGAAGGCCCGGGTGCAGGAGCTCGTCCACAATGAGCTTGCGGCGATGAAGGACATCGTCGAGCACCTCGATTGGATGGGGCCGGAAACCAAGGCGAAGGCGCTGCACAAGATCGCCACTTTCAATCCCAAGGTCGGCTATCCGGACAAGTGGCGCGATTACTCGAGCGTGAAGGTGAAGCGCGACACGCTGCTCGAGAACATCGCCGCGGCGCAGCGCTTCGAAGTGCGCTTCGAGCACGGCCAGATGGGAAAGCCGACCGACCGCGCCCTGTGGGGAATGACGCCGCCCACCTCCGACGCGTACTACAACCCGCTCCTGAACGAGATTGTCTTTCCCGCCGGAATCCTGCAGCCGCCGGCGTTCGATTTGGAAGCGAGCGATGCGGTAAACTACGGCGCCATCGGGGTCGTCATCGGGCACGAGATCAGCCACGGGTTCGACGACCAGGGCGCCCAGTACGACGCCGAAGGCCGCCTCTCCAATTGGTGGACGAAGGAAGATCTGGCGCGCTTCCAAGAGCGCACGAGCTGCGTCGTCGATCAGTTCGAGGGCTACTTCATCGAGCCGGGCATCCACCACAACGGCAAGCTCGTGCTGGGAGAATCGATCGGCGATCTGGCGGGAGCGCGGGTTGCGTATCTGGCCTTCGAGAAGGCGCAGGCCGCGCACCCTTGGAAGCCGCGCGACGGCTTCACCCCCGAGCAGGAGTTCTTCATTGCCTGGGGCCAGTTCCGCGGCGACGAAATCCGCCCCGAGACGCAGCGGCTGATGATCCAGGGCGATCCGCATCCGATCGCGCGGTTTCGGGTGATCGGGCCGCTGTCGAACCTGACCGAGTTCCAGCGCGCTTTCAGTTGCCCGGCGCAGTCGAACATGGTGCGCCAGAACCGCTGCGACGTGTGGTGAGGCGAGGCCTGCAGCTCCGGGCTGCACCGATGCAGGGCGCGCCGGGGTAGTGTTCGGGCAGCGAGAACAGGGCAGCGAGAACAGGTCTCAGACGATTTCTTGCCCGCACCCCGTCCGCGGGGACAGCTCCCGGAGGCGTTGATGTCCGCAACGTCTTTGTCGCTCCCTCCCATCGTCCTGGCGCCGCTCGGCGGCGGTCCAGGAACCGCCGAGCTCGCCGCAGCCGTCTCCGCCGCGGGGGCTTTGGGCTTCGTCGGCACGGCATACATGACGCCGCAGCAGATCCTCGATGCCGCGCGGCGCGTGCGCGAATTGACCGACCGGCCCTTCGGCTTGAACCTCTTCGCCGGCGAATGGCCGCGGCCGAAGAGTGACGATCCGTCGAAGGCCATCGCTCTCCTCGCGCCGTTCCACGCCCGGCTCGGCTTGCCCGAACCGTCCGTTCCGGAAGTGCCGCCCAATCCGTTCCCCGCGCAGCTCGAGGCGGTGCTGCAGGCGCGGCCTGCGGCCTTCAGCGTCACCTTCGGCATTCCTTCGAAGGACGAGATCGATTCCTTGCGCGCGCGCGGCATCGCCGTCTACGGCACCGCCACCACCGCCAGCGAGGCGGTGCTGCTCGCGGAGGCCGGCGTGGACGGGGTCATCGCCCAAGGCGCCGAGGCAGGCGGGCACCGCGGCACCTTCGCGGTCTCCCCGGAGGAGGGATTGATTCCAACCCTGCGGCTCGTCGCCGAGGTCCGACAGGCGGTGAAGATCCCGGTGTTGGCGAGCGGCGGAATCATGGATGGCCGCGACCTGCGCGCGGCGCTCGACGCGGGCGCAGTCGCGGCCCAGATCGGCACCGCGTTTCTCGGCTGCCCGGAGGCGGGAACTTCGCCAGCCTACCGGGCGGCGCTGGTTGCTGCCAAAACGGATCGCACCGCGCTGACGCGGGTCTTCTCCGGGCGGCTCGCGCGTGGCCTGCGCAACCAGATGATCGAAGCCGGCGAGCGCGACCCGGACGGAATCCTGCCGTATCCGCTCCAGAATCAATTCACCCGGCCGATGCGGCAGGCGGCGGCGCAGAAAGGCGATGCGGGGGCGCTTTCGCTCTGGGCCGGGCAGGGCGTGGCGCGGCTCCGGCCGATGCCCGCCGCGCAGCTCGTCGCGACTCTACTGCAGGAGCTGCAGGAAGCCTGACCGCCGGTTGTTTCGGCGGGGGGGACAGTTTCTTCCCATGCGCGGTGGCCGCAGTACACTAGTGCGCATGAAAGAAGAACAACCCAAACCCCCGCCGGGGATGCCGCCCGAGCCGCTCAAAGACCCGGGCATGAAACGCCTCTTCTTCGAAGTGGCGCTGGTCGTCGGAGTGCTGGTCCTCGGGCTGGAGGCGGTCCACTACCGGAACGCGGTGCTCGAATGCAACGTCGACCGCCACCGCGCCTGGAACACGGTCGTCGACCTGCGCGAGAAGAACGAAGTGCTGGAGAAGCAGGCCTACACGAACCCGCCGGCAAAGTAGCGCGTTCTACGTGCGCAGGTGCTGCTTGAAGAAGTCCATGGTCCGCTGCCAGGCGAGAGTCGCGGCCGCTTTGTCGTAGCGCGGGGTGGTGTCGTTGTTGAACCCGTGCTGCGTCCCCGGATACGTGAACATCTGGTACTTCACGTGGTTCGCATCCAGCGCGGCCTTGAAGGCCGGAACGCCGGCGTTGATGCGGTCGTCCTTCTCCGCGTAGTGGATGAGGAGCGGCGCCTTGATCCGGGCGACTTCCTCTGCCGGCGGCTGGTTGCCGTAGAAGGGCACTCCGGCTGCGAGCTCGGGCGCGCGCGTCGCCAGCATGTTGACGATGCCGCCGCCGTAGCAGAACCCCACCGCGCCGACCTTGCCGTTGCATTCGGGCCGCTTTTCCAGCCACGAAAGCGCGGCGAGAAAATCCTCGTGCGTCTTGGTCTGGTCGAGCTTCTGGAAGAGCTCGCGCGCCTTGTCCTCGTTGCCCGGGTAGCCGCCGAGCGGTGTCAGCGCGTCCGGCGCGAAGGCGACGTAGTCTTCGAGGGCGATGCGCCGGGCGATGTCCTCGATGTGCGGGTTGAGCCCGCGGTTTTCGTGGACGACGAGAACGCCGGGCAGCTTGCCCGCGTGCTTTGAAGGCGTCGCCAGATAGCCGCGCACTTTCCCGCTGCCTTTCGGCGATTCGAATTCGACGGAAGACGTCTTCAGGCGCGAGTCGTCCTTGGCGATCTGCTGCGCCTCGGCGAAGCGTGGATTGAGCGCGTCGAGCAGCATGCTGGCGGTGACGCCGCCCACCGCGAAGCGCGCGGCCCGCTCGAGAAAGCCGCGCCGATCGAGCAGGCCGTGGACGTACTGGTCGAAGAGGCTCAGGACTTCGGGATCGAAATCGGATGCCTTTTTGCGGTCCATGAAACGACCTTTGCCACACTCAGCGCGAAGTCGCGAACTGCCATTCCTTGACCGCCTGCTCGAGCAAAGGCGGGACGTCGTCCGGGACGAAGAAACGCTCCTTCACCAGCGCGGCCGCCGCGGTCGCATAGGCGCCGGCATATTCGTTCGCCGACCGGTAGCGCGAGAGCACCTCTTCTTTCGGCCAGGGAAGGTACGAGCCGATGAAGCTCGAGCGGATTCCGGCAAACCCTGTCTTCGCATCGCGCACGTTCCAGCCGGTGTACGTCGCAAGCGGCGCGTCGATCTCCGGCCGGTGCACTCCCGCGAGATCGTTTCCGTCCTTTCCCACCTGCGGCACGAGCGTGGGATAGGTGCCGAGAATGCGCGGCGGCTCCCGGACGAGGCCCTTCGCGAAGTCGCCGCCCAGGTCCATCGCATACGGCTCGTACGCATCGCGGGGGAACGGCACGCCGGAGATCGACTTCACGCGGAGCGCGCTGACGTTCACCAGGGTGCCGTCGGACAAACGCGGGTACCGGCTCTTCGGCGCCTCCTCCTCTCCGCGCACCCACGCGTCCAGGTCCTGCAAGAACGCACGCCGGAAGACAGCGTACGAATTCGTGTTCTCCAGGTTCTGCCCGAGGTTGTCGCGCACGCCGCGATGGCCGGGCGGAAACGGGCCGGGGACGTGCGACACTCCGGCGATGAAATAGAGCCGCGATTCGTCTGCGAGCGGCACCTCCGACTTTCCGTCCGGGGTGGTGGTCAGAAGCGATGCGCCGCGCGACCAGTATTCATAGGCGGTGTTGATATAAAAGATCTTTGGAACCACGTTTTCGCTGCGCGCCCGGTCGAGCAGCCCTTCGCTCTTTCCCGTCCAGGGGTCCTTGGTGGGAACGTCGGCAAAGGGGAACAGATCGTTTGGATAGAAGAGCGGGGAGAGCGACTGCGTGTCGCGCGAGGGCTGGGCGAAGCGGTGATTGAAGCTGCCGCGGCCAGCGCCCGCGACATAGACCAAGAGGCCGTCGAAGACCTTGGCGCCCGACTCCGAGGCATTGAAGCCTTGATAGAGGAAGTGGCGCAAGAAGCGGCCGGTCTGCGAGATGCCGAAGCCGTGCACCCGGGCGGCGGGAGCAATCGCCGCCGGATCGTGCTTGCAGTCGTCGGCGAAGTCGCGCACCGCGGCGAGGCCCGCGCCCGCAATCGCCGGATCCTTCGCCGTATAGATGACCTCGTAGATGCGGCCGGGGACGAAACCGTCGTCGGAGTGGATGGTGAAGGGATCGGTGAACCGCCAGCGATTCTTCGGGACCACGCCGCGGTCTGCGAGCACGCCGCTGCGCTCGGTCAAGACCGCGTCGTCGAAGCTCGCCGCCGGATAGCCCGTCCCGCCGATGGTGTCCTGGATCAGGTGCGAGACGGTGTGCTCCTGCGCCCGCTCGGGCACGACGAAGTCCGCTCGCACCCGCCCGGTCAGCCCGCGCGCGACCGGCGCTTTGAGGCCGAGCAGGTTCGACGCCGGCCGGATGTCGAACTGCCACCCGACCGAGGCGAGGATGTACCCTTGCCGGAGGATCCACTCGTCCACGTCGGCTTCGCTCTTCAAGCCGTTGCGCAAGGACAACGAGCCGCCGCGGTTCGGGAGGTCGAGCAGCACCGAGCCGTTGGCGCGCGCGCGGTCCTTGGGACGGACCACCACCACGTCGCCTTCGAACTCGACCAGGCCCTGCGCAGTTCGTTCGGCGCGATCGAGATCGACGATGGCCCGGTTGTGCGGATTGTTCGGATCGAGCGCGTAGTGCACGCGCGCCACCAACTTTTCATAGGCGCCTGCGTCGCCGTAGCGCTTGCCGCCGAAGAGATCCTCGCGAGAGACGACGTCGACCGCGGTGACCTTGGCGGAGGCGGCGAAGCCCGCGGCGCAGAGGCAGAGAAGAAGTGCCCGGTTCGGCATAGGTCGCGGATCAAGAGGCACCGCGATCGTCCTGTCAAACGAGCCGCGCGGCCGGGCCTCGCGGGCGCGTGCTACCTTCCTCGTCCGTGACCACCCGCGATCTCTTTCTCTTCCTCGCGGGGATGGTCGCGTCCTCGATCAATGCGGCGGCCGGCGGCGGAACGCTGCTCAGCTTTCCCTCGCTGATCGCGGGCGGCTTGAACCCCTTGGCCGCCAACGCCACCAGCACCGTCGCGCTCTTGCCCGGACAGCTCGCTTCGTTCTGGGCGTACCGGAGGGAAATCGCAGCCGCGCGGGCGGACGCGGTGCTGATTGCCGTTCCGGGGGTCGTCGGCGGCGCCCTCGGCGCGCTGCTCCTCTTGCGGCTGGGAAACGCCGTCTTCGAGGTGGTGGTGCCGGTGCTGCTGCTCGCGGCCGCGGTGTTGCTCGTGCTGCAGCCGACGGTATCGCGCTTCGTCGCCCGCCGCACCGGCGAAAAGCGCGAGGGCGGGCGCAATCTCTTTCCCGCCTTGCTCGTCTCCTTCGGCGTCTCCGTCTACTTCGGATACTTCGGCGCCGGCGCGGGCATCCTCTTCATGGGCGCGATGGGCTTCGTGCTCACCTCGCGGCCGCTCGGCGAGATCAACGCGCTCAAGGTGGAATTGGCCTCGCTCGCCAACCTGATTGCGGCTTCGGTCTTCGTCGCGCTGGAAGTGCGCAACCCGTCCGGAGCGGTGCACTGGCGAGCCGCGTTTCCGCTCGCGCTTGGGGGAATCTTCGGCGGCTACTTCGGAGTGGGCTTCGTCCGCAAGCTTCCGCCCGGCGTGCTCCGCGCCATCGCCGCCTTTGTCGGGATCGCGATCGGCGTCTACCTCGCCGTGCGCCGCATGACTTGACCTTCTCGCTCGGCTGGACCACAAGCGACCGAGCCATTTCGCGGAGGCAGCCCATGCTGAGAGCCGCGCCGTTCGTCCTTTTCGTCGCCTTCATTTCCGGCTGCACCGGTTCGTACTTCGCGGACGAAGAGAAGGAAGACGAGGAGCTGGTCCCGAACCGGAGCGCCACCACCGGCACCTGCGGCGTCGAGCGCTGGGCGGTGAAGACCGGCACCGACGCGGCGGCGAGCCAGGTGAACCTGACTCCGAAGAGCACCACCATCGCCTCGTTGCGCGCCATCGCCGCGCCCTCGACGCTGGGGACTACCAGTACGCGGTTCACCACCGCTGGTTCGCCCGAAATCCAGGTCTTCCGGCTCACCAACGTCACCCTGACCGAATACAAGATCGAAACAGACAGCGATTATCACCTGGTGCTGTCCGACGGCACCAACACGATGATCGCCGAGATCCCGGACCCGGCTTGCGTGCCTTCCGGGCCGTGGGTCTCGTCGGTGAAAACGGCCCGGGCGGCGTTCGACGCCAAATTCCCCTCCGTCACCAGCAGCTTCAAGGTGGCGAACGTGGTGGCGACGGTCACCGGCGCGGGCTTCTTCGATCTGCTTCACGGGCAGACGGGCGTGGCGCCGAACGGCATCGAGCTGCACGCGGTGCTCGGCATCTGCTTCGGCGCCAACTGCGCGCCGCCGCCGCCGCCGCCGCCCACGGGTAATCCCTTCGTCAACGCAGGGTTCGAGACCGGCACGCTGTCGGGATGGACGGCCACCGGCATCGCCGCGGCGCGGACGTTCCCGCACACCGGAACCTTTTCGGGCTCGTTGGGGAGCTCGTCGCCGAGCACCGACAGCACGCTCATCCAGACCGTCACCATGCCCGCGGGCGCAACCACGCTGAGCTTCTGGTACCGGGTGTTCTGCAACGACACCATCACCTTCGACTGGGTGACGGCGACCCTGCGCGACAACACCACGGGCACGACGGTGACCGCGCTGCCGAAGACGTGCACGAACAACAACACCTACGTCCAGGTCAGCGTCAACGTGACCGCCATGCGCGGCCACAGCGTCACCCTCACGCTCGTCAACCACGACGACAACCACGTCGGCGACGCGACGTTTACCGACTTCGACGACGTCAACGTGCAGTGACGACGGCCGCGGCTGCAGCGCAGAACGGCGAAATGACCGTGGCGGAGGCCCGCCGCAACGACGGTTCGGGCTACTTCGCGAAGAGCTGCGAGAGGTCCTTGAAGGCCTTGAATTCGAGCGCGTTGCCGGCCGGGTCGAGGAAGAACATCGTCGCCTGTTCGCCGACCTGTCCTTCGAAGCGCACGCAGGGCTCGATGACGAACCTGGTTCCCGCCTCGCGCAGCCTGGCCGCGAGCGCATGGAATTGTGGAAGCGGAAGCACCACGCCGAAGTGCGGGACCGGCACGTCGTGGCCGTCCACCGGGTTGTGGTGCGGCGCGATCTTGGCGTCGCGCGGCTTCAGGTGAGCGACGATCTGGTGGCCGAAGAGGTCGAAGTCGATCCACTGCGCCGAGCTGCGCCCTTCGGGACAGCCCAAGGTCTTTCCGTAAAAAGCGCGCGCCGCCTCGAGGTCGTCGACCGGGAAAGCGATGTGGAATGGGCTCGGCATGCGATCAGAAGTCGACGCTCGCCTGGAGCGCGCCGAGCGGCGCGGTGATGTTGGTCTTCTTCGGCTGCGCCAGCCCGAAGAGCGCCTGCAGTTGGATGGTGCGGGTGATCATCCAGGAGACGGCCGGTCCCACCGTCAGGTCGTAGTCGCGGACGCCGTTGGGGGTGGTCAGCGCCTCCACTTCGTCGTCGCCGAGCTCCGCCTGCAGGCGGCCGTCGATGCCTGCGCTGAGCGAAGGGCTGAAACGATAGCCCGCGAACCCCTTGACCTCGGCGTCCTTGCCGCCCGCGCCGGTCTCGGCGCCGAAGACGCCGTTCAGGATCAGCTCGAACTGACCGAAGCGGCGGCCGCCGGCGACGAGGAATTCGATCTCGCCCTGGTCGGGATGGAAGCCCACCGTCTTGAAGCGCACCCCGGCCGAGAGATCGATGCCGTGGTCCCACTGCTTGAGGATCTGGTACCGCGCCCGCGCCGACGGACCTTGCGCCCCGACCTGGAAGTACGCCGAGACGTCCGCGGAGAAGCGCTCGATGGGCGCCCACTGCACGCCGGCGACGATGTTGGCCTGCCCTTGCGTGTTGTCCACGCCGCTCGTGTCGCTCGTGCCGGTGAGGGCGCCGGTGAGGCGGACCGTCCCTTTGTCCGGCACTGCCGGAGCGTCGGTGAGGAGCGTATCGCGGTCGAGTCCTTCGGCCCGGACGGCAAAGGAGGAGAGCGCGAAGACAGCGAACAAAACCCGGCCGGAAATAGGGAGCAAGCTCACCTCGTAATCGGGACGCCTCCATGCATACCCCAAACCGCGGTCCCCCCAAAAGCGCGAATCGCTCGACGCGACCGCGCAGTTACCGGATAGTGCGCGCCATGAACCTCCTTCCCCTCTGTCTGGCCCTGGCCCTGGCTGCCCCGGCGCAGCCGCTGAGCGCTACCGCAGCAACGCCGCTGAGCGTTGACGAAGTCGTGGCAAGGCACGTGCAGGCGCGGGGCGGCGTGGAACGACTGGCCGCGTTGAAGACGCTGCGGCTCACCGGCAAGGTGGTCTTTGGAGGAGGCGGCGACTTCAGCCTTACGGCCGACTTCGGCCAGGCCCTCTCGCGGCCGGACCGCATCCGCCAGGAAATCACCATCCAGGGCATCACCGCCATCGACGGGTTCGACGGGCGGGAGAGCTGGAGCGTCGATCCGTTCCAGGGCCGGCGCGATCCGTTCCGCACCTCCGCCGACGAGGCGCGCGGCCTCGCCCAGGACGCCGACTTCGAAGGGCCGCTCGTCAACTACAAAGCAAAGGGCCACCAGGTGCAGCTCCTCGGCACCGACGACGTGGACGGCACCCAAGCCATCAAGCTGCGCGTCCTGCGCAAGGACGGCGACATCGAATACGACTATCTCGACCCCGACACGTTCCTGGAAATCCGGGTGGTGCGCGAGCGGCACGTCCGCGGTTCGGAGAAGGTGATCGAGACCGACCTGGGCAGCTACGTCCTGGTCGATGGCGTGTGGATTCCGTCGTCGATCGAGTCCGGCCCGAAGGGCGGGCCGAAGAGCGCGCGCTTCAACGTGACCGCAATCGAGCCGAACGTTCCGCTCGACGACGCGCTGTTCGCCTTCCCCACCAAGAAGCCGGAGCGCGAGCTGCTGCCTCCCGAGCACCCGAAGCCGCTCGCCTCGCCCGTGCCCGCCCGCGCGGCGAACGCGAGCGTGGTCTTCGACAGCGGCGTCATCTCCGGCTTGGGCGCGCGCAACATCGGCTCGGCGGCGATGAGCGGGCGCATCTCGGCGGTGGCCGGGCGGGTCGAAGCGAAGGGCACGACCACCCTCTACATCGGGGCCGCCAGCGGCGGGGTGTGGAAGTCGCAGGACTCGGGCACCACCTTCCGGTCCGTCTTCGACAAACAGCCGGTGCAGAGCATCGGCGCCATCGCGCTCGATCCCAAAGCGCCGGACACGGTGTGGGTGGGCAGCGGCGAGTCGTGGACGCGCAACTCGGTGTCGGTCGGCGACGGCATCTACAAGACCACCGACGGGGGCGAGAGCTGGACCAACATGGGCCTCTCCAACACCGAGCGCATCACCCGCATCATCGTCGACCCGCGCAATTCCAACGTCGTCTATGCCTGCGCGCCCGGAAAGCTGTGGAGCGATTCGCCCGACCGCGGCCTCTACAAGACGACCGACGGCGGCAAGAGCTGGGACCTGATCCTGACCGGCCGCAATCTCTCCACCGGCTGCGCCAGCGTCGCGCTCGATGCGAAGAACCCGGACGTCGTCTACTCGGGCCTCTGGGACTTCCGCCGCAAGGGGTGGACCTTCCGCTCCGGCGGCAACGGTCCGGACGCGCCGAGCGGCAGCGCGCTCTTCAAGTCGACCGACGGCGGAGCGCATTGGAAAGAGCTGAACCCTGCGCCGAAGCCGTGGGGCCGGACCGAGATCGTGGTCGCGCCGAGCGATTCGCGGATCGTCTATGCGTTCGTGGAGTCGAAGGACAGCGCGCTCTACCGCAGCGCTGACGGCGGCAATAGCTGGGAGCGCCGCGACAACAGCCAGATGATGACCTGGCGGCCGTTCTACTTCGCCCGGATGGTGGTGGATCCCGCCAACCCGGACCGGCTCTTCAAGATGGATTACGACCTGATCGCCTCCGACGACGGCGGCAAGAGCTTCGCCCACGTCGGCGGACAGGGCTCGCACGGCGACTGGCACGACATCTGGATCGATCCCACCAACACCAAGCACATCGTGGGAGGGAACGACGGCGGCCTCTACGCTTCCTACGACGGCGCGAACCGCTGGTGGAAGTACCAGAACCTTCCCGTCTCGCAGTTCTACCATGTGGCGGTGGACGACCGGGACCCGTACCGGGTCTACGGCGGCCTGCAGGACAACAGCTGCTGGGTCGGGCCTTCGGCGTACGGCGGCGGCATCACCACCGAGACCTGGGAGAACCTCTACGGCGGCGACGGCTTCTGGGTGGTCCCTGACCCGACCGATCCGTCGGCGGTCTACGTCGAATCGCAGGGCGGGTACATCGGCCGGATGGATCGCGACATCCAGGTGGCGCGCGACATCCAGCCCAAGGCCGGCTTCCACGAGCGGCTGCGCTTCAACTGGAACACGCCCATCGCCCGCAGCCCGACCGACCCCAAGACGCTCTACATCGGCGCGCAGTTCCTCTTCCGCTCGCGCGACAAGGGCGACAACTGGGAGCGCATCTCGCCGGACCTGACCACCAACGATCCGGAGAAGCAGAAGCAGGAGGAGTCGGGCGGCGTCACCGTCGACAACTCCTCCGCCGAAGAGCACACCACCATCTATTCCATCAGCGAGTCGCCGCTCGACGCCAACACCATCTGGGCCGGCACCGACGACGGCAACCTGCAACTCACCCGGGACGCGGGCAAGCACTGGACCAACGTGGTCGGGAACCTGCGCGGCCTGCCCAAGGCGTCGTGGGTGAGCTGGGTGGAGGCGAGCCGCTACGACGCGGGCACCGCCTACGCCGCGTTCGATCGCCACACCTTCGGGGACATGACCCCGCACCTCTACAAGACGACCGACTTCGGCAAGAGCTGGACGCAGCTCAATACTTCCGGCATCCGCGGTTACGCCCACGTCATCCGCGAGGACGCGAAGGAGAAGAGGCTGCTCTTCGCCGGCACCGAGTTCGGCCTCTTCATCTCGGTGGACGGCGGCGGGCATTGGGCCGAGTTCAAGGGCTCGGACTTCCCCTCGGTGGCGGTGCGCGACGTGCAGGTGCAGGCGCGCGACGGCGATCTGGTGCTTGCGACGCACGGCCGCGGCATCTGGATCCTCGACGACCTGACGCCGTTGCGCGCGCTCGCCTCGCAGGGCATGCCGCAGGACTTCGCGTTCTTGCCGGGCCGGCCGGTGCAGGAGCGCTTCCTTGCCTTCGGCGGCTACACCGGAGCGGCGGGCGACGCCATCTTCGTCGGCCGCAATCCGGAGGGCGGCGCGGTCATTTCCTACTACCAGCGCGCGGCGCACCTCTACGGTCCGATCAAGCTCGAGGTGCTCGACGAGCAGGGCAACCTCATCGACACGCTGCCCGCGAGCAAGCGGCGCGGCATCAACCGGGTCACCTGGACCATGCAGGTGAAACCGCCTCGAGTGCCGCGCGCGGCGCAGGCGGCCTTCGGCTCCACCCAGGGTCCGCGCGTCGTGCCGGGCATCTACCGGGTGCGGCTGACCAAGGGGTCGCAGGTGATCGAGACGAAGCTCGCCATCGGGCTGGACCGGCGGGCGCGCTTCAGCGTGGCCGACCGCAAGGCGCAGTTCGACGCGGCCATGCGCGCCCATGCGCTGTTCGGGCGGATGAGCGATCTCGTCGACAGCATCGAGGCAGACCGCGCGGCCGCCCACGCACGCGCGAAGTCGCTGCCGAAGAATGACGCGCTTTCCAGCCAGCTCGCCTCCTTCGACCAGGAGTTGGACGCGGTGAAGAAGAAGGTGGTCGCCACCAAAGAGGGCGGCGCCATCACCGGCGAAGAGCGCATCCGCGAGCACACCGATCACCTCTACGGCGCGCTCCTCTCCTGGGACGGGAAGCCCGCGAGCTACCTGATCGAGCGCACTTCGGTGTTGGAGCGGGAGCTTGCGGAGGTGGCGAACCAACTCGCCTCGGTGAAGCGGCCCATCGACGCGGCGCTGCAGCAGCGGCGGATGCCTCCCTTGCCGGAGCACGCCGAGAACCAGCCCGTGCCGGAGTCCGACAAGGCCAAGGCGGCGGCGTGCTTGCGCGGCGAGTGGGACGAATGCCAGGGCGAGCCCGCGGAGATGGACGCGCGCTGACGAACGTTGGCGGTCGCTGGCCGGACCTGCGCTCGCGTTCGGCGCACGACCTTGGGCGGTGGCGTTACTCCGCGCGAAGCGCCACCGCCGGATCGACCCTGGCCGCTCGCCGCGCCGGAAGGAGCGTCGCCGCTGCCGCCACCAACGCCAGCGCGCCGACGGCGGCGGCGAGCGATGCGGGGTCCGTCGCGCCGACCCCGTAGAGGAGGCCTGCGAAGAGGCGCGCGGAAGCAACCGCGCCCGCGCAGCCGGCGACGAGGCCGAGACCGACCATCCCCGCGCTCTCCCGCGCGATCAAGAGGATGGCCTGTGCCGGACGCGCCCCGAGCGCCATCCGCACGCCCACTTCGCGGGTGCGCTGCGCGACCGAATAGGCGAGGACTCCGTACAGCCCGAGGCTCGCGAGGAGGAGCGCGAGGAGAGCGAAGCCGTCCAGCACCTTCAGGCTGAACGCGCGCTGCGCGAGCGAGGTGGCCAGGGCGGAGGCGATGGGCTGGGTCCGGTAGGCGGGCAAGGCGGGGTCGATGGTGGCGATGGCCTGCACCGCATCGCGCAGCGCCTCGCGCGGGGGCGCGTTGGAACGGAGCACCAAGGTCAGGGTGTTCGTGGGGAACTGATCGAAGGGCACATAGAAGGTCGGGCGCACCGGCTGGTCGAGGCCGAAGTCGTGCGCGTCCGCGACCACGCCGGCGACCGTCCAGAACGGCTCGCGACTGGAGAAGCGGAGCCGCTTTCCGACGGCGTCGGCGCTCCCGAAGTACCGCTTGGCGAACGACTCGTTGACCACCAGCGACTGCGACGGATCTGCCTCCTGCAACGTCCGTCCGCGCAGGAGGTGCATGCCCATTGCCTCGAAGAAGCCGGGGGTGACGACGCGGATCTCTTCGTCGGGCGGGAAGGTGTCCGGCGGCACCGGGCGGCCTTCGATCTCGAACGACGTGTCGTTGGCGATACCGGTCAAGGGCGCATAGTCGATGCCTCCGGCGGTCACCGCAGAAGGCAGTTCGCGCAGCCGTTGCAACGCAGCGTGGAAAAGTGCCCGCTGACGCTGCTCGCCTCCAGGGATGGAGAGATCGAGCGCGACGGCGCCGTCAGCGCGGAAGCCGGGATCGACCGCCACCACCCGGCTGAACGATCGGAGAAGGAGCGCCGCGGCGGACACCAGCATCACCGCCAAGGCCACGTCCGCCATCACCAGCGCGCGGCGCAGCTTGCCGGCCCGAGGCGCCGCCGCCGTGCTGGAGGCGCGCAGCGCTTGTTCGAGATCGAGGTCGGTCGCGCCAATCGCGGGGAGGATTCCGAACAAAAGGCCGCTCGCGATCGACACCGCCGCGGCGAAGGCGAGCACGAGGCCGTCGATGCGCACAGCGTCCGCGCGGGGAAGGCCGGCGCCGCCCGCAGCGAGGAGCAGATTCACGCCCCAGACGGCGACCAGGACGCCGAGCGCGCCGCCGGCCAGCGCCAGGAGAAGACTCTCCGCCAGGACCTGCCGGACCAGCGCCGCGCGGCCCGCACCGAGCGCCGCCCGAACCGCCAACTCGCGCTGCCGCGCCGCCGCGCGCGCAAGCAGGAGGTTTCCCACATTCGCGCAGGCCATCAAAAGCACCAGCAGCACCGCGAAGAACAGCATCCACACCGTCTGGCGCACTCCGCCGACGAGCTGATCGAGGAGCGGCACCGGCCGGTACGAGAAGCCGGAGTCCTTCGGATAGACGTCCGGGTACGTCTCTAGGAGGCGCCCGGAGACGAGCGAAAGCTCCGCCCGCAAGTCGGCGAGCGTCTTGCCTCTGCGGATGCGCGCCACCGCGCGGATGAAGCGATTGCCGCGCGCCTGCGGAGTGAGGGCGCCGGGTGGAAAAGCGAGCGGCGTCCAGGCCTCGAACTGCTCCGGCAACTCCAGGTCGGAAGCGAGCACGCCGACGATGCGCAGCGGAGTCCCGGAGACGCTCACGGTTGCCCCCACCGCCGCGGGGTCGCCGCCGAAGCGCCGTTGCCAGAGCGCCCTGCCGAGCACGATCACGCGGCCCTTGCCGGCCTCTTCCTCGTCGGGCGTGAACCAGCGGCCGTGAGCGGGCGCGACCCCGAGGACCGGCAAGAGGGAGCTCGAGGCGCGGCCGATCAGCACATGCTCGGGCGCGCCCGTTCCCGACAAGTTGCCGCTTCCGTACGCCCAGGCAGCGGCGGTGGCGGTCTTCAGCGATTCGAAGTCCTGCCGGTACTCGGCGAGCGAGGAAGTGCCGGTGTCGCCCTGTTTGGAGGCGTCGAAGATGCGGACGAGCTGATTTGCCTCGCGGTACGGCAACGGCCGCAGCAACAGACCGCGCACCACGCTGAAGACGCTGGTCGTCGCTCCGACCGCGATGCCGATGGTGAGGACGACCACCGCGGCGAAGCCGGGGGAGTGGCGGAAGACGCGAAGCGCCGTGCGCAGGTCTCGAAGCATGAGCGGGTTGCGAGCGAAACCCGTGCCAGCGCGTCTTGTCGGCGCGAACGACGAGCGGGGGCGCGCCGGTACGCGGGGCTCGTCCGGAACTGGGACGGCCAGTCCCGATTGCGGGACGTCGCCAACGGAGGTGGGCCTCCGGAGAGGATCGGCCTTGTGGGTCGTCCCGGCGGCTGCGGTTCGCGCATCTCTCGCCTGGCGGGCGCACCATCGAACGCCGCCCATTTACGGGACCGCGGCGCGACCGCTCCATTCCGCAACCACCGCCACCGCGCCACGATTCAGGGACCGCGCCACGATTCAGCGACCGCGCCACGATTCAGCGACCGCGAACCGCACCGGCATTCTACCTTGACGCACACATTGAAAGGCACTAATATTCATTTGGTGCGGCCCTCCAGCCAGACTTCGTTCGAATTTCCAAAGCGCGGAGGGAAGCGTCCGGGTGCGGGCCGACCGCGGTTGCACGAGCAGCCGGGGCTGCTCGGGCCGGGGGTCCGGCATCGCAAACGGCACCAGTTCGTCGCTTGCAGGGCCGTCCATGTCACCCAGCGCGTTCGTCCCGGCGTGGGGTTCCTGCGCAAGCAAGGCCCTGCGCAAACCATCCTGGCGGCAATCCGCGCCGCAGCGACGGGCGGGCAGATGCGCATCGCGCACTACTCGGTGCAGGGAAGCCACCTGCACTTTGTCGTCGAGGCGGATGGGACGGCCGCGCTTTCGCTTGGCATGCAGGGGCTTGCCATCCGCATCGCCAGGCGCCTCAATGCGCGTCTCGGCCGCAAAGGGCCGGTCTTCGCCGACCGCTATCACGCGCGCGTCCTGTCCTCGCCGCGGGAGGTCGGAAATGCCATCCGCTACGTCGTCGGCAACTACCGCCACCACACCCGCGAGCACTTGCCGGCGCGCTTTCGCGATCCGCTGGCGACCGGCGCCCACGAGCCGCTCGAAATGCCCCGGCTGTGGCTCTTGCGCGTCGGCTGGCACACGCTGACGCCGCGCCCGTTCCAGCCGCCTTGATGTCATGCACCCGCCTCGGCCAGTAAGCGGGCTTTCTTCGATGCAAGCTTTGGCGAGGGGAAAGCGTTGCGGAGAGAGGCTTCGCGAGCTCGCCGAAACCGCGATCCGGGTCACAAGCTCCGGCATGCGCCGCCCCATCGCCATCGGCGACGGCCAGTGGAAAGCATCGCTCGAAAATGTTCGGGAGCAGCGCCGGGCGTCGGCCCCATCAGCGCGGTGAGCGCGGCGGCGATGCCGGCAGCCGCGACCGTCCAGCTCGTGAATGGTTCGCCGCAACGCGTACGCGCCGCTACGGCTTGCGGCTTCTGCGCCCGAGTGGCAGCGTCCCGTCCGTGCGCGCCGTCGTCATCGCCTCCGTGCTCGCCGCCTGCGCGTCGCGGACTCCGCCCCAGCCCGCGGCCACCGCCGCGCCGCAACCCGCGGCCACCGCCGCGCCGCAGCCCGCCGCCGCCGACCACCCGTCGCTGAAGACCGTCGCCTCCTTCGACGCCATCGCCGACCCGCATGCGCGGTCCGCCGCGCTCTTCCTCGAGGCAAGCCGCGTCTTCTTCCATCCGCGCTGCATCAACTGCCACCCCGCCGGCGACAGTCCCGCGCAAATCACTCCCGATCGGCCGCACGATCCGCCGGTGACGCGCGGGGTGGACGATCGCGGGGTGGTCGGCATGCGCTGCACCACCTGCCACCAGGACCACAACCTCGAGCTTTCGCGGGTGCCGGGAGCGCCCGAGTGGCACCTCGCGCCGAAGACGATGGCGTGGGTCAACCACACCCCGCAGCAGATCTGCGAGCAGATGAAGGACACAAAGCGCAACGGCGGGCGCACGCTCGCACAGATCGTCGAGCACAACGCGCACGACCAATTGGTCGGCTGGGGATGGCACCCCGGGCATGGGCGGGAGCCGGCGCCCGGCACGCAAGAACAGCTCGGTGCTCTGATGGCAGCGTGGGTGAAGACGGGCGCAGAATGCCCGAGGGAAGGAGAGCGGCCGTGATCTCGTTGACCGTGAACGGCAAGGCATACGACCTGGACGTCGATCCGGAGATGCCCATCCTCTGGGCGCTGCGCGATGTGCTCGGCCTCACCGGCACCAAATACGGCTGCGGCCAGGCGCTGTGCGGCGCGTGCACCGTGCATCTCGACAAAGAAACGGTGCGCTCCTGCTGCACGCCCATCTCGCGCGCGAAGGGCCGCTCCGTCACCACCATCGAAGGCCTGTCGCCTACGGGCAATCATCCGTTGCAGAAAGCGTGGTGCGATCTGGCGGTGCCGCAGTGCGGGTTCTGCCAGGCGGGACAGATCATGACCGCCGCGGCGCTGCTCGCGCAGAACCCGAAGCCGACCGACGCCGACATCGATCGCTCCCTCGCGGGCAACCTGTGCCGCTGCGGCACGTACACGCGCATCCGCGCGGCCGTGAAGCGGGCTGCGGGCCTTCCAGAAGAGCCGACCCGTTCAACCTCCGAGGAGGGCTAGCCATGCCGCTGACACGGCGCGAATTCGTCGGCGGCCTCTTCGTCTCGGCGGTGGCCACGCGCGTCCTCGCGGACGAGCCGTCGGGCGCGAACAAGCAGTCGGCGAAAACCGCGGCTCCCCAGCCGGCCGAGGGATTGAAACCAAACCTCTTCGTTCACGTAGGGAGCGACGGCCAGGTGACCATCGCCTGCCACCGCTCGGAGATGGGGCAGGGCGTCCGCAGCACGCTGCCGGTCTTGATCGCGGACGAGCTCGGCGCCGACCCCGCCAAGATCCGCATCGTCCAGGGCGACGGCGACAAGCGCTACGGCGATCAGAACACCGACGGCTCGAGCAGCATCCGCAGCCACTACAAAGAGCTGCGCAAGGCCGCCGCCACCGCCCGGCAACTGCTCATCGCCGCCGCGGCCGTACAGCTTCGCGCGCCGGCGTCCGAGCTGACCGCGCATGACGACGCCGTCTGGCAGGGCAAGAAGTCGATCTCCTTCGCCAGGCTCGCCGACGCAGCCGGGAAGCTGCCCGTGCCCAAGCCGGATGCGGTCGAGCTGCGGCCCGAAAGCGAGCTCATCCATTGCTTCAAGGATCTTCCGCTCGTCGACGCGAAGCCCATCGTGACCGGCAGCGCGCAGTTCGGCGCGGACGTGACATTGCCCGGGATGCTGGTGGCGGTGATCGAGCGGCCGCCGGTGGTGGGCGGCAAAGTGGCTGGCTACGACCCGAGCGCGGCGCTGGCGGTGCGGGGCGTGAAGAAGGTCGTGCAGATGCCGCAGCCCGAAGCTCCGTGGAAGTTCCAACCGTGGGGCGGCGTCGCCGTGCTCGCCGACAACACCTGGGCCGCCATGCGCGGCCGGGCGGCGCTGAAGATCGACTGGGACCTGGGCCCGAACGCCACCTACGATTCCGATGCGTACGCGAAAGAGCTGAGCAAGGTCGTGCACGAGCCGGGAAAGTCTGCGCGCAACAAAGGCGACGTCGAGACCGCGCTGAAGAGCGCCGCCAAGGTGGTGGAGGCCGAGTACCACGTGCCGCATCTCGCGCACGTCCCGATGGAGCCGCCGGTCGCCATCGCGCACTTCGAGGACGGCAAGTGCGAGGTTTGGGCACCGACGCAGAACCCGCAGGACGCGATGAAGGAGATGGCCCGCGTCCTCGGAATCGACGAGGACAAGACCACCTGCCACGTCACCCTCTTGGGCGGCGCCTTCGGGAGAAAGTCGAAGGCGGACTTCGTCTCCGAGGCGGCGTGGCTGTCGCGTGAAGTGAAGGCGCCGGTGCGGGTGCAGTTCACCCGCGAGGACGACGTGCGCCACGACTATTACAACGCCGTCAACACCCAGCTCCTCACCGCCGCGCTCGACCCGAAGGGGCAAGTGACCGCCTGGCGGCAGCGCACCGCGCTGAGCCCGATCGGCTCCACCTTCACCGGCGCTGACCAGGCGACCGCGAACGATCTGCAACAGGGCGTCACCGATCTGCCGCTCGCAATCCCGAACGTGCGCGCGGAGACGTGCAAGGCGCCCGCGCACGTGCGCGTCGGATGGCTGCGGTCGGTCTACAACATCTTCCACGCCTTCGCGGCAGGCTCCTTCATGGACGAGTTGGCGCACGCGCGCGGGGTGGATCCGGTCGACAACCTGCACGAGCTGTTCGGCCCGCCGCGCATCGTCACGCTCGAGGAGTTGGGTGTGGCCAAGCTCCCCAACTACTCGACGCAGCTCGACGAGCAACCGATCGACACCGGCAGGCTCCGCGCGGTCATCGACAAGGCAGCGCAGATGTCGCGCTTCAAAGAGCGCAAGGGCCGCGCGCTCGGCATCGCCGCCCATCGCAGCTTCCTCACCTACGTCGCGGCGGTGGTTTCGGTGGTGCGCGATGCGCGCGGCAAGATCGCGGTCGACGAAGTCTGGCTCGCGTACGACGCAGGCCTCGTGATCAACACCGAGCGCGCACGCTCGCAGATGGAAGGCGCGGTCATCTTCGGCATGAGCCACGCGTTCTACGGCGGTGCCACCATGAAGGGCGGAGTCACCGAGCAGTCCAACTTCAATGACTATCGGCTCATCCGCATGCCGCAGGCTCCGCGCAGCATCCACGTCGCGCAGGTCAAGAGCGGAAAGCCTCCGTGCGGAGTGGGCGAGCCCGGGGTGCCGCCGATCGCGCCTGCCATCGCCAACGCCATCTTCGCGCTGACCGGTCGGCGCATTCGCGAGCTGCCCTTGGTACGCGCGGGCATCGTCTAGCCGCGGCGCGCGCAGCGGTAAGATTTCGACATCGATTGACATGCGAGCCCGGCCGGCCGGGCCGGACGGCAAGCTGCTGCAGCCTGAAATTGAGCCGAATGGCAAGCTGCTGCAGCCTGAAATCGAGCCAAACTGGTCCTGGACCGGGAGCGATCGCGTGTGTACATGCACCGCTGCCGATCGTTTTCCGGAGGCTCGATGCAGGCTGAGGCAGCGTCCGTAGACCCGCACGAGCAACTGTTCGTCACTGCGCGCAAGCGCTTCGTGCCCGTCTACAACCAGACTCCGGCGGGCGCCCGTGAGCTGACGCTGTATTGCGGCATGCGCGAGATCACTTTCGACGAGCCGGACCTGTTCCCTTGGGCGGAGAAGCTCATCAAAGAGGACAGCTTTCTGGCTGGTGCGTCCATTTCTTGGGCCAGCCCACCGCTCGAATGGCCGCGCGTCCAGGGCTTGCTCGAAGCGCTGCTCGCCGAAGGCATCCTCGATCGCGAGCCGCCGGGGAAGACCATCGGCCAATTGCCGTCGAGCGCGATGCACCTCGCCTTTCTCAAATCCGAGGCGACGCGCCCGGTGGTGGCGGGACCGCGCTTCTGGAACCCCGATCCGGGCTCGGTTCTGGACGAGGTGGTCGGCCGCGGTGTCGAGCCGGGCTACATCGAGTCGGTGGTGCCGGTGCACCGCATCGCGCACGCCGCGCTCGATCGCGAAGGCCGCCAGGTCGGTGAGGTCAACACCTTCCCGGAGATCCTCCGTCTGAAGATCCCGACCGAATGGCGCACCTGCAACTACGCCGGGAGCCGCTACCACGACGACACGCCGATGAACATGACCGCGCTGCGCAGCATGATCGCGCATTGGCGGCCGGTCCTGCGCGCGACGCTCGCTGTTCGCGAGGAGTTCTTGCGCCGCTATCCGCCGCTCGGCGACGGTACCTGGCGGCTCGGCGAAGTGCACTTCCTCTCCTCCGGCATCCTGGCCCTGGTCGGATTCGAGCTGATGCGGTGGCGCGATCCGGTGAAGAACGGCGAGCTCGATCCGGTGCTCTCCTCGCTGTTCCGCGTCACCGACGGCGTGCGGATGGTGGCCGCGCACATCATGGACGCGCCGCGCCTCGATTCGACGTACGACACGAAGATCGTCGCGCGCGACATCACCGAGATGGCCGAGCGCGAGGACCAGTTCCTCTCCGCCAAGGGCGTCTGCGCGGGGCCGCAGAACATGATCGACGAGTTCGTCGCGACGCTCCTCGACGGCAAAGCCCTCGCGACACCGACAGAGCCCCTGCCGCAATGGGCGCAAGACATCCCGGCGGCGCTCGATTACGGGCTCCTCGGCATCCAGGTCTACGCGGCGGTCTACTGCACCTGGATGCGGATGACCCGTGCGTACACGGAGATCCGCGAAGCGCTCCTCTCGCGCGGCGGCCCTGCGCCTTTGCGCGAGGGGATGGAGCGCGATTTCAAGATCATCACGGCCGTCCGCGGCCACGACGAGCGGCAGCGGCAATGGTCGGAAGCGTTCGCGCACCGGATGTTCAACCACGCGCAGACGGGCATCCGCGGAGTCTTCGAGCGGCAGGACCTTGCCGCGCTCTTGACGCCGCCCGAGGGCCTGTTGAGCGAAGGCGCCAAGGGAGCGCTGCGCGATCTGTTTGCCTCGCTCGGGGCCGAGCCGGTCGCCCTTCCATTGCTCGAGTTCCTGCGCTTCGAACGCAACGCGCTCCGGACGGTGACTGGGGTGCAGGAGCGCATCAACGCCTTGCTCGGGCGGCCAAAGCCGGCGTCCCCGCTGACGGGCGCGCAGCTCGCCATCCATCATCTCTTGCGCAGAGGGTCGCCCGGCGCGGTGCCGTCGCTCGTCGACCTGCTCCGCGAGACGCTCGACGTCGACATCCAGAACCACGCAGGCGCAACCACCGTCTCGCACGGCGGCCAATCGCTCGTCCTGCACTGACCATCTTCAAATGCTGCAACGAGGGGAGGTGACGTCATGAAGATCAAGACCAAGATTCGCGCCGGTAACGTCAGCTGCCTGCGCTAGCCGCGGGCTTTTTCATGCACTGCCGAGAGGAGGTGAAAGCAAATGAAGATCAAGACCAAGGTTCGCGCCGGCATGCTCTGTGCTCGCTAGCTTTCCCGAAGGACGCGTTTCCAACCTGTGGAGAGGAGGTGACATCATGAAGATCAAGACCAGGATTCACTCCGGCCTCATCCCGCGTTCCTGCTAGACCTTCCTTCATCCGGCTGCGGGGACGCGGATGCGCACCGCTCCCCGCCGCCTGACCTGCCAAAGGAGGCACGCGTGGCCGTCAGCTTCGCCAACCAGATCCGACCGCTCTTCACCGACATGGACGTGGAGCACATGAGCTTCTTCTGCGACCTGTCGAGCTACGACGACGTCAAGGCCAACGCCCAGGCCATCCTCGGCCGGCTCAACGGCACCGCGGGCGTCCGGATGCCGCCGGACTTCGCCGGTGGTCCGTGGCCGCAGGAAAACATCGGGCTGTTCGAGCAGTGGATCAAAGACGGCACCCAGCCCTGAGCTTTCGGGCCGAGGCGCCTCCATTCCCATTCGCAAGGCCGTGGGCGCGATCTTGGAAAATTGCGACGTGCATTAAATGAATCGTCGGTGATTTCGTTTTCTATCCAACTGCCAGGGCCAATGATGCAGCCGCATGGGCTCGGCTCGTGGCCTGCGCCCGCACCCTCGCTCCTCATGTCATAAACGGGCAGAAAACCACCCGTAGAAGCCAACTTGCGATTGGTTGCAAGAACGTGCTGGACAACCACGGCGACGCGCGTATAGGGCCAGAACCATAGCCCGAAGTTGGACGACAACTGGCGCTCGTTTGTGGGGGTGGTCGATGCAACACGACCAGGCAGCAGTCGAAGAGGACGTTGTCATCGACTTGAACAACCCGCTCGACCCGCACGAAAACCTCTTCGTCACCACCCGCAAACGCTTCGTGCCGGTCTACAACCCGGTTCAAGGCGGCGGGAAGGAACTGACCCTCTACTGCGGCGTACACGAGATCAGCTTCGATGAGCCCGACTTGTTTCCCTGGGCCGAGAAGCTGATTCAGCAGGAGAGCTTCATGGCGGGCACGGCGACCACCTGGTCGACCGAGCCGCTGGAATGGTCGCGGGTGAAGCCGCTGCTCGAGTCCCTGCTCGAGGCGGGCATCCTCGCCCGCGAGTCGGCGCCAAAGTCGGCCGCGCAGGTGGCGCTGAGCGCGGCCCACCACGCCTTCCTGGAGAGCGAACGCGCGCGCCCGGCAACCGAGGTCCCGCGCTTCTGGAATCCGGACCCTGGCTCCCTTCTGCAGGAGATCACCGGACGCTCGATCGAACCTGGCTACATCGAGTCGATCGTGCCGGTGCACCGCATCGCGCACATCGCGCTCGATCAGGAAGGGCGGCAGGTCGGAGAGGCCAACTCGTTCCCCGATCGGATGCGTCTCAAGCTTCCCACCGAATACAAGACCTGCGGCTACGCCGGCACCCGCTACCTCGACGACATGCCGATGAACATGACCGCCCTGCGCAGCATGCTCGCGCACTGGAAGCCGGTCCTGCGGGCGACGCTGTTGTTCCGTGAGGAGTTCCTGCGGCGCTACCCGCAGTACCCGGACGGAAGCTGGAAGGTGGGCGACCTGCACTTCATGACTTCCGGGGTGCTGGCGTTGCCGGCCATCCAGACCATGCGCTGGCGAAACCCGGTGCCGAACGGCGAGCTCGATCCGGTGCTGTCGTCGCTCTTCCGCGTCATCGACGGCATCCGGATGGTCTCCGCGTACATGCTCGACCTGTACGAGCGGCCGATGACTCACGACACGCCCGTCCGGCCGCGCGACATCAGCGGCGCCGCGGAGCGCGAGGATCAGTACCGCTCGGGCCGCGGCGTCTGTGCGGGCCCGCCGGCGATGATCGACGAGCTGATCGAGACGGTGATGAACGGCAAGCCGGTCGCCGGCACCGACGGGCAGCCGGGGCCGTGGATCGCGGACATTCCGCAAGCGCTGGACTACGGGCTCCTCGGGCGGCAGCTCGCCGCCACCATCTCGACCGTCTGGGTGAAGATGGGCGGGGCGTACCAGCACATCCTCGACGCGCTCCGCCGAATGCCCGATCTGAATGGCGGACGGCTCGGGCGATTGCGCACCGCCATCGAGCGCGATTTCCTCACCATCGTGCCGGGCCGGAACCACCAGCCGCAGCAGCGCGCGTGGTCTTACGCCTGGCACAAGCTCACCTTCGAGCGCGCGCAACTCGGCATCCGCGGCCTTGCCGAGGCAGACCGGGTGAACTTCGACGTCATCTTGAACCCGCCGTCCGAGCTGTTGGGCAAGGACGCGCTGGGCGCTTTGCAGGACCTCTTCGCTTCCACCGAGGAGCCGGGCGAGGTCGCCGCAAACGGCGCGCTCTTGCAGGAGATCGCGGGTTACGTCGTCGATTACCTGCGCTTCGAGCGCAACGCGCTTACAACCATCGTCAGCATCCAGCGGCGGATCAATGCGCTGCTCGAGCGGCCGCACCCTTCGGCGCCCTTCAACAACCAACAGCTCGCCATCTTCCACTCGCTGCGCGTCGGGACTCCGGGCGCGGCGGTCTACCTGCTCGATCCTTTGAAAGAGGCGCTCGGCATCGAAGTCGAGAACCGCGAGGATTCGACCACCGTCAGCTTCGGCGGGCGCGCGATCGTCCTGCGTTGAACGCGCCGGAGACGACGCAGCGCCTTTCACGGAGCTCTGCACCCGATCTTTTGCAGGCCCAAGAGGAGGGAGGTGAAGTTCATGAAGATCAAGACCAAGGTTCGCAGCGGATCCGCGTCGATCGTCCTTCGCTCGCGCTGCTGCTGATCGCCAGAAGGCGATGCACGACGATTTTTTCGAACCTTCAACCGATCGAGAGGAGGTGAAAGACATGAAGATCACGACCAAGATCCGCGCTGGCGTTCTCGCCATCTCGCCGACCGGCGGTGGCGGCGGAGGCCGCTCGCGCTGCTGCTAGTTCAAATCGCCAACCTCGAGCCTTCCGAGAGGAGGTGAAGTGCATGAAGATCACGACCAAGATCCGCGCCGGCGTTCTCGCCATCGCGCCGGGCGGCGGCGGTGGCCGCTCGCGTTGCTGCTAGTTCAAATCGCCAACCTGAACCCTTCCGAGAGGAGGTGAACGACATGAAGATCACGACCAAGATTCGCGGCGGTTTGCTGCCGGTGAGCGGCGGCGGCGGGCGTTCGCGCTGCTGTTAGTCGATTGACGAGGAAGTCACGGTCGAAGAAACCACGCTCGTGCGTCGTCCGAGCCGTGATGAATCCGAAGCCGGGGGACTGCGGTGCGCACCGCTCCCCCGGCTTCGCAATGCCGGCCGTCGGAGCGCGGTGAACGCGCCATTCCTTTTCTTGGGATTTTGATTGGAGAGCCGCGGGGAGCGGTGCGCATCCACGTCCCCGCGGCCCTAGGCGATCGGTACAGGCGTTTCGCCATCCACGATCGCTAGTGTTCGAACTAGGCCCCGAGCGCTTTCACGCGCACTCGGGTGTGTTTGCTAAGCGGCGCCGCCGGAGCCACAGCGGTTGATCGGGGGCGCGTTGACGCCGCCGCGAACCTTCGTCGTGATCTTCATTGTCCTTCACCCCCCTCCCTAAATCGCTTGGAACTTACCCGCAGCGCGTCGTGGACGGTGGGGGCGGCGGCGGGGGAGTGGAGCCGTCGCCGTACGGATCGGGGCTCGGGCTGGGCAGGGTCTGGAAGCCGCCGCGGATTTTCGTCTGGATCTTCATGACTTCACCTCTTCGTTTGAATGAGCCTGGTTGAAAGAACGATGGTTACCCGCAGCGGGTGGTCGGGGGCGGAGGAGGAGGAGGCGGCGTATAGGTGCCACCCCCGCCGCCGCCGCCGCCGCCGTCGCCCGGGTCGATGCCAGGTGCCGTCAAAAGTCCGCCGCGGATCTTCGTCTGGATCTTCATGGTGCTTCCTTCTTCCTCGGCCCGTCCGGGCCGTTTTTCGTCCGGGTTGGACGAAACTCAATGAAGGACGATGGACCGTTCGCCGTGCGCGACCGTCGTCGCGTCCTTCGTGTTCTCGACCGAGATGCCGAAGACCTCCTGCACCGTCTCCGGCAGATAGAAGAAACCGCGGTTCGGGGTGGTGCGGCGCAGCGCAAGCGCGCCGGCAAGCTGGGTGCCGGACAGCGGCAGCTTCGGCTGAGGCCGGCCGAGCAAAGTATTGATGCCGCGCTGCACGTACGTGACGGTGCGAAGCAGGTTGCGCTCGTAACGCAGGTAATCGAAGACATGGCCGGCCACTTCCTGGAGGGCCTTCGCATTGGCGCCGGCGAACGCCGGGTCTTCCGCCGAGGCGAACAAATCGAGGTACGCGCGCCGCGCTCCATCGCCGAGGAGCCCCTCCGGCGGCGTCAGCAGGACGCTCAGATCCTGGTGGTGTTCGGGAGGCAGACCGCGGATTCCGCGCTGCGCGTTCTTGAACATGCGGACGTAGAACGGGTACGCCATGTCGCGCTGCGCGGGGAGGTAGGTGCGCGACAGCCAGACGGGCTGCCAGTCGCGCGTGAAGATGGTCCGCCGGAACGCGGCGAGCTTGCCGCCGGCATCCTTGGGAAGTCGCTCGAGCGTCTCGCGCACGCGCGTATACGCCTCGCCCATCCGCACCCAGAGCGTGGCGAGCGCCGCGTAGTCGAGGAGGCCCCACAGCGCGTAGTCGACGGCGATGGGAATGTCCGCCATCCACGAGGGCGCGGGCTCGGCGCCGCCTTCGACCGGTTTGCCGTTCAGCGCCGTCTCGACCAATTCGTCGATCATGCTCTGCGGCCCGGCGCAGACTCCGCGCCCGGAGCGGTAGAGGTCTTCGCGCTCGACTGCGCCGGTGATATCGCGCGGCGTGACGGGGGTGTCGTGGAACATCGGGCGCTCGTAGAGATCGAGCATGTGCCCGCTGATCATCCGCACCCCGTCGATGACCCGGAACAGCGACGAGAGGACGGGATCGAGCTCGCCGTTCTGGACCGGATCCTTCCAGCGCATCACCTGGTAGGAGACGAGCGCGAGCACACTGCAGGCGAGGAAGTGCACTTCGCCGAGCTTCCAGGTGCCGTCCGGGTACTGTGGATATCGCCGGAGGAACTCCTCGCGAACGCCGAGCGTCGCGCGGAGGACGGGCTTCCAGTGCGCGAGCATGCTGCGGAGCGCCGTCATGTTCATCGGCATGTCGTCGTGGTAGCGCGTGCCCGCGTAGTTGCAGGTCTTCCACTCGGTGGGGATCTTCAGCCGAAGCGCGTCCGGGTAGACGTTGATCTCGCCGACCTGGCGGCCCTCGCGGTCGAGGACCGGGTGCGCGAGCCGGTGCACCGGCATGATGGCTTCGACGTAGCCGGGTTCGAGATCGCGCCCGGTGACTTCGCGCAGAACCGAGCCTGGATCGGGATTCCACATCCGAGGAGCACCGACCTGGTGCGGCCGCTCCGCGTCCGTCTTGTGCCACTCCGCGTGCGCGGAGCTGAGCTCGAGTTGCGCGATGGTCGCGTGCGGCGGCGTGCGCGAGAGCACGCCTTCCTGCACGAGCGACTCGAGCAGACCCTTCACCCGCGGCCATTCCAGCGGCGCCTCGGCCCAGGTAGTGGCGGCGCCCGCCATGAAGCTGTCCTGCTGGATGAGCTTTTCCGCCCAGGGGAAGAGCTCCGGCTCGTCGAAGGAGATCTCCTGGAGCCCGCAGTACAGGACCAGCGCCTTCTGCCCTTCGGGAGCGGGGTTGTAGACCGGGACGAATCGCTTCCGCGCAGTGACGAACAAGGTCTCGTGCGGATCGACCGACACTTCCCCCTGCTGCATACCGCCTCCGCGAACGATTCTTGCGGGCTCATTTTCTGGCCCCTAGTTCAGACCATGCAGAAGCGGTCTAACCGGATAAATCAGCGGTTGTCCAGCGCTGATTTCTGGCTGCGTAAGACTGCGTAATCATTCGCAAAGTTCGCACCGAGCGAAAGGGCTGAAACTTGGGCGGGGCGGCCAGGATTCAGGCTAGCGATATGTCGCTAAATCAACCTCGAATCGATTTGAGATTGTGCGCAAAACCGTTGGCGACCGCCGGATGCACCAAGCCGCGGCGTCTTAAGGGTGCGCGATCACGAGCAGCGTGTCGGCGCGGCGCAACACGCAGCGCAGGGCGACCGAAAGCGTCTCCGGGTCCAGCGCCGCGAAGCTCTCGTCCAACACGACCAGGTCCGCGTCCTGGATGAGCGTCCGCGCGATGTAGAGCCGGCTGCGCTCGCCGTGCGAAAGTTGCCACCCTGTCTCGCCGACCATCTGGCCGAGGCCGCCGGGCATGCGGTCGATGAGCGGACCAAGCCCGAGCTCGCGGCAGATCTCCTCCGCCCGCAGGATCTCCGCCGGCATCGCCGGCCACGCGCCGCCCAGGCAAAGATTCATCGAGAAGGTGCCGGCGAAGACGTGGTTCTCGTGGAACTGCGGCGCGGAGGTGATGCGCCGTTGCCACTGCACCGCGCCGAGCGACGGACGGTCGATGCCGTCGAGCAAGAGCAGACCCTCCGTCGGCGTGCGCAGCCCGGCGAGGATCGCCGCCAGCGTCGACTTGCCCGAGCCGGAGGCGCCCTCGAGGAGCAGCCGATCGCCGCGGCGGATCTGCAGGTCGCAGCCGTCGAGCACCGGCTTGTGGTGCTCCGAATAGCGAAAGCCGAGCCCGCGGATGTCCATCAGCGGTTTGCCCCGGTCGTCGCTTCCGCGCGCAGGCAGGTGCGCGAGAACGCCCTGCGGTTCCTTGCGCATCGCCGCGCGCAAGAGGTCGCGGATCTGCTCGAAGGAGGTGGCGGCGGAGGTGAGCGTCTGGAAGCTCTGCGATGCGTCTTCGAGGGCGCGGCTCGCGAGCAGGATGCCGCCGACGCTGATGGCGAGCGCGGTGATGCTGGGCGAGCCGAAGACGAAGGCCGGGACCAGCGCGGCGAAGGCGACGAGAAGAAACCCGCGCCGGCTGATCGAGGCGATCAAGGCGGCGCTGTCGTCCAGCCGTTCGGAGATGCCGTGGTAATCGCTGAGGAGCTCGTCCTCGCCCACGTGCCACCGCTCCGGCGCTTCCTGCGCGAGCCTGGTGCGGTGGCCTTCCATGCGCTCGAGCAGCGCGTGGGTGACGTCGATGCGCTTCTGCGCCCAGGCGCGCTGACGCCGGAAGTGGCGCACCGCGAGGACGCCGATGAGCCCGAGCCAACAGACGAGGGCCAGGACCTGCGGCCCGCCGGCGGCGCCCTTCCAGAGGACGAACCCGGCGAGGGTGAGATCGACGGTGGAGAGGAGCGCGAGGAGCCCGCCGCTCAACGCCAACGATTCCACGTTTTCCGACTCGCTCACCTTGCCGAAGTGGTGGCCGGCGCCTTCGGTACGGACTTCGTCCGGGTGCAGGTTGAGCGTGCCTTGCAGGAGCCGTTGTTTGAGCAGCGCTCCCGAGCGGAGCGCGAACGCGCCCTGCCACCACAGCTCGAGCATGCGGAAGGGCACGACCGAAAGCAGGAGCAAGGACCACGCGGCGAACCAGCCGGGCTCGAAGCGGCCCGAGAGGCCGGCGCTGCCGATGACCCACCAGCCGGCGAGGCCCAGGATGTACTGCGCCACATGGCAGGCGAGGGTCGCGAAGAACGCGTGCGGCACCCGGCTGCGGCGGGCGTGCGTCCACAGCGACAGCTCGGGCGCGGTGCGCAACACGAACGACTGCCGCAGTTGCAGCCCGTCGAGGCGCGCGGCGAGCATCGCCCTTCGCGCGGCGGCGCGCTTCTCCTGGGCGAGCCCGCTCATCTCCAAGAGCGCGTCCACCTCCGGCTCGACCTTGACCGCTTCTTCGTGGCGCACTTCCTCGGAGACGTCCTCGAGCGGAACCTCGAGGATGGTCTGGTCGCGGGTGAGGACGCGCGCCCTGTCGCGCTCGCACCGGAGCAGGAGGACGAAAGACATCTGCTGATCGCGGTAGATGGTGAGGAGCGCCGGCGCCGCCGCGCGGACCACGTCGTCGACTTCGCCGTAGATGGGCTCGAAGCCTTCTGACTCGATGCCGAGCTGCGCGCTCGCGGGGTGCAGCCATTGGCCGAACACGTGGCGCCAGCCGAAGTTCTTCGGCACCGGCGGAGGCGGCAAAATCTCCGCCGGACGGGTGGACAGTCCCGCCTCGCGCGCGAGCGCTTCCAGCGCGATGCCGGCGGTCTCGAACGGCCAACAGACGCGCTCGCGCAGCTCCGCGTTCATGCCTTGCGCTCCCGCAGGCCTTCCACTTCCCGCAGGGGTAGGGCCGGCCGCTCCGTCAAGGCGCCGTCCTCCATCCACAGCCGCCGGAACCCGCCGCCCGCCCAGAGGCCGCGGCGCACCTCTTCCTCGGCGGCGAGCAACTGCGCGTAGCGCGAGCTCTTGTCGGCGGCGAGGAGCTGCGGCGGAGCGAATTCGACGATGCGGCCGCCTTCGACCACCGCCACCCGATCGAAGCTCTCGGTCATGCCGACGTCGTGCGAGACGCAGAACAGGGTCGCTTCCCGCCAGATCCGCCGCGCCTCGGCGAGCAGCTTGCGGCGCTTTTCGCGGTCGAGGCCGCGGAACGGCTCGTCGAGGAGGGCGAGCCGCACGCCCGGCCGCAAGAGAGCGCGCGCGAGCCGCACCCGCTGCCCCTGACCGCCGGAGACGAGCCCGCCGCCTTCGCCGAGCTTCGTCTGCAGGCCGTCCGGCAGCG
>DASXHM010000259.1:0-11823 GCA_036488495.1 Myxococcales bacterium | reverse complement strand
TTGTCGCCCAGCTCCACCTGGCACGCAGCCTTGGCGACGAAGCGATGCTGCGTCGCCGGAACGTGCTTCTGGTTGCCCATCGCATCGGGGACCGTCGCGACCGTCCGCGTGGTCACATGCTCGATGCTGACGTTGAGCCTGCCCACCACCACGTCCGGATCGCTGCCGTTCCAAGAGATATTCAGCTCTTTTCCGGCCATTTCGAGCGCGAGCGCGATCAGAGGATCGATGGCGATCTGCTCGTCCGAATGGCCGAGCGTCAGGTGCGGCTGCAGGCGCGACTCCAGCTCGCCCACGGTCCGGGCATCGCACAGGCGATGGCCGGCGGCGGCCGGGCGCCCACACAAGAGCAGAGCCTGGGAGGGCGATGCGGACGCGATCAATTGGTCGAGCTGCGCTTTCGGGCAGGCCCCTGCAAGGTCGGACGCCAGCTCGGCATCGTCCGCGGCGCGCGCGGCATCGGCCGCGAAGAGGAGCTCGCGGCAGTCCTTGCGGCCCAGCATGGCGCGCTGCGCAGGCGTGCGCGCGTGGGCGCACGAGAGCAGAGCGGCAAGGCAAGGGATGGCGAAAGCTTGCTTCACGTCTTGGAAACCAACGCCCGGCTGTTTTTCTGCCCAGCCTCGAAGCGATCCGGCTTCCGGTGCTAGATACCTTCCAGATGCCGCGGATCGGGGAATTTCTCATCGCCGAGGGACAGCTCACCCGGGATGGGCTCGAGGAAGCGCTCGACTGGCAGGTCCTTTACGGCGGCCGGATCGGCACCAACCTCCTCGAGCTGCAGCTCACCGAAGAAGCGGACCTCGCCCATGCGCTGGGCAAGCAGCTCGGCGCCGAGGTAGCGTTTGGCGATCTGCAGGTCGATCCGGCGGTGCTGGGCCTCGTTCCCGCCCACGTCGCGGCCCGGCAGGAGATTGTCCCTTGGGTCTTGGACAAGCGCCGCCTGAAGGTGCTGTGCGTCGAGATCAAGGTCGAAGATTTCGACCGGCTCTCCTACAAGATCGGCCGCACCTGCGTTCCGGTGATCGCTCCCGAGTTCCGCGTCTTCCAGCTCCTGCGCGTGCACTACGGTGCGATGCGGCAGATGCGCGCGCTCGACTTCGGGGTGGTTCCGCAGGAGGGACGCGCGGAGCGCAGGCGGAAGAAGAGCGAAGAGCAGGGCCCACCGCCGCCGTCCGGCCCGGAGCTGATCGACGAGAGTGCGTTCAACGACATCTACCAACAGATGATGGCCGGCCGCGCGGCGCAGTCGGATCAGCCGATGCCGGCGGCGAAGATGCCTGCGATGAGTTGGACCCACGGCATCTCCACCCGCGCCGCCCCGCCGATCCTCGCGCGTGTCCAAGAGCCGGAAGTTCTCGAAGAGCTTCCCGACGACGCCATCCTCGGGGAAGCGACGCCGTGGCCGGCGCGCGATGCGGGCGCGGACGAAGCGCCGGTGGCTCCGGCAGCGGACGCGGAAGAACTGACCACGCCCGCCGTCGCCGAATCGTGGCCGCAGGAGCCGACGCCGCCGCCGCCCGTCGAAACCCCGCTCGATTTCAAGCAGGCGCTGCAGGCGCTCTCCGGCGTCACCGATCGCGACGAGATTGCCCACATCGTCCTGCGCGCCTCGCGATCGAAAGCCGCCCGCGCGCTCCTCTTGCAGGTGCAGGGCGGAGTCGCGCTCGGCTGGGACGGTCTCGGCGAAGGCATGCAGGACGGAGCCGCCCGCAGGGTCGCGATGGCGCTCGCCGACGAGTCGGCCTTTTCGCTGGTGGTGAAGACGCGCAGCCACTTCATCGGGCCGCTGCAGAGGACCGAGTCCAACATCCGCTTTCTCGCGACCTTGGGAAAGAAGGTCCCGAAAAGCTCCGCCATCTTCCCAATCCTGCACCGCGGGCGCGTCTCGCACATGCTCTACCTCGACAACGGCCACAAGGAGCAGGCGCCGACCGACGTGGGCGAAATGCTCATCTTGAGCCAGCGCATCAGCCAGCGGGTCGAGCAGTTGGTGCGCGAGCGATGAAACGCCCAGATGGTGCGCGAGCGATGAAACGCCGAGCGGTGCGCGAGCGATGAACGTCCCGAACTTTCTCACCGGGCTTCGCTTCGCCGCGGTGCCCGTCTTCGCGGTGCTCTTCGTCCGCGGCCAGATCGGCGCCGCGTTGGCCGTTTTCGTCTTCGCGATGGTGACCGACTGGCTGGACGGCATCGCGGCCCGCGCCCTCAAGCAGTTCACCAAGATCGGCGCCGCGCTTGATCCGGTGGCGGACAAAGTGATGGGCGCGACCGCGCTGTACCTCCTCTGTTGGTCACACCGCCTACCCTGGTGGCTCCTGGGCGTGCTGCTCTTCCGCGAGGTCTGCATCTTCAGCGCCCTCGGCATCCTCACCCGCACGCGCCGCAGCTACGTTGTCCGCCCGACCCGCTTCGGCAAGTACTCGACCGCATTCCTCGCAGCGACCACCTTCGTCACCTTGATTCAAGATGCTCGTGCGGTACGGCTGAGTCCGGTCGAGATTGCCCTCGCGTTGGTCTCGGCCGAATGCATCGTCTTGAGCTGGGCGCAGTACCTCGCGATGTTCATCGATCTGATGCGCAAACCACCCGTGCCGCCAACGGCACAGACGGCTTGACCCAGGCGGGAGGCGCTGCTACATCGCCGAGCCCGGCTTTGCGTCGTTAGTTCAGCGGTAGAACACCACCTTGACACGGTGGGGGTCGCTGGTTCGATTCCAGCACGACGCACCACTCCCGAGGGCCCGGCCGGCAAGCCGGGCCTTCGCGCTTCGAGGTCTGCAGATGGCAGCAGAGCTGCTCGACATTTCGCTCCCCGATGGCTCCGTCAAACAGGTGGCGAAGGGCACCACCATCGCGGACTTCGTCAAGACGCAGATCGGCCAGGGACTCGCCAAGGCGGCGCTCTACGCAAGGCTCGACGGCGAGGACCTCGACCTGTCGCGCGAGCTCCCGCACGGCGGCAAGCTGCAGGTGATCACGAACAAGCAGCGCGAAGGCCTGGACCTGATCCGTCACGACGCGGCGCACGTGGTCGCGAGCGTCGTGCAAAAGCTCTTTCCGGGCACGCAGGTGACCATCGGCCCGCACACCGACGAAGGCTTCTATTACGACTTCTTCCGCAAGGAGCCGTTCACTCCGGAAGACCTGCAGAAGATCGAGGACGCCTCGAACGCCGAGCTCAAAAAGAACGAACCGTTCGTGCGCAAGGAAGTGTCAAAGGAAGAGGCGACCGCGCTGTTCGAGAAGCTCGGCGAGAAGTTCAAGATCGAGATCATCGAGGACATCTTCGCCAAGGGCGCGAAGACGCTCACCCTGTACTCGCACGGCGACTGGACTGACTTCTGCCTGGGCCCGCACGCGCCCACGACCGGCAAAATCGGCGTCATCAAGCTGTTGAACGTGGCCGGCGCATACTGGCGCGGCGACCATCGCAACCCGCAGCTCCAGCGCATCTACGGCACCGCCTTCTTCGACAAGAAGGAGCTCGATGCCTGGCTCAAACAGCAGGAAGAAGCGCGCAAACGCGACCATCGCAAGCTCGGCAAGGAATTGGAGCTGTTCGCCTTCCATCCGGCCGCTCCGGGCGCGGTCTTCTGGCTCTCGCGCGGCACCGCCATCTTCACCGCGCTGAGCGGCGCGATGCGGTCTCTGTGCCTGCGCAATGGTTATCAGGAAGTGAAGACGCCGCTCATGTTCAACAAGCTCCTCTGGGAGCGGAGCGGCCACTGGGGCAAGTACCGCGAGAACATGTTTCTGGTGCTCGATCCGGAGTCGAAGGAAGAGAAGCCGGAGGACCGCGCGGCATTCTCCTTGAAGCCGATGAACTGCCCCTCGCACCATTTGATGTACGAGATGAAGCGGCGCAGCTACCGCGAGCTGCCGCTCCGCTATCACACCCAGGACGTGCTCCACCGCAACGAAGCCACCGGCGTTCTGTCGGGCCTGACCCGCGTGCGGCAGTTCCAGCAGGACGACGCGCACATCTATCTGATGGAGTCGCAGATCACCGACGAGGTGAAGCGGCTCACGGCGATGATCAAGCAGGTGTACGAGGCGTTCGGCTTGAGCTTCACCGCCAAATTCTCGACCCGCCCCGAGCAGCGGATCGGCTCGGACGAGCTGTGGGACAAGGCCGAGGCGGGCCTGCGCAATGCGCTCGAGGAGATGAAGCTTCCTTACGAACTGAAGCCGGGCGACGGCGCCTTCTACGGCCCGAAAATCGACTTCGACGTCAGCGATTCCATCGGCCGCAAGTGGCAGCTCGGCACCATCCAGCTCGACTATCTCGTCCCGGAGCGGTTCGAGCTCGGCTACGTCGGCGAGGACAACAAGGAGCACCGGCCGGTCGTCATCCACCGCGCCATCTACGGCTCCTTCGAGCGCTTCATCGGCATCCTCATCGAGCACTTCGCCGGCAATTTCCCGGTCTGGCTCGCGCCTGTGCAGGCGCGCATCATCACCGTCTCGGACAAGCACCTGACCTTCGCGCGGGAGGCTTACGAGAAGCTCGCGCTCCTCGGGCTGCGAGTGGAGCTGGACGAGAGCAACGAGAAGCTCGGCGCCAAGATCCGCGACGCCCAGCTCGCCAAGGTCCCCTACACGCTGGTCGTCGGCGACAAGGAAGTCGAAGGCCGCGGCGTCTCACCGCGCACGCACGGCGAAGGCAAGGCGGCCGACCTCGGCTTCATGACCCTCGACGCATTCGCCGAAAAGCTCGCCGCGGAAGCCAAGGTTCCGTTCTAGTGCGCGGAGCGCTCCTCGCGCTCGCGGCGGTAGCGTGCGCAGCGGCGCCCTCCATCACTGGCGGGGCCGAAACGTCGCGACGGCCGACGCGCGCCGAGCTCGACGCGGTGACGGAACGAGGGCGCCTCCTGGCCGGCTTCGACTCCGCCGCCGCGCGCGCCACCGACGCGGTGTTCGCGCTGCACCCAGACCCGGCAATGATGTCGCGCTACATCGCGATCAGGAGCGATCGCGGCTGGGTGGTGGAGTTCGGCAAGGTGGACGGCGACGTCTTCAACGTCGCGTACGAAGCACGGCCGGGGATTGGCGCTTACAAGGCGGACGCGCTGGTTCCGCCGCGCGCAGAAACGGGCTATGCGTTGACGGCCGCGCGCGCGCTCGACATCACGGCGGGGCTTTTGCGCGGTCACCGGCCCTACAACGCAGCGGTCCTTCCAGCGGGCGAAGGCCGGGTGTTCGTCTATGCCTATCCAGGGCCACAGAAAGGCGACGAGATCCCGTTGGGCGCTGACGTTCGCTGGCTCGTTTCCGCGGATGGCAAGAAGGTGCTCGAAGAGCGCAAGCTGCACGAAGGCGTCATTCCATCGCCGCCACCGGGCGCCGCGGCGCAGGCGCATACGCATGTGCTGCGCGACGCCGTCGAGGATACGGACGTCATGCACGCCCTGCAAACGCACCTTCCGCAAATTGTGACGATGCCCTCGCGCGACCTGGTCGAGATTGATCCCGAGGGACACATCACCTGGACGGCCGCCGAGGATCTGCGCAAGCGGTTCGCGAAGTAGTCAGCGCTGCACGTACGTGTCGTCGACGTAGCACCAGGTCCATATGCCGTCTCCGGATCCTGCGCGCTGCGCGCTCCGCGCGTCGGCGGGAGAGGCGGGTCCTCCGGGCATCGGCTCGATCAGCGGGTGGCCCGTTTCCGCGAAGTGGGCCCGCGCGTGCCGGCCGGGGGTCGAGTCGCAGCACCCCACGTGCCCGCAGGTGAGGCACTTCCGGACGGCGACCCAGGTCTTGCCTTCCCGCTCGCACGCCTCGCACCCTTTGCTCTGGGGCGCGACGTCGCGGATCTGTCCCACATGTTCGCAATCAGCCATGGTGCGGGAACCTGCTCCAAACGCCCGCCGCAAGGCAAGCCGGGCGCTCGACGAATGGGGCCGAACCGCGCTTGACAGTCACTTTCGAGCCGCTACCATGCGCAGGTTTTCAGAAGGGGACCACTCCTTCCATCGCTCTACCTTGCTTGGCGAATTCGCGAGGATTCGCCCGAATTGCCTTTTTCCCGGGAGTCTGCCATCCGCGACGCACGTACGAACCGCCGTATCCGCGCCCGTGAACTTCGAGTGATCGGGCCTGAAGGTGAACAGCTCGGTGTCTTGCAGCTCGAGACGGCGCTCGCCAAGGCCGCCGAGTTCGGTCTCGACCTGGTGGAAGTCTCGCCGATGGCGAAGCCGCCCGTCTGCAAGATCATGGACTACGGCAAGTTCAAGTACGAGACGAAGAAGAAGGCGAACGAAGCAAAGAAGAAGCAGACGGTCGTCAAGCTCAAGGAAGTGAAGTTCCGGCCCAAGACCGAAGAGCACGACTACAATTTCAAGGTGAAGGCGGTGCGCGAATTCCTCGAAGAGGGGAACAAGGCGCGCATCACGGTCATGTTCCGCGGCCGCGAAATCACCCACCGCGAAATCGGCCAGGCCATCCTCTCCCGCATCGGCGTGGAGCTGAAGGAGATCGCCATCATCGAGCAGGCGCCAAGGCTCGAAGGGCGCCTCCTCTTCATGATCCTGGCCCCGAACCCGCGCTGGCTGCAGTCGATGCGCGCCAAGAGCGAGGCCGCTGCTTCTGCTCCCAGGCCCGCCGCACCTCGCCCTGCGCCAACTGGCGTGACGGGCGTGCAACCGCCCGCCGGTCCGCCTCCTGCACAGGCGGTCGCTGCCGAGGCGCCCAAGGCTTGACGGAACGCGGCAGTCCGGGTAAAAGCCCCCGCTCTTCTGCCGCTCTGTAGGTGACTTCCGCGGCATCGAAGCAAGGACTGAGCGCCAATGCCGAAGCTGAAGACCAAGCGCAGCGCCGTGAAGCGGTTCCGCAGCACCGGGACCGGGAAGATCAAGGCCGGCAAGGCCGGTCGCCGTCACAACCTTTCGCTGGGCAAGAACCGCAAGCGGAAGAACCGGCTGGGCGAGTCGCTGGTGCTCGCGCGGCGTGACGAGAAGCACCTGAAGAAGGCGTTGCCGTACGGATTGCCGAAGTAATTTTTCGCGAAGCCCTAGGGAGCAAGAAGCATGCGCGTCAAGCGAGGTTTCAAAGCACGCCGCCGTCGCAACAGGGTCCTGAAGCTCGCCAAGGGCTTCCGTGGCCGTCGCAACGGCTGTTACAAGCGCGCGGTCGAGGCCGTCGAGCGCGCCATGATGCAATCGGCGAAGGGGCGCCGCATGCGCCGCCGCGACTTCCGCGCGCTTTGGATTGCGCGCATCAACGCCGCCGCCCGCATCAGCGGCATGTCGTACTCGCGGCTGATCAGCGGCCTCAAGAAGGCCAACATCGGCCTCGACCGGAAGGTGCTGGCGGACATTGCCATCGCCGATCCGGAGGCGTTTGCCGCCATCGCCAAGCGCGCCGCGGCCTAGTTTCCGTCAGCAGCAGTCGTGCACGGAGCCGCGCGGGGAAACCCGGCGCGGCTTTCGTCGTTTTCAGGGTCGTGGAGGCAAGGTGATCGACAAGATCGACAAGCTCTTGCAGGAAGGCCGCGCCGAACTGGCGCAGGCGCAGAACGAGGCTCAGGTCGAAGCCGCCCGGGTGAAGTACCTGGGCAAGACGGGCCTGCTCTCGGCGCTGCGCAAGTCGATGGGGCAGGTGCCGGCGGAAGAGCGCCCGAAGCTCGGCAAGCTCGTCACCGACGCCATCGCCAGCTTCGAAGGCTCCTTGGAAGAGACCCGCAAGGGCCTCGCGCACAAGGCGCTGGAAGCCGACCTCAACCGGGAGAAGCTCGACGTGACGCTGCCTGGACGGCGCCTCCGCCGAGGCCGCCGCCATCCGGTCTCGCAGGCGATGGACGACCTGGTCGAGATCTTCGCGCGTCTGGGCTTTCACGTCGCCGACGGCCCCGAGATCGAGTGGGACCTCTACAACTTCGAAAAGCTCGGCTTGCCCGCGGACCACCCCGCCCGCGACATGCAGGACACGTTTTACCTGCAGACGGCTTCGCAACCGCCGCCTCCGCCCGGGTCGCCGCCGACGCGCGGCTCACAGGAGCAATTGCTCCTTCGCACGCATACGAGCCCCGTGCAGATCCGCACCATGCTGGGGCAGAAGCCGCCCGTCCGCATCATCGCGCCCGGCAAGGTCTACCGCTGCGACTCCGACGTCACCCACACGCCGATGTTCCACCAGGTGGAAGGCCTGCACGTCGAAGAAGGTCTCTCGATGGCGCACCTGCGCGGCACGTTGGATGCGTTCGTCAAAGCCTTCTTCGGCAAGAGCATCGAAACGCGCCTTCGCCCGAGCTACTTCCCATTCACCGAGCCGTCGGCGGAGGTGGACATTTCCCACCCGGCCTGCGGCGGCAAGGGATGCAAGCTGTGCAAGCACACCGGCTGGCTGGAAGTTCTCGGCGCCGGCATGGTGAATCCGGACGTCCTCGCCGGGGTTGGCTACGATCCGGAAGAGACCACGGGCTACGCCTTCGGCGTCGGCATCGACCGGCTGGCCATGCTCCGCCACGGCGCCGACGACCTGCGCGCCTTCTTCGACAACGACGTCCGCTTCCTGCAGCAACTGTGAAAGGCCAGCCATGAAAATCTCAGTCAAGTGGCTGCGCGAATTGTGCCCGGCGGACATCTCGGACGACGAGATCGCCCGCCGGCTCACGCTCGCGGGGCTCGAAGTGGAAGGCCGGCAGAGCATCGCCATCGGCGAGGGCGTGGTGGCGGCGCGGGTTGCGTCGCGCGAGCCGGTGCCCGGCAGCGATCACCTGAGCGTCTGCCGCGTCGACGACGGCAGCAGCACGCAACAGATCGTCTGCGGCGCGCAGAACTATGAAGCAGGCGATGTCGTTCCGATGGCGCGGCCGGGCGCGACGCTGCCCAACGGCATGCAGATCAAGCGCGCGAAGCTGCGCGGGGTGGAGTCGAACGGCATGCTTTGCTCCGAGCGCGAGCTCGGGTTGTCGGACGATCACGCAGGCCTGATGATCCTGCCTCGCGAGACGCGGCTCGGGACCACGCTGGACGAGCTGCTCGGCCTTCCCGATACCGTCTTCGAAATCAACGTCACGCCCAACCGCCCGGACGCGCTCTCTCATCTCGGGATCGCGCGCGAGCTGTCCGCGCTGACCGGGATTGAAATCAAGCCGTTGGATGCGAAGCGGCTCGGGACTGGGACGCTGCCGGCGAAGGTTTCCGTCGAAGACGCCGAATGGTGCCCGCGCTACGTTGCGCTGGTGATCGAGGGAGTGCGCGTCGGCCCGTCGCCCCTGCGGGTGCAGGAACGGCTCCGATCGTGCGGGGTGCGGCCGATCAGCAACGTCGTCGACGCGACCAACCGGGCGCTGCTCGAGCTCGGCCATCCGTTGCACGCCTTCGACCTGGACAAGCTCGCCGGTGCGCAGATCGTAGTGCGGCGCGCGCGTGAAGGCGAGCCGATGACCACGCTCGACGGCAAGGAGCGCAAGCTCACCGCCGACGATCTGGTCATCGCCGACGCGGAAAAGCCGGTCGCGCTCGCAGGGGTGATGGGCGGAGCCACCAGCGAGGTGAGCGAAAGCACGACGCGCCTCCTGCTCGAGAGCGCGATGTTCGAGCCGGCCGGCGTCCGCCGCACTGCGCGGCGGCAAGCGCTGCACACGGAGGCTTCGCACCGCTTCGAGCGCGGCATGGACGAGCACTCCGCCGGCGAGGCGGCTCTGAGATGCGCGCAGCTCATCGTCGAGCTCGCCGGTGGTCGCATTCTCGACGGCAGCATCGACGTCTATCCGAAGCCGCGCGAGCTGCCGAAAGTGTACGTGCGCCCCAGCCGCGTCTCGTCCGTTCTCGGCGTCGAAGTTTCGGCGGATGAGGTCGACGCGCGGCTGCGCTCGCTGAAGCTGACCAACGTGGGCGACGGCCGCTGGTCGGTGCCGTCCTGGCGCGGCGATCTGCGGCGCGAGATCGACTGCATCGAGGAGATCGCGCGGCTGCGCGGCTTCGACAAGATCCCGGTGCGCGTGCACAAGGCCGGCGTCGGCGAGACGGCCGCCATCGATCCTTCGCGGCAGGCGACTCGGGCGGGCAGGGCGGTCTTTTCGGCGCACGGCCTCGACGAGGTCTTGAACTACAGCTTCGTCGCCGCAGCCGATCTGTCGGCCCTTGGCGCCCCTGAGCCAATTCTGGTGGCGAATCCGCTCACGGTCGAGCAGGGCGCAATGCGCACCACCATGCTGGCGGGCCTCTTGCGCAACCTCGCGCACAACCTGAAGCGCGGCTCGCACGACGTGCGGCTGTACGAGGTTGGGCGGGTGTACTTGCGCGAACGCGATCCGCAGCACGCTGAAGGGCCGCTGGCCTGGCCTGCGCACGAGCCGCGCCGGATTGGAATTGCGCTCGCCGGGACCCGCGCCGCCAAGGGTTGGACGGGCGGGGGCGATGCGCTCGATCTGTACGATCTCAAAGGCATCGTCGAAGACCTGCTCGAGGCCTTGTCGGTGGACGGCCGCTTCACTCACGCGACCCACCACGCGATGCACCCCGCCACGACCGCGCAGCTCCAGGTGGCTGGTGCCGCGGTCGGGCAACTCGGACAGATTCATCCCACCGTCGCCGCGCGGTTCGAGCTGCCGCCGTCGGTGTGGCTCGCGGAATTGGATTGGGACGCCCTCGTCGCGCAGGCCACCAGCGTGCGCCCACTCTCCGGCGTTCCGAAGTTTCCCGCGGTCGCGCGCGATCTGGCGTTCGTCGTCGACGCGCGGGTCGCTGCCGATGCCTTGCTGGCGGAGATCCGCGCCGCCGACGAGGAAAAGCTCTTGGAGAGCGTTTCGCTCTTCGACGTCTATCGGGGTGCGCCGGTGCCGGAAGGGCGCAAGAGCATGGCCTTCGGATTGTCGCTGCGCGCCGCGGATCGGACGCTGACCGACGCCGAGGCGGACGCGCTCTGCGCCCGGATTCGGGAGCGGCTGAAGACGAAGGTGGGCGCGGAGATCCGGGCATAGCGCCCCAGGGTGCGCGTCGACGTGCTCGTGGTCGCGACCGGCGACGCTCAGCCGCCGCGCTTTGCCCAGGCGATCGCGTCGTCCATCCGGTCGTGCCCGAAGAACAGTTCGCCGCCCACCACGAAATCGGGCGCCCCAAAGATGCCGAGCCTTCGCGCTTCGTCGGTATTGGCGCGCAACTCGTCCTTCACCTCCTGCGCCTGCGCGCGCGCAACCAGGTCCTTGCCGGCGATCTCCGCCAGCACTTCCGCGCTCGCGATGTCCCGATCCTCGCCGAAGTTGGCGCGAAAGATCTTCCGGCTCAACTCGGGCTCGCCCTTGGCCGCGCACAACACGCGCGCCGCCAGCACGCTTTGGCGCGGAAACACCGACGGCCGCTTCCAGGGCAGTCCGTACTTTTCGCAGAGCCGCTCCAGGTCCCGCCACATGTACCGGCCGCGGATTGGCTGGACGTTGAACGGCGAATCCTTGATGCCGAGCTGCTCGGAAAAAAGCGGCCCCAGCAGAAACGGAACGTGACGCACCTCCACCCCTGCGCGCCCACACGCTTCGTCGATGCGCTGCGAGGCCAGGTAGCTGTAAGTTGAGGCGAAATCGAACCAGAACGCGATGCGCAAGGCCATCGGACCTCGTCTTTCGGGTGGGTTCCGCGTCTACATCGCGCACAATGGCGCGTGTTCACGGACGATTCTCGCTCAGAACTCGTTTGACCCTCGAACGGGCGAGCATGTATCGTTCACGACATGACCAAGGCCGATGTCGTCGAAAGCGTGTGCAACAAGGTTGGTTTTTCCAAGAAGGAGTCCGCCGAGATCGTCGAGATGGTTTTCGACACCTTGAAGGACACGCTCGAGCGCGGCGAGAAGATCAAGCTCTCCGGCTTCGGCAACTTCGTCGTC
>DASXHM010000257.1:0-52362 GCA_036488495.1 Myxococcales bacterium | reverse complement strand
CGCTGCGCTTCGTACAAGTCCTTGTCGCCCACTTCCAGCCGCACCGGCACGCTCTCGTCGAGCTGCTTCTTCACCTCGATGACGAAGGTCGCGCTCTTGCTCTCGCCCGGCTTCAAGACGCCCAGCTTGGTGCGGCCCTTGCGAACGTTGATGCGGTCTTCGGAGAGGTTGTGCAGGGCCGCGTACGCGTCGTACGCCATGCCGGTGCCGACGTTCTTCACGTCGACCGTCACCTCGGTGGAGTCGCCCTTGTTGTGCAAGAGGCCGTCGCCGCTCTGCACCTGGTAGGTCCAGGCGAAGGCAGGGCGCGGCAGCTCGATCAGATCGCTCTCCGCGTGCGAGTCCTCGATGGTGTCAGAGGTGTCGTCCTCCCACTTGAGCGCGATGTCGTCGCGGCGGGAGGGGACGTAGCGCGGCACCTTGATGGGCACCGTCCAGGTGCGCTTCTCGCCCGGCAGGAGCTGGCCGAAGACGAACTCACGCCGGTCGAGGGTGCCGTTGTCCACCTTGGTGAACGCGCGGAGCCGATAGATGGGGGTGGTCCCGACGTTGTGCGCGGTGACCGAGAAGTCGAGCGTTCCGCCTGCCTGCGTGCGCGGAACCCGGATCTCCGCCTGCACCTTGGCCTGGCCCTTGGGGGCGCCGTCCGGAGCCTTGGTCCAGTTCACGCCCATGCCCTCGAGGATCTTCTTCACCTTGTCCTGCTCGGCGGCGCGGCGCTGCTCGACGAACGGCTTCGCCTGCGTGAGCTGCTGCTGCCGATCGGTGGAGGTCGCGTGGAGCAAAAGGTCGCGGCAGAACTCGATCTGGTAGTCCACCTGCACGCCATCGTCGTCGTTCGGATCGTCGTCGGTGATGTCGTCTTCCGGAGCCGAACCCGCCTCGATGAGCTCGCGGTTCTTGCGCTCCTTGGCGGTCTCTTCCTTGACGAAGCGCAGGGTCTCGAACGGCTTCTGGCCGGCGCGCTCACGGCCCGCCTTGGCCTGCTCCTCGTCGTGGGCGAAGCCATTGAAGAAGTGCTTGTCGTAGTCCGCCTCGCGGAAGGTCTTGGGCGGCGCGAACAGGTCGATGCGGTCCTTGACGATGCGCGAAGGCACGAGCTCGATGTCCGGGGTGATGCCGACCTCCTGGATCGACATGTCGCCCGGGGTCAGGTACTGCGCGATGGTCAATTTCAGCGCGCTCTCCTCGCCGCGCTCGTGCTCGGGAAAGTCGTAGAGCACCTGCACCGAACCCTTGCCGAAGCTCTGACGGCCGACGATGACGGCGCGGTTCAGGTTCTTGAGCGCGCCGGCCACGATCTCGGAGGCGCTGGCGCTCTCGCTCGAGATCAGGACCGCCATCGGGAATTCCTTCTCGCCGCCGTCCGCCCGGGCAAGCTTCGGCTCGCGCAGGGTGCCGTTCATGCCGACGGTGGTGACGATGGTGCCTTCGTCGACGAACGCGTCCGAGACCTGGATGGCCTGTTCGAGCAGGCCGCCGGGGTTGCCGCGCAGGTCCATCACGAGGCCCTTCAAGGAGCCGCCGTTCTGCTGCTTCATCGCCTTGATGGCGGCCATCATGTCGCGGGTGGTGGTGCCGGAGAATCCCGAGAGCCGGACGTAACCGACGCCGTTGTCGAGCAGCTTGGAGACCACCGTCTCGTAGGTGACGAGGGCGCGGGTCATGTCGAGCTTCTTCGATTCAGCGCCCTTGTGCGAGACGTACAAGGTCACCTTGGTGCCGGGCTTGCCGCGCATGTGATCGACGGCTTCCTGCAATTCCATGCTGACCGTCGAGTCGCTGTCGATCTGGGTGATGACGTCGCCCTTCTTGACGCCTGCCTTGGCGGCAGGCGTATTTTTCAAGACTTTGCGGACGGTGAGCTTGTCGTCGAGCATCGAGATGACGAAGCCGAGGCCCCCGAACTCGCCGCGGGTCTGGACCTTCATCTCCTTGTAGACGTCGGGCTTGAGGAGCCAGGAATGCGGGTCCAAGGTCGAGAGCATGCCGTTGATGGCGGCGTACTCGATCTCGCGCTCGTCGGTGGTGGTGACGAGGTTCTGCTTCACGAAGGTGAAGACCTCGTGCATGGCGAGCGGGATCTGCCAGATGGTGTCGATGTTGTTGTAGGGAAAGTCCTTGGTGGCGTTGCCGACGGTGACGCGCACGGTGCCGCTGGGAATGTCGTTCGAGGCATGGGCGCAGCCGGACGCGGCGGTGCGGCCGCCTTCGAGGATGCCGCCCTGCGGGGCGCCATTGGACGGGCCCGAGAGGGTGGTGCCGGCTTCCTTGCTGGGCGCGGTCTTGTCGTCGCAGGGCGGCCCGCCGACCTTGACGATGACCTCCGCGACCTGCCGCTCCACCGCCTCGAGCGCGGCGGTGAACATCTCCTTCGGGTCGATGCGGCTCGGATCGACGTAGTTGTCTTTGATCTGGACGATGGTCTTGCGGAAGATGTCCAGGCTCGACAGGTCGTAGTTCTTGTCGATCTTCGGCGTTTCCGCGGCGTGCGCGGGGCTCAGGTCGCCCGAGAGGGCAAGCACCGAAACGGCGGCGATGGCGGCGGCGAGGGGAGCGAGACGACCGGGCTTGCGCATGGGCGGTGACTCTTTCAGCAGGCGGACGAGGTGCAAGGTGGGAGGATAGGTCTACCTCCCAGCATCAACAAGGAACCTGTTTCTTTAAACAGGGGCCGACGTGCGGGCATGCCGAAACGCTTACCTTTGAACGACCTTGAAGCCCTTGCCTGCCAACGCCGCCACCAGGGCCGCGACGTGCTCCGGGCCCTTGGTCTCCAGTGAAAGCTGGATTTCGGTGTCGCCGATGGCGCCCTGCAGGAAAGCGCGGTTGTGGTGGACTTCGAGGACGTTGGCTCTCTCGGCCGCAACGGTGGCTAGGACCCCTGCGAGCATGCCGGGCCGGTCGGGTACGCGCAAGGAGAGCATCACCCGGCGGCCTTCTTTGACGAGGCCGCGTTCGATGATGCGGGCGATGACGTTGACGTCGATGTTGCCGCCCGAAATGCAGCACACGACTTTGGTCTTGGGCGTCAGCCCTTTGACGCGGCCCTGGATCAGCGCTGCGGCGGGTGCCGCACCCGCCCCTTCCGCGACGGTTTTCTCCCGCTCGATCAGGAGCAGGATCGCGTTCGCGACTTCCTCGTCGTCCACCTGGACGATCTCGTCGACATAGCGCTGGAAGAGGGGCAGCGTGCGCTCGCCCGCTCGCTTGACGGCGATGCCGTCGGCAAGGGTGGTGGCGGCCGAAATGGTCACCGGCGCTCCGGCGTCGATCGCCGCGCGCATCTTCGGCACATGTGACGACTCCACACCGACCACCCGCACCGACGGCTTCAGCGTCTTGATGGCGAGCGCCATTCCGCCCAGCCACCCGCCGCCTCCGACCGAACCGACCAGCACGTCGATGTCGGGAACCTGTTCGAGGATCTCCAGCGCGGCCGTGCCCTGCCCGGCGATGACGCCGTCGTCGTCGAAGGCATGGATGAAGACGTAGCCTTTCTCCGACTCCAGCCTCCGCGCCTCGGCGTAGGCGTCGTCGTACGACATGCCGCAGAGGACCACCTTGGCGCCGAAGCCCTTGGTGGCCTGCACCTTCACGAGCGGCACCGTCTCCGGCATCACGATGGTCGCGGGGATGCCCAGGCGCTGGGCGTTGACCGCGACTCCTTGCGCATGGTTGCCGGCGCTCGCGGCCACGATGCCGCGCTTGCGATCTTCCGGCGGCATCAGGAGCAGCCGGTTGGCGGCGCCGCGCTCCTTGAAGGAGCCCGTCCGCTGCAGGTTCTCCAGCTTGAAATGGATCTGCGCGCCGCAGAGATCGCTGAACGGCTCCGAGAGCGGGCACGGCGTGACGGCGACGAAGCCGCGGATGCGGTCGCGAGCCGCTTGGACGTCCTGTAGCGTGATCATGGGCGCGCGAGTTTGCGCCTGTCCCGGGCGTCGTCAAGCGAACGTTAAAGCGTGTGCCGCACCGCGTACGGCTTGCCGCTCTGGCAGGCACGATCCAGGTTGATCGGCTGGGGGCGCGCATGGCGGGCAAGACGAGCGGAAAAGCGACGGACCGGCTCCTCCTCGTCGACGAGACGCAGGCGGACCGCCAGACCATCGAGATCTACGAGCTGGTCACGCGCAAGATGCGCGTCGGCCGCGTTCCGCTCTTGTACAAGGCGCTGGCGGCGGAAAAGGCGCTGCAACCGTGCTGGCAGGCGCTCCGGCCCGCGATCCGGGTCCGTGCCTTCGAAGAGGCGGCGGACGATCTGCGCGCCCGGGCGGCGCGCGCGGCGGTGGAGCTCGGCTGCCCCTTGATCGAGACGCAGCTCGAGTGGGCCGGTCACGACCTGGACGAGATCGACGAGATCCGCGGTCAGGTGGACATCTTCCACTATCTCGACGCGAAGCTGCTGATGGCGGTGGCGGTGCTCTCGCAGGCCATCGAAGGCGGCGTTGGCGGGCAGCGGCGCGGCGCCCGGGCGGAGCAGCGCGTTCCTCGCGGCGTGCCGCAGGACATGGACCACATCGAGCTGGTCCCCGAAGATTCCAACGGCGGGCTGGGGAAGATCTTCCGCTCCATCCGGACCCACCTCGGCCTCGGCGTCATCCCGGACGACTTCCGCGCTTTTGGGCGCTGGCCGAAGTACCTGGAGATCGCCTGGAGCGACGCGCGCAAACGCGACGAAGAGCCGCGCGCCAGGTCTGCGCTGTCGGAATTGATGACCCAGGCAGACGACATGGCCCGCCAGCTTCCGGTGCGCGCGCAAGTCACCGCCGAGGCGCTGCAGGCCGCGGGAGCGGACCCCGTGCGGGTAAAGGCGCTCTTGGAGCGCTTCCGCAAAGCCATGCCCGGCCTCGTCTTGGACATCGCGCTCTTCAAGGTGCAGCTCGACGGGGCGGAGTCGGCGCGCGAGAGCCCGTTCCCCATCCGCTGGAAGTACATCTCCTCGGACGACTACACGACCGTCGCCATCGACGAGCCGGTCAAGCTCCGCGCGGGCGACCCGACCTCGCTCGACGACCTGTTGGAAGACCCGAACCATCCGCACTGATCGACGATGAATCGCGCCAAGCTGCTCGTCGACGGGCATCGAATCCTGCCGGAGCTGCTGCGCGATCTGCGCGAGGCCCGGCGCTACATCCACGTCTCGATCTTCCTCTTCTTCCGCGACCCGATCGGCGAGCAGATAGCGCAGGTCTTGGCGGAGAAGGCGCGCGAAGGCGTCTCGGTGCGCGTCCTCATCAACGTCGAGAAGACGGACATGGGCGATCCCTTCTCCACCGCCGAGAAGGCGATGATGAAGCACGACCCGAACGTCCACCACAACCCGACCAAGGTGGAGCCGCTCTGCGACTGGATGCGCGAGCAGGGCATCTCGGTGGCCGACACCAACATCGACTACGACCGGGTGGTGCACGTGCCGGACGCGCGGCTCGCCTCCATCGCCGCGCAGATCCGCGACACCATCGAGGTGGACGACCTGCACGTCGACCACCGGAAGATCGTCGTCATCGACGGGTGCGTCGCCTATTGCGGCGGCGCGAACTTCGGCGCCCAGTACCTCTACCATCTGCCGTTCGATCCGCTTCGCGAAGCCACCGAAGAGGGCGACGAGCGCAAGAATGCGGGGCTGCCGGAGCCGTGGTGGAAGTGGCACGACAGCCTGACCCGCTTCGAAGGCCCGATCGTGCAGGAGATGGAAGAGCACTTTCGCGCCCGCTGGCTGCTCGACGGCGGGGCCGATTATCCGCGGGAGACGCCGCTCTCTCCGCCCGGCCGCGGCGATTGGATCGTCAGCGCGCACCTGCTCTTGAACGAGCCGGATGCGAAGCCGAACCAGGTGACCGAGAAGTACGTCGAGCTGATCGAATCGGCGCGCGAGTCGATCTTCATCGAGAACCCCTATTTGTATCATGGGGCAATCGTCGAGGCGCTTTTGAAGGCGAAGCGGGCGCGGCCGTCGTTGCCGGTGGTCCTGATGATGCCGTCGGCGAAGCAGAACGACAATTCGTTCGCGCAGGATGCGCAGCAGCACCACTATCCCGAGTATCTGGCGGCCGGCATCGACGTCTACGAGTATCAAAACCATTTCAATCATTTGAAGCTGGCGGTGTTCGACGGCCGCTGGTCCATCCACGGCTCCACCAACTTGAACTACCGCAGCCTCGAGCCAGACAAGGATTTCGAGCTCAACGTCCTGGTCGACGACAAGGGCATGGCCGACTTCGCGCTCCGCGAAGTGCGCGACGTGGACATCCGCTACGCGAAGAAGTTCGGGCCCGAGGACTTGCGCGGCTTTGCCGGACGGCGGGTGCGCACGCGCGATCCGCGCACGCTGTTCTTGCTCTCCCGCAAGGTCCTCTAGGCGCCGTCTGTCTCGACCCGACGCGGTGCTCGTCCTCGTCCGCGTTTTCGTGGACGAAGTCGACCTCGTGCCCGCGCTGGTGCTGGCGCGCGTGGAATCAGCGGACTTGCGCGACCTTGCCGGCGAAGAGGCGGTCGATGGCGGCGAGCAAGTCATCGCTCGGCGCGACGCGGGTCTTCAAGGAGATGCGGGTTTCGGCGGTGCCCGGGACCACAATCGACAAGGCTGCCGTGCACTGACCGGGATATTTGACGAACAGCGCTTTGAGCTCGCCCAGCTTTTCGCTGGTGGCCTGCTCGGCTTGCAGCTTCAATTCGACCCGGGTGGCCTTGGCAGCGCGGACGTCGGCCAGCCGCTGGACGTCGTCGACCTTGATCTCGGGCGACGGCTCTGCGGCTTCCTGCTGTTGCGCTTCTGCGCCGAACTTTTCCGCCATCCGCACCATGCCCTTGACCAGGACCGGCTCGTCGCCTTTCAAGAGCGCCTCGAACTTCGTGTACGCGTCGTCGTAGATGACGAGGTCGCGCGCGCCGGTCAGGTCTTCCAGCACCGCGAAGGCAATACGCTTGCCGGTCTTGGTCAGCCGCTCGCGGAAGCCCTGCACGATGCCGGCGACGGCGACTTTCTCGAAACCGCGCGCGTTCGCGAGCGACGCGCAGGTGTGGGTCGCGTAGCGCTTGACGTCCTCGGCGTACCGCGCCAGCGGATGGCCGGTGATGTAGAAGCCGATGGCCTGCTTCTCGAGCGCGAGCCGCTCGCGCTCGCTCCATTCTTCCTTGCCGAACACGCGCTCTTCGGGCGCGGTTTGCGCAGCCTTGGGGCCGCCGCCGAAGAGGCCGAACTGCCCCGACTCGCGGTCGCGCTGCGCCGAAGTCCCCTGCTGCAGCGCGGGCTCGATGGCGTCGAACAGCGCCTTGCGCGGCTTCTGGGTGAAGTCGAACGCGCCCGCCGTGACCAAGGCTTCCAAGGTCTTCTTGTTGATCTTGCGGGTGTCGATGCGCGAGCAGAAGTCGAACAGGCCCAAGAAGGGCTTCGTCCGCGCGGCGAGGATCGGTTCGATGGCGTTCTCGCCCACGCCCTTGATGGCGCCGAGGCCGAAACGGATCAGCGACTTGCCGGGCTTCTTCGGATCCGGCGCGACGCCGAAGGCGAGCAGCGATTCGTTGACGTCCGGCTGCAGCACGGTGATGCCGTCCGCGCGAGCCTCGGCGATGTGCGAGACGACCTTGTCGGTGTTGTCCTTCTCGCTGGTGAGGAGCGCGGCCATGAACTCGACCGGATGGTGCGCTTTCAAATACGCGGTTTGATAAGTCAATAGCCCATATGCTGCAGAGTGGCTCTTATTAAAGCCATATTCGGCGAACTTCTCCATCAAATCGAAGATTTCGTTCGCTAACTTATCCGCAATTCCTTTTTGCGCGCAGCCTTCGAGGAAGCCGCCGCGCTCTTTGGCCATCACGTCGGCCTTCTTCTTGCCCATCGCGCGGCGCAAAAGGTCGGCGCGGCCGAGCGAATAGCCCGCCAGCACCTGCGCGATCTGCATCACCTGCTCCTGGTAGACGATGACGCCGTAGGTGTCTTTGAGGAGCGGCTCGAGCAACGGGTGCGGGTAGCTGACTTTCTGGCGGCCGTGCTTGCGGTCGATGAAGACGTCGACCATGCCGGAGTCGAGCGGGCCCGGGCGGTAGAGCGCGCCCGCAGCGATGATGTCCTCGAACACGGACGGCTTGAGCTTCTTCACCATCTCGGTGAAGCCGCTCGACTCCATCTGGAAGATGCCGGCCGTATCGCCCCGCGAAATCAGCTCATAGGTTTTCTTGTCGTCGAACGGGAGCAGCGCAATGTCGAGGTAATCGTCCGGCTTTCGCCCTCGGTTGACGAGCTTCACCGCGTCGTCGATGACGGTCAGCGTCTTGAGGCCGAGGAAGTCGAACTTGACGAGGCCCGCCAGCTCGACTTCGTCCTTGGCGAATTGGGTGACCAACTCGCCGTTCTGGCCTTTGCAGAGCGGAACGTACTCCCAGAGCGGCTTCTCGCCGATGACCACGCCGGCCGCGTGCATGCCGGTCGATCGGGTCAGCCCTTCGAGAGCGCGCGCGAATTCGATGATCTGCTTGAAGATGGGCTTCTGCTCTTGGATTTCGCGGAGCTTCGGCTCCGCCGCTAGCGCCTTTTCAATCGTCGCCGGATGACCGTCGATCAGGTTGGGGATGTTGCGGGTGAGCTCGTTCACCTCCGCGAACGGCAGCCCCATCACCCGCGCCACGTCCTTGATGGCGCTCTTCGCGGAGAGCGCGCCGTAGGTGATGATCTGGGCGACGTTGTCCTTGCCGTACTTCTGGCTGACATACTCGATGACCTCGCCGCGCCGGTCCTGGCAGAAGTCGACGTCGAAGTCCGGCATCGAGACGCGCTCCGGATTCAAGAAGCGCTCGAAGAGCAGGTTGTACGGCAAGGGATCGATGTCGGTGATGCGCAACGCGTACGCGACCAAGGAGCCAGCGCCGGAGCCACGGCCGGGGCCCACCGGGATGCCGTTCGACTTCGCCCAGTTGATGAAGTCCTGGACGATGAGGAAGTACCCCGAGAATTTCATGCTGATGATGACGCCCAACTCGCGCTCGAGCCGCTCGCGGTAGACGTCGGCATCGATGCGGCGGCCGGTGCGAGCAATCTCGGTGAAGCGCCGGTCGAGCCCTTCGCGGGCGCGGCGCTGGATGTACGAGTCGAGCGTCTCGGCTTCCGGCACCGCGAACTTGGGGAGGTGAATCTCCTTCAATTTGAGATTCACGTTGCAGCTCTCGGCAATGGCCCACGAGTTGTAGACGGCCTCGCGCCATTCGTCGCCGACGCCGGTCGTCGCGGCTTCCGCGCCGTACATCTCCTGCGGCGACTTGATGTACAGCTCCTCCGTCTCGTGGCGGAGCCGCTTCGGATCGTCGAAGGTGCGCCCGGAAGCGATGGCCATCAACACTTCGTGGGCCTTGGCGTCGTCGCGCTTGACGTAATGGCTGTCGGCGGTGGCGACGAGCTTCAACCCCTCTTCGCGGGCGAGCGCGCAGATGCCGTGGTTGACCGGCAATTGCTCCTTCAAAGCGTTGCTCTGCACTTCGAGGTAGAGGCGGTCGCCGAAGATGGCCTTGAGATCGCGCACTTCCCTGCGCGCCTCGTCCATGTCGTTGCGCCGTACCGCCCGCGGGACCGCGCCGGCCATGCAGGCAGTCAGCGCGATCAAGCCCTCGTTGTGCGCTTTGAGGATGGGCTTGTCGACCCGCGGATCGTAATAGAAGCCTTCGGTGAACGCCTTGGTGCTGAGGTAGCGCAGGTTCTTGTAGCCGATGTCGTTCTGCGCGAGCAGCACGAGATGGTTGCCGATGCGCTGGCTCTTGTCGCCCATCCCCTTGTCGCCGGCGACGTACGCCTCGAAGCCGATGACGGGCTTGATGCCGTGCTTCTTTGCTTCCTGGTAGAAGTTGACGACGCCGAACATGTTGCCGTGGTCGGTGACCGCCACCGACTTCATGCCCGTCTCCGAGCACGACTTCATCAGGTCTGGGAGGCGGATGGCACCGTCGAGGAGGCTGTAGAGCGTGTGCAGGTGCAGGTGCGCGAAGTCGGCGGGCATGTCGCGCGGAGGATAGCCGAGACGGCCGACGGATCGCAGCGCGAAGTGCGCTTCACCTCTAAGGCCCGGCGCCGGAACGGGCTGGCTGTTTCAGCGCCCGAACAAGTCGGCGAGCGCCGCGTCCACCTGCGCGAAGCGGAAGCGAAACCCGGCATCGAGCAGCTTCTTCGGCACCGCGCGTTGCCCGGTGAGGAGCGCCTCGGCAAACTCGCCCACCGCGAGGCGCAGCGCTGCGACCGGGACCCTGGCCCAGGACGGCCGGCGAAGCGCGCGGCCAAGCGCCCTCGCGAAGTCGTTCATGGTCGCCGGCTCCGGCGCGGTGAGGTTGACCGGCCCCTCCAGGTCTTCGTCGATGCAGAAGAGGATGGCAGCGACTTCATCGTCCAGGTGGATCCAGGGCAGCCACTGCTTGCCGCTTCCGATCGGTCCGCCGGCGAAGGCTTTGAAGGGCGGCACCATCTTCTCCAGCGCTCCGCCGGTCTTCGAGAGGACGACGCCGGTGCGGAGTTGCACCGAGCGCACGGTCGCCTTTTGCGCCTCCGCTTCCCAGGCGTTGACGACGCTGGCGAGAAAGTCCGAGCCGGGTCCTGCGCTCTCGTCGATCAGCTCGTCGGCGCGGGCGCCGTAGTAGCCGACCGCGCTGGCGTTGACGAGGACGCGCGGCTTGCGAGTGGCGCGCGCGATGCTCTCGACGAGAGCACGGGTGGAGAGGACGCGGCTGTCCAGGATCTCCTTCTTGTACGAGGGGGACCACCGCTTGCCCGCGACGCTGGCTCCGGCGAGATTCACCACCGCATCCGCGCCTTCCACCTCCCAGGGCGCCGTCCCGAAGCGCGGCAGCGGCATCGCCTCGTCGCCCCGCTTGCGCAACTCCTCCATCAAGCGAGTGCCAATCAAGCCGCTCGATCCCGCCACCACGATCTTCATGGCTCTTGCGATGCCGGGACGTTTTGGACGGTTCGCTTCCGACCGCGGCTGCTATAAGACGCAGCCGTGCAAGAACTCTGTTGGATCACGCTGCAGGTGCCGGACCTCGAGACCTCGCGGCGCTTCTGGGCCGACGTCGTCGGGCTGCCGCAGAAGTCGGTCGCTCCCGGCTGGGTCGAGCTGACGCTCCGGCCCGGGCTCTCGCTCGCCCTGCACGCGGTGTTCTTTCCCAAAGCGCTGGAGAAGCGCGGCTACGAGCGCGGCGGACCGGTGATGGGCATCCAGGTGGGAAACCTGGACGAGATGGGCGCCCTGGTCCTGCGCCACGGCGCAAAGGCGTTGGGGCCGCCGCACGAGATCCCTGGCGGCCGCAGCCGCGACTTCGAAGACCCCGACGGGTACGTCTTCGAATTGGTGGAATTGGGTGCCCGAGCTCCCTGACGTCACCGCCTACGTGGTCGCTCTCGAGTCGCGGGTGCGCGGCCGCGCCATCTTGGGCGTGCGGGTGACTTCGCCGTTCGTGGTGCGAACGTTCGATCCCCCGATCAGCTCGTTGAAAGGCGATCAGATCGTGCGCGTCTCGCGGCTGGGAAAGCGCATCGTCTTCGACCTGCAGAGCGGCCTCTACCTGGTGATTCACTTGATGATCGCCGGCCGCTTCAAATGGTCGGACGAGCTGAAAGCGAAGGTGCCTGGCAAGCTCGGCCTCGCCGCCTTCGATTTCGACAACGGCACCCTGCTCCTCACCGAAGCGTCGCCGAAGAAGCGCGCGTCCATCCACCTCGCTCGCTCCCTCGACGAATTCCAGCGCGGCGGCATCGAGCCCTTGGAGAGCACCTTCGCGCAGTTCGAGGAGGCGCTGCGGCGCGAGAATCACACCTTGAAACGCTCGCTGACGGATCCCAGGCTCTTCTCGGGAATCGGCAACGCGTATTCCGATGAAATCCTGCACCGCGGGAAGCTCTCGCCGGCGCAGCTCTCGCAGAGGCTCACCGCCGAAGACGCGCGCACGCTCTACGACGCGACCCAAACGGTCTTGCGTGAGTGGACCGACCGGTTCGTCGCCGAAGCGCGCGGCAAGTTCCCCGAAAAGGTGACCGCGTTCCGGCCGGAGATGGCGGTGCACGGAAAGTACAAGGAGCCCTGCCCGGTCTGCGGGACGGCCGTGCAGCGCATCGCTTACGCGGACGACACCGAAACCAATTATTGCCCGCGCTGCCAGACTGGCGGGCGGCTCTTGAGCGACCGCAGCCTCGCGCGGCTGTTGCACGACGACTGGCCGAAGACCATCGAAGAACTGGAAGAGAAGATGCCGCAGCGCGCGTCGAAGGCGCCGGGCGCGCGGACGACGAGAAAGGACAAGCCGTGAGGACGATTGGTTCGTTCGATTATGTGATCGTCGGCGGCGGCACCGCAGGCTGCGTCCTCGCCAATCGCCTCACCTCCGACCCGAAGATCTCGGTCTTGATGCTGGAGGCCGGCGGCGTCGACAAGGGCATCTGGGTGCGCATTCCCGTCGGCTATCTCTTCTGCATCGGCAACCCGAAGACCGACTGGTGCTACCGCACCGAAGCCGACGCGGGATTGAACGGCCGCAGCATCGGCTATGCGCGCGGGCGCGTGTTGGGCGGCTGCACCTCCATCAACGCGATGCTCTACATGCGCGGTCAGGCGCGCAACTACGACGAGTGGGCGCGGCTCTCGGGCGATTCGAGCTGGCGATGGGAGCATGTCTTGCCCATCTTCAAAGGCACCGAGGATTACTGGCGCGGCGCGAGCGACACCCACGGGGTCGGCGGCGAATGGCGGGTGGAGCGGCAGCGGCTCTCCTGGGAAATCCTCGACGCCTTCCGGGACGCGGCGGAAGAGGTGGGCATTCCGAAGATCGAAGACTTCAACAGCGGCGACAACGAAGGCAGCTCGCGCTTCGAAGTGAACCAGCGGCGCGGCGTGCGCTGCAGCGCGAGCACGGCGTTCTTGAGGCCGGTCAAGAAGCGCAAGAACCTGACCGTGCTGACCAACGCGCCGGTGCATCGGTTGCGGCTGGGACGCGCGGCGGACGGCCGGCCGGATGCGCAGGGCGTCGAGTTTTATCAAGGCAAGGACACTGTCTTTGCCGAGGCGCGGCGCGAGACGCTCTTGGCGGCGGGATCGATCGGGTCGCCGCACATCCTGCAGTTCTCCGGCATCGGGCCGGGAGCTCATCTTCAATCGCACGGCATTCCCGTCGTGCACGACCTGCCGGGCGTGGGCGGCAACCTGCAGGACCATTTGCAGCTTCGCACCGCCTTCAAAGTGCAGAACGTGCTGACGCTGAACACGCTCTTCCACCGCTTCTTCGGCAAGGCCAAGATGGGCCTCGAATACTTCTTCATGAAGACGGGGCCGTTGACGATGGCGCCGTCGCAGATGGGGGCGTGCACGAGGTCGGATCCTTCGCAGCCATTCGCCAACATCGAGTTCCACGTCCAGCCGCTCTCGCTCGACAAGTTCGGCGATCCGCTGCACACGTTTCCGGCCTTCACCGTCAGCGTCTGCAACCTGCAACCGACTTCGCGCGGGCACGTGCGGCTGAAATCGGCGGACCCACGCGCGGCGCCCGAGATCCGCCTCAATTACCTGTCGACCGCCGAAGACCAGAAGGTGGCGGTCGATTCGCTTCGCCTGACGCGGCGGATCATCACGCAGACGCAGACGATGCAGAAGTACCACCCGGAGGAGTTCGTCCCGGGGCCGCAGTTCCAGAGCGACGAGGAGTTGGTGACGGCTGCGGGGAACGTCGGCACGACCATCTTCCACCCGATCGGCACCTGCAAGATGGGCCGCGCGGATGACGCCACCGCGGTCGTGGACACGCAATTGCGGGTGCGCGGAGTGCGGCGCTTGCGGGTGATCGACGCCTCGATCATGCCGACCATCACCGCGGGCAACACCGCCTCGCCGACGGTGATGATCGCGGAGAAGGCAGTGGTGTCGCTGATCGAAGACCGCCGCGCAGCACCTTGAAAATCCGTACAATCGGAGCATGTCCCAGCCCGTCGCGGTTTTTGGAATGGCGCTCCTCGCGGTCCTCGCCGGAGCAAGTTTCGTGATGCAGTCCACCGTCAACGCTGCCCTGCGCGCGTCGCTCGGGTCGCCCTATTGGGCTGCGTTCGTCAGCTATGCCGGAGGCACGCTGGTGATGGCGGCCGTGCTGATCGCCGTGCGCGAGCCGCTCGTCTCGGCCGCGACCGCGCGGGCAACGCCGTTCCTCGGCTGGACCGGCGGCCTCTGGGGCGCTGTCTACGTCGTGATCATCATCCTGCTGGTGCGGCGGATGGGTGCGGCGCAAGTGCTTGCGCTCTTCGTGCTCGGCCAGATGGTGGCCTCGTTGGTGTTCGACCATTTCGCGCTGGTCGGCCTCACCCGGCGGCCCGTCGATTTCTCGCGGCTGCTCGGCGCCGCGCTCGTCGCGGCCGGCGCAGCGCTCGTCCGACGCTGACGTCATTTCGGCTCGGTTCGCGGGGCATCGACGTCGACCTTCGCTATACTCTCGTCATGGATCCCTTGCGACGCGATGACATCGAAGAAGCGCGTCGCGCGACGCCCGAGGAGAAGGCGAGCCAGGCGTTGGAAATGATGCGCGCCGCGGTGCGCCTCCAGCGCGCGGGCCTACGCTCGAGGAATCCGCAAGCGTCGGAGTCGGAGATCGATCGCCTGGTGCGGGAGTGGCTCCTGTCCGATGACTGATCTGCGGCCGGAAGAAGCCCTCGGACACGTCGCCGCCGAGCTGAGCAAGCGGAGAAAGCGTTTCGCGTTGGTCGGTGGCCTCGCCGTCTCGGTGAGGGGAGAGGTCCGCACCACGCGCGACGTCGATCTCGCTGTGGCGGTGGCCGACGACATGGAGCTCGAAAGCCTCGTCGCGGATCTTGCCACGGCCGGTTATCGACCCGTCGCGACGGTAGAGCAGGAGGCCCGCAAGCGCCTCGCGGTGGTACGGCTGGAATCGCCAATGACGTTTCGGGTGGATCTGCTGGCGGCGAGCTGCGGCATCGAGCCGGAGATCGTCGCGGCGGCCACTGCGGTGGCGTTCGATCCGATTGGTCCGGTCCCGGTCGCAATTGCGGAGGATCTGCTCGCGATGAAGCTCTTGGCCGCGCGGGAGGGCCGGGCACGCGATTGGGACGACGCTCTGGGTCTCTTGCGCGTCAATGTGACGCTCGACCTGGAGCTCGTCCGGCGGCGGCTGACGCTGATCTCCGACCGCGGCTTTGCCCGGAACGAAGACTTGTCGTCGAAGCTCGATTTGCTCCTGGCCAGGCGCGATGCGGATTGACCGCGCCACCTCGCCAACACGATGTCAGGCGATCCTTTTCTTCCGGCCCAGGAGCAGCATCAAGCCGACCACGCCGATACCCGCGAACGTCAGCACTCCATCGAAGGCGACCGAGCCGCGGGTGCCGAAGCGCGTGCTCGCGCGGCCGTCGAGCCAGGTGGAGTAGCTGATGGCCTGGTTCGAGATGGCGGTGAACAACGTGTACTTGGTCGTCACCGCCGCCCCGTGGGAGACGATCTCCAGGACGAGCCCGGCGAACGCTGCGTAGCTGACTCCGTTGGCGAAGCTGTAGGCGAGCGTTCCCCAGGTGTACGTCGCAGGCGTCATCGACGCGGCCGCCATGGCGAAGGCGCACAGCGCGGTCACCGCGCCCGCGACGCAATACGCGACGCGGCGATTGATGCGGTCGGCGAGGTACCCACCGAGGACCGACCCGACCGCGCCGGCGATGCCGCCGCCGATGCCGCTCACCAGCTCAACCGTGCTCGCCGGGGCCGCGTAGTCGGGGGCCATCCCCGAGAAGAGATTCGTGAGCGCGCCGCAGCCGACCGGGGATGCGACGATGATGAGCCCGGTGATCCCTTCCCGGCTGCGAACGGTCGCCCAGAGATCGCGGCCGATGTCGCTGACCCGCTTCCACAGCGCGAGCGTGAGGCTTCCCGTCTGCAGGCGGTCCTTCGGCTCGACGAGCGTGAGCACCGGGAGCGCGCTCAGGATGACGACCGCTGCGGTGAAGCCTCCGGCGGCGCGGGCAGAGAACGTCTCCCCGAGCCAGATCGCGGCCGCCCCAAGGACGCCGGTGCCGCCGACGTTGCCCGCCATGTAGAAGCCGCCGGCGCGGCCTTTGTCCTCGTCGCGGGAGCAGAGGGCCATCAGCGCATCGAGCGCGGCCGAGGAGGTGGCGGCGGCCGCCTGCGAGAGCGTGAGCAGGAGCGAGATCAGGGCGACGTGCTGGCCGGGCGCGGGCACCATGGCGGTGATCGCGAGCAGCGCAGCGGCAGCGACCGACGCTGCCAGGTACCAGGCCTTGCGGTGCGGACCCAAGTCGATGAGCGGTGCCCAGAAAATCTTGTAGGCGTGGGGCAAAAACGAGAGCGAGGAGATGGCAGCGATCTCCGCGAGCGAGAGCCCGGCGCGCGCGAACCACCACGGCGCGGCCACCTGGAGGAAGCCGACCGCCGCCCCGAAGGGCAGGATGAGGATGCCGAACAGCGCGGGATGCGGCGCCCGCCCTCGGCCAGGCTCGTGGTTCATGCGTCGTGCTTATCGTACAAGAGGGACGATGACTGACGCACCCGTCACCGAGCCAGTGGCCGAGATCGTCCAGACCGGCGACCCCGTCCTGCGCGAGCCCGCCCACGAGATCGACCCCGCCGGCATCGGCTCGCGGCAGTTCCAGGAATTGATCGAGGTCATGGTGCGCACCATGCGCGCAGCGCCGGGCGTCGGGCTGGCCGCGCCGCAGATCGGCGTCCCGCTGCGTGTCTTCGTGATGGAGGATCCGGCCGAATATCTGGCCGACCTCGGCGCGGAAGAGCTGGCGGAGCGCGAGCGGACGCCTTTGTCGCTGCGGGTGTGGGTGAACCCTGTGCTGAAGCCGATCGGCGAGGAGAAGGTGGGCTTCTTCGAGGGTTGCCTGAGCGTCGCGGGCTTCGTCGCCTACGTCGAACGGTACCGCGAGGTCGAGGTCAGCGGACTCGACGAGCGCGGACAGCCGCAAACGATGCGGGCGCGCGGCTGGCCGGCGCGGATCCTCCAGCATGAATTCGATCACCTCGAAGGCACGCTCTACATCGACCGCATGTTCAGCCGGTCGTTCGCGGAGGCCGCCCTCTACCAGCAGCGGTTTTCTGGAAAGCGCATCGCGGAAGTGCGCGCTCTCTTGGGTGTGCCCTGACGGTCAGGGAAGGAGATCGACGAGCGTCAGAACCAGCCGCCGATGACCGACTGCAGCGAGAGGGTCGTGTTGAGCGATACTTCAACGGGCACGATACCCTGACCGCCCGAGGACACATTGACGAGGGCGCCCGCCCGATTCGCGAGGTCGCGCGAGAGCGCAGGTCCGGCTCCGAGGAAGAAATGCGGCGTCACATGGAACAGCACGGGAACGAAGGCTTGGAAAGTGACGAGGTGAGACGGCAAAAAGTTGGCTTCACTGATGAACCGGTCCCAGGACAATCGCACCGAAACCTGGGGAAAGAGCGAAACCGTGCTGCCGACCCAGAGATTGTAACCAATGGCTGGTGCAATGCCGTAGCCGAGGTCGGCGATTCGGGAAGACGCCCCGCTGATGCCGAGCGAGTCGTAGGACAGGTGAAGGACGCCGCCCAGCGCCAATCCGTCGGAGACGAAGTACATGACTCCGGGGTCGAGCGAACCTCCATAATCGCTCGTTGCCGAGAAGGCCGCGCTGCCAGGTGTCGAGCTGTAATGGGCGCCTACCGAACCGCTGGGAGAAATCGTTCCTTTGGAACCGAACCGGTCGTTTGCGTTGGCGCCCGCGGCGCAGAGCAATCCAATGATCAAAAGCTTGTTCATGAGCTCCCCTCCTGGCTTGCGAGCTAGCAAGCAGCGCGCCAGCACCGACCAGAGTGAGCAATGAAGGCGACGTGCCACTTTGTCCTGCGCTCCCCTCCGGTGCAGGCGACAGGTTGTCAAAAGGAGAAGCGCGGCCGCGCTCCGCGGAGTGCGCTAAGTTCCGCGCGCGCATGCACGACACCATCATCGTTGGCGCGAGCGCGGCCGGACTCGCCACCGCGGCCTCGCTGCGCGCGGCCGGCAAAGAGTACCGGCTCTTCGACAAGGCGCCGCACGTCGGCGCCGCATGGCGAGGCCATTATCAACGGCTTCACCTGCACACCACGAAAGGTCTTTCGGGACTGCCCGGCTTTCCCATGCCGAGCGACTTTCCCCGCTATCCGTCGCGCGAGCAGATGATTGCCTATCTCGAAGAATACGCGCGCAAGCTCGAGCTGCGGCCAGAGCTGTCGGTGGCGGTGAAGCGCATCCGTCGCGGGACGGACGGGTGGCAGGTGGAGACTGAGACCGAGCGGCTGACCGCGCGCAACGTCGTCATCGCGACCGGCAATACGCGCGTGCCTTACCAGCCGGCGTGGCCCGGTCAGGAGTCCTTCCAGGGACCGGTGCTGCACAGCTCGACCTACGTCAATGGCCTTCCGTTTCGCGGGCAGCGGGTGCTGGTCATCGGCTTCGGCAATTCCGGCGGCGAGATTGCCATCGACTTGCACGAGAACGAGGCGAAGGCGGAGCTTTCCGTGCGCAGCGCGGTCAACGTCATTCCGCGCGATCTCTTCGGCCTGCCCATCCTCGCCGTCGGGCTGGCCATGGACCTGTTTCCGCCTCGCATCGCCGATGCGCTCTCGGCGCCGCTCTTGCGGCTGTCGGTGGGAAACATCGAGAAGCTCGGCTTCCGCAAGCTGCCCTACGGGCCCGCGGTGCAGATCAACCGGCACGGGAAGATTCCGCTCCTCGACATTGGGACGATGAAGCTGATTCGCGACGGGCATTTGATGCTGCGGCCCGGAGTCGAGCGGTTCACGCGGACGGGTGTCGTCTTTTCCGACGATGCAGCGGCGGACTTCGACGCCGTCGTGCTGGCCACCGGATTCCGGCCGCTCGTGCAGGAGTTTCTCGACTGCGCGGAGGTGCTCGACGAGGACGGGACGCCGCGGACGAGCGGCCGCGAGGCCGCGCCCGGTTTGTACTTCTGCGGATTCCATGTGTCGCCGACGGGCATGCTGCGCGAGATCGCGAAGGAAGCGAAGGCCATCGCACGGGCAATCGCACGAGAGCGACGATGAGCGACGCACCCATCAGCGAGCCGCTAGCCGAGATGCCCTGAGCTCTGTCCGGGCCAGGTCGCGCTATGATGCGGTTCATGCGCTGGCTCGCGATCCTGGTCTTGCAAGCAAGCTGCGTCGCGCCAGTGGCCATCGGCGCGGCGGTGACGACGGGCTATGCGGGCGGCATGGCGGCGATGAACCGCAAGGCGGGCGGCTGCATCGCGACGTGCACCGGCGACCTCGTCTGCAACTCCAACACCGGTCTGTGCGAATCGCCGCGGCAGGTCTGCGACAACTCATCCGACCACCCGGTCTGCGTCCCGCAGACCGAAAAAAGTGACGTGGCCGCGCAGGCGCCCGGTCGAGGTCCCGTCCGCATCTTGCCGCCACCGCCTCCCCTGACGGGCGACACGACGCGCATCGTGACGGGGGCAGAGGCAAATCCTCCTTCGTCATCGAAGTGACCTCCCTTCGACTGTCGTCGATGGGGCGTACCTTGAAAATTCGGTGACAGCCACCGAGATTTCAAGGTAGCTTGTGGAGCCATGAAGCTTGGGCGCCAGCGCCACGCGAGCGAGATTTCGAAGTTGCTCAGGCGCAACCGCGTGGTTGCCTTGCTGGGAGCCCGACAGGTCGGCAAGACGACCCTGGCGAAAACCGTCGCCGCGTCGTTCGGCGGTGCGTCCTCGTTCTTCGACTTGGAAGATCCGCGCGACGTTGCCCGCTTGGCCGACCCGATGCTCGCACTGGCGGACTCGCGGGGACTCGTCGTGCTGGACGAGATCCAACGGCGTCCCGAGCTGTTTCCGTCGCTGCGCGTCCTTGCCGATCGACCCCGGGGCGCCCGTTTTCTCGTCCTCGGAAGCGCGTCGGGCGACCTTCTTCGCCAGGCGTCGGAGTCGCTCGCGGGCCGCATCGCGTTTCACGTGCTGGACGGTTTCGCTCTCGACGAGGTAGGCGCGGAGCGGTTACCCAGGCTCTGGGAAAGAGGCGGTTTCCCCCGGTCGTTCACGCCGCGCTCGCGCGCGGACAGCCTGCGGTGGCGGCAAGACTTCGTCTCGACCTTTCTCGAGCGAGACCTGCCGCAACTGGGTGTGCGAATCCCCGGCCGGACGATGCGGCGCTTCTGGTCGATGCTCGCGCATTACCACGGGCAGATCTGGAGCTCGTCCGAGTTCGCCCGGTCGTTTGGCGTCGCGGACACGACCGTTCGTCACTACCTGGATCTTCTCTCGGCGACCTTCGTGGTTCGGCAGCTTCCTCCGTGGCACGAAAACATCTCCAAACGGCAGGTCAAAGCGCCAAAGGTCTATGTCGCGGACAGCGGCATCCTGCACTCCTTGCTGAACATCCCTTCGCTTGCCGCCCTGGAGATGCACCCGAAGCTCGGGGCGTCGTGGGAAGGATTCTGCTTGAACCAGGTCGTCGACCGGCTCGAAGCGAGGCCGGAGGAGTGCTTCTTCTGGGCGACGCACGCAGGTGCCGAGCTCGATCTGCTGATCGTCCGCGGTGCGGCGCGGAAGGGCTTCGAATTCAAGCGCACTTCCGCACCGGCCGTGACGCCGTCGATGCGGATCGCAATGGAGGATCTCAAACTGGATTCCCTGGACGTGATCCACGCCGGAACCGATAGCTATCCGCTGGCAAAAGGAATCCGCGCGGTGGCGGCGTCACAGCTTCTCGACGAATTGACACCGCTCCGCTGATCATTCTTCGAATGAGTCGCTGGGGCGGACCTTGGCTTGCTGCGGCGCCTTCCGTTTCGGTGGAGGCGCGGCCCCGGCCTGTTCGCGCGCCTTGCGAGCGATGTCGCGGTATTGGGGCAAGTGCGGCTGCAAGAGAGCGCGCTGCATTGCCTTTTCGTCGGCGCCGCGTGGGACGTGCACGGGCTTCCCGGTATTCGGGTGATAGCCCGAGTAATACATGTCCGTCGCGAGAGTCATCGGCGTCGGGGTGAAGTCCTGCACCTGCTGCGGGCGCCAGCCGTTCTCGGCCAGGTAATCCGACAGCTCGACCATGTCCTTCACTTCGCAGCCCGGGTGGCCGGAGATGAAGTACGGGATCAGGTACTGCTCCTTGCCCGACTCCGCCGAGGCCTTTTCGAACGCCTCCTTGAACCGGACGAACATCTCCTTGCCGGGCTTCTTCATCACCCGCACCACTCCGGGCGAGATGTGCTCGGGCGCGATCTTCAAATGTCCGCCGACGTGGTTGGCGACCAGCTCGCGGATGTATTCGTCGCCGTGCTCTTCGTCTTCGAAGGCCAGGTCGTAGCGCACCCCGCTCGCGACGAGGGCCTTCTTCACCCCCGGCAGCTCGCGAGCCTTCTTCATCAATTGAATCAATGGCCCATGGTCGGTGCCGAACTTCTCGCACACCGACGGATAGACGCAGGACGCGCGGCGGCAGGCTTGGTGCCACTCGTCGTCGGTACAGGCCATGTGCCACATGTTGGCGGTGGCGCCGCCGATGTCGCTGACCACGCCCGTCCAGCCGGGAATCTCCTTGAGTCCCTCGATCTCGCGCAGCACCGACGCCTCGCTGCGCGAGACCACGTCACGCCCTTGGTGCTCGGTGATGCAGCAAAAGCTGCAGCCCGCCGCACAGCCGCGCATGATGGTGACCGAAAATCGAATCTGTTCCCAAGCGGGGATTTTCGCCTTGCCGTACATCGGGTGCGGAAGACGCGTGAACGGCAATTCGTATTCGGCGTCGATCAGCTCCGTCGAAGGCGGAATGGCGGGCGGATTGACGTAGACGATTTCGCGCCCATGTCGCTGGACGAGGATGCGCGCGTTGTCCGGGTTGTGCTCCAAGTGATAGAGCCGCGAAAACTCCGCGTACACCTTCTTGTCCGCGCAGATCTCCTCGTAGGAAGGGAGCTGCACTTCTTCGCGATCGCGTGTCCCCGCGAGGTAGCGCCAGGAGTGCTCCTTGTCGTCGGTGAAGCGCACCGCGGTGCCGCGCACATCGGTCAGGCCGCAGATGTCCTCGCCGCCGGCGAGCCGCGAGGCGATGTCCAAGATGGGCTGCTCGCCCATTCCGTAGACGAGGAGGTCGGCGGGGCAGTCGACCAGGATGGAATGGCGGACGCGGTCGCTCCAATAATCGTAATGCGCGATTCTGCGCAGGGACGCCTCGACGCCCCCGATCACCACCGGCACGTCCGGAAAGAGCTTCTTCAGCCTGCGCGCGTAAACGGCCGTCGCGTAATCCGGGCGGCGTCCGGCAGCGCCGTCGGGCGTGTACGCGTCGGAGGGCCGGCGCTTCTTGCCCGGCGTGTAGTGGTTGACCATCGAATCCATGTTGCCGCTGGAGACGCCGAAGAAGAGGCGCGGCCGGCCGCAGGCGAGAAAGTCTTGCAGGCCGCTCGCCTCGTCCCAGCGCGGCTGCGAGACGATCCCGACCTTGTAGCCGCGGGACGCGAGGAGGCGGCCGATGAGCGGAACGCCGAAGGTGGGGTGGTCGACGTAGGCGTCGCCGTTGACCAGCACCACGTCGAGCTGCGCCCAGCCGCGCGCCTTCGCCTCGTCGAGCGAGACGGGCAGGCAGAGCCGCGGCTCTTTACGGCCGCCAAGCTGGACGAGATTTGGCATCGGGCCCTGGTATAACGCGCGGGGCGGCGTCTACTATCCTCCGGCCGTCAAAAACAAGGATGCGCGCAAGCATGGCCGACCGAATGCCGTCTTCCGAGCAGCGCGACCCCCTCGCTGGAGACTGGTCCGAAGGGCTGCCGGGGCCTTCGCGCGCGCACGGCCTCCCCGCTCCGCAGCCGCTCTTCGTCGAGGCGGAGACGGCCCGGCCGGCGAGGCCGCTCGAGGAGCTTTCGGCGCAGCCCCCGGCCGAGGTGGCGGACGCGCCCGATGCGTGGGGTGCGGCGGGCGAGGATCCGCTGCAGTCGGCGCCCCCGGAGCCGCTGCAGTCAACGGCCCCGGAGCCGCTCCAGCCGGTGCCCCCCGAGCCGCTCCAGCCGGCGCCGCAGTCCACTCCGCCATCGGCGGCCGAGGGAGCCGGGCCCGATCCGTTCGCCTTCGCGCCCCCAGCGCCGTTCGCACCGGGAACGCCGCTCGCGCCCGCAACCGCCTTCGCTCCTCTGGCGGGGACGGACGTGGACGAGGACGAGATCGTCGAGCTGAACGAGGACGACGAGGCGGAGCCAGCCGAGGCGGCGGCGGAGCCGGTCGAGGGCGCTGCGGATGCGGCCTGCGATGCCGTGGAGTCCGCGCAGCCCGCCGACCGAGCGACGGACGCCGCCTGGGACGCTGCGCCCGCCGATGCCGCCGCAGATGCGGCATGGGACGCGGTGACCGCGCACTCCGACTCGTCGACCCAACCGTCGCAGTCGCATGAAGCTGCGCTGCTGAGCGAAATCGAGACGGCCGAACCCATCGTCGAAGAGCCGGCGGTCGAGCTGAAGCCGCAGGACGAGGTCCCCGCCTCGGAACCACCACCGGCCGACTGGAGCACGTTCTCGAAAGGCCCGGACTGGTCCGCGCCTGCCCCCGCTGCCGCGTCTGCCGAAGCGCCTGCTTGGGGCGCGCCTGCCGAACCCGCGCAAACCTGGTCGAGCGAGTCCGCCTGGACCGCGCCTGCCGAGGCCGCGGCTCCTGCAGCGGAGCCGGAATGGTCGGCTCCCCCGCCCGCCGCCCCCGAGCCCGCCGGCTGGACGTCCGCGAACACCACGCTCTTGCAGATGGAAGGCGAGCCGGAGCCGGTCCCCTCCGAGCCCGGCGCAGCGCAGGAGCTGTTCGGCTCGGTGCCGGTCGGAGGCTCGCTCTCGGACGACGACGAGAACGAGTTGCCGGCGGCAGAGGAGCTCGAGGACCCCGATCTGCCGGTCCCGGTCGACGAAGAGCCGCAGCCGCTCGCACTCCACGCCGAGGAAGAGCCGCAGCCGCTCGGACTCGCCGTCGACGAAGAACCGCAGCCGCTCGGACTGCGCATCCCGGGCGAACACCGGGTGGCGGTTCACACCCGCGGCGGCAGCACCAAGCGGGGAGTCGTTCGCGACGTCGACCTGTCGCAGCGCGCGTTCGCGCTCGAGTCGGCATCGGGCGGCGACGGCGAGCACGTGCAGCATGACGACGTGAAGGCGATCTTCTTCATGCTTCCGCCCGGCGAGTCGCCGCGCCGCGGCGGGCACGGCAAGGTCAAGGTGACGTTCGCCGACGGCCGCACCATCGAGGGCGAGCGCGACGGCGCGGAAGACAAGAACGGGTTTTTTCTGGTGCCGCAGGACGCGGCCCGCACCAACACCTGGCGCATCTACGTGGCGCGCGACGCGACGACGGAAATCCGCGACCTTTAGTGCAAGTACTTGTCGCTGCCGCGGACGGGCCGCTTCTCGTCGCCGCCGACGCCGCGCACGACGCGCAGGTTGCTCCGCCGGAGCCGCCGGTCGATCCACCACACCCGCGCCCGCAGCCAGAAGTGCCCGGGCGACAGCCGGCCTGCGAGCAGCACACCTGCCCCGAGCCCGAAGAGCTGCGGCAGGTACGGCTGCCAGCCCTCCATGATCATGTAGAGGAGCGTGATGCCGCCGGAGATGGGCAGCATCCAGCGCGCCTGCACCGGCACGATGTAGAGGAAGAAGGTGGCGTCGGGCATCAAGACCGCCATCGCCGCGATCATCGCTTCCAGGGCGGCCCAATTTCCCGCGTAGGGAAAGCCCATCACCGACGGCGCGACCAGACCCACCGCGAAGGTGGCGAGCGCGGCCAAGGCAGAGGTGACGAAGTAGAACATGACGAAGCGGCGCGTGCCCCAGCGCTCTTCGAGCGACGCCCCGATGAGCCAGAGCCCGAGCAGCGAGAAGAGCAGGTTGAGCGGCTGCGGATCGAGGAACGAATAGGTGAAGAGCCGCCACAGCTCCAAGTGCGCGAGCTTCGCCGGCACGAACACGAAGAGGCTGCCCATCGCCTCGCCGGTCCTGCCCAGCACCGAACCGATGGAGAGGACGAGCGTCGCGATGCCGAGCCACTTCACTCCCGGCGTGACCGGGGGGACTCCGAACGACATCGCCTGTTGTCCGCGCGGGCTCATGAAGTTGAAGCTAACGGGTCAAGTACGCGGGCGCTCGCGGTAGAAGAGCGTGATCGTCAGGCAGTGAAACTCCTTGTCGGAGCTCTGGGTGACGATCTTGTCGACGATCTCGAGCTGGGGGTTCTCCTGCAGCCAGCGGGTGATGTTGTCGCCCATGTGCTCGCGATCACGCGCGAGCGTCGTGGAGAAGATCTTCATGCCGGAAAAGTTGGGGATCATGCGCGGGCCTTTTGCACGATCTCTTCCACTTCGCTTTCCGTCAAGGTGCGGCTGTAGGTCTTGGCCTGGGCGAGGATGGCTTTGGCGAGCGGCTCGTCGGCGGGGATTTCGTGCCGCGCGAGCCAGTGCTTGACGTTGGAGAGCCCGCTCATGGGGCCGATCTCGATCTTCTGGGAGAGGCCGAATTCGCCCGCCGGAACCCCGGAGTAGATGCGGTCGGCGAGCCAGTGATCGCCCTTGCGCTGCGCCTTGATGATGGCCGCCGCGTGGACGCCGGTGGCGGTGCGAAAGGCGTCTTCGCCGGCCACCGGGTAGTTCACCGGCAACTTGTGGCCGGTGACCTTCGCCGCAAGCTGCACGAAGCGGACGAGCTTCGTCATGTCGCGCGGTCCGTAGACGGGGTGGCCGTAGAGCTTGAGGTTGACGAGGAGCTGGTCGATGGCGGTGTTGCCCACCCGCTCGCCGATGCCGGCAGCGCAGCCGTGCAGTCGCGTGGCTCCCGCGGCCCCTGCGGCGAGCGCGTTGGCGAGGGCGAGCCCGCGGTCGTTGTGGCCGTGCCAATCGAGGCCGATGCCCGGTCCCGCCACTTCCCCGGCGAACTGCACCAGCGCCATCGCGCCGTCGGGGGTGGCGTGGCCGACGGTGTCGCACAGGCAAAGACGCTTCGCTCCCGCCTCGATGGCGCTCCTGAACAGCCGCCGCAGATCGTCCGGACGGCTGCGGGTGGTGTCCTCGGTGACGTACGCCACCTCCAGGCCGTGCTCGACGCCGAACTTGATCGCCTCGACGCTCTGCTTCTCGATGAAGCCCAGGTCCCACTCTTCCGCGTACTGGCGGATCGGCGACGAGCCGATGAACGCGTAGACCTCGAGCGGAACGCCGGTCTCCTGTTGGATGTCCGCCGCCGGAGCGATGTCGGAGACCACCGTGCGGCAGGCGACGTTCAAGCGGATGTTGAGCTTCGCGTCGCGCTTCTCTTCCGCGAGCCGCTTCACCGCCGCCCGCTGGTGCGCCCCGGCCCCCGGCAGCCCGACATCGAGCTGCGCGACACCAAGCTCGTCGAGCAGATGCAGGATCTCGATCTTGGCGTCGATGTTGGGATCGATCGCGCTCGGGCTCTGGATGCCGTCGCGCAGGGTCTCGTCGAGGACGACCGCGTCGAAGAGCTTCCCCAGCCGCGAGCTCTCATTCCAGTCGTGCAGGAGCTCCATGGCGGCTAGGCGGATTCGACCAGCACCGCGATGCCCTGCCCGCCGCCGATGCACGCCGAGCCGATGGCGCGCTTCGCGCCCCGCCGCTTCAGCTCGTAGAGCAGGTGCGAGGTGATGCGCGCGCCGGAAGCCGCCAAGGGATGCCCGACCGCGATGGCGCCGCCGTCTACGTTCGTCTGTTCGCGGGGAAGCCCCAGCTCCTTTTCGACCGCGAGATACTGCGGCGCGAAGGCCTCGTTCACCTCGAAGAGGTCGAAGTCCTTGAGGGTCGCGCCGTGCCGGTCGAGCGCCTTGCGGATGGCCGGCGCAGGGCCGATGCCCATGATCGACGGGTCGCAGCCGGAGATGCCCCACCCAACCAGCCGGCCGATGGGCTTGAGCCCCTTCTTCTCGGCGAAGGCGCGAGTCGCGAGGACCAGCGCCGCGCCGCCGTCGCAGATGCCGCTCGCGGCGCCGGCGTGGATGACGCCGTCCTTCTTGAACACCTTGGGCAGCTTGGCGAGGCCTTCGACGGTGGTGTCGGGGCGGTTGTGCTCGTCTTTGGCGAAGTGGACCGTCTGCCCCTTCTTGCCGGGCAGGTCGATGGGATCGATCTCGGCAGCAAGCCGGCCGCCCTCCTGCGCCGCCGCGAATCGCTTCTGGCTGAGCACGCTGTACTCGTCGACCTCGCGCTGGCCGATGGAATACTTCGCCGCGAGGTTCTCGGCGGTCATCGCCATCGGCAGGCCGTTGTAGCTGTCGGTCAGGCCTTCCCAGAGCACGTCCTCGAGCTTGGGGGCCTTGCCGAGGGGGACGCCAAAGCGGATGCCGCGGGCGACGTGCGGCGCCTGCGACATGTTCTCCGTGCCGCCGACCAGCGCGCACTGGCTGTGGCCGGCGAGCATCTCCAAGGCTGCGTCGACGATGGCCTGGAAGCCCGAGCCGCAGAGGCGGTTGACGGTGAGCGCGGGCACCGCCTGCGGCAAGCCTGCCTTCAGCCCAACGTGGCGGGCGAGGTAGATGGCGTCCGCGCTGGTCTGCATGACGTTGCCGAAGACGACGTTGTCGACGTCCTCTAGCGCGACGCCGGACTGCTTGAGCGCAGCTTTCGACGCGTGCACCGCGAGGTCGGTCGCGCTCACGTCTTTGAGCGCTCCGCCATAGGTGCCGAAGGGCGTGCGCTTCGCTGCCAGGAAGACGAGCTCGGTGGGAAGTGGCTTCATCGAGGATGGCTCCTTCGGAAAAGGGGCGAGAAGCATAACGAAACGCCCGCCGGTTGCCAGCGCCAGGCGGTCGGCTCAGTCCAGTTCGACAACCGCATGGCTTCGCGGACCGTTTTTACCGAAACTCGCGCGATGATTCGAAGAGCGACTGCCGCGGACGTTCCCGCGCTCGCCGAAGTGCTGCTCGACGCGGTGGCCTCGGGGGCGTCGGTCAGCTTCATGGCGGACTTTTCCCGCTCGGACGCGGAGGCGCATTTCGCGCGCTGGGTTTCCGACCCGCAGCGCATCGTGCTGGCCGGCGTCGACGGCGTGCGCGTGGACGGCACCGCACAGCTCCTCCTGGCGACGCCGCCCAACCAGCCGCACCGCGCCGAGCTCGCGAAGATGCTCGTGCACAGGCGGGCTCGCCGTCGCGGTCTGGGTGGCCAGCTCTTCGAGGCCATCTGCGACGAGGCGCGCGCGCTGCGCAGGACGCTCTTGACCTTCGACACCGTCACCGGCGACGCAGGCGAGAAGCTGTATCTCGCGAAAGGCGCCGTGGCGGTCGGCGTCATCCCCGACTACGCGTACTTTCCCGACGGGCGGCTGTGCGCGACGACCGTCTTCTACAAGCGGCTCTGACGACCGACCGCGGGTCTTCTCCAAACCGCTCTGACGACGACCACGCGCCTGCTACAGGGCGCTCTGCACCCGCTTCAGCAATTCCTCGCCCACCTGCTCCGTGGTCGCGGCAGGACCGCCCAGATACGGGACAAGATCGGGCGTGCGCGCGCCCTCGCGGATCTGCGCCTCGACGGAAGTGTTGAGCACCTTCGCCTGCTCGAGGTGGCCCAGGTGCTCGAGCATCAGCGCTCCCGTCAGCGCCATCGCGAGCGGATTTGCCTGGCCCTTGCCGGCGATGTCCGGCGCGCTGCCGTGCACGGGCTCGAACAACGAAACCTTGCCGGGGTGGATGTTGCCGCTCGCCGCGATGCCCAAGCCGCCGGTCAATGCTGCGCCCAGGTCGGTGAGGATGTCGCCGAACAGGTTGTTGGTGACGATGACCTCGTACGCCTCCGGCTTGCGCACGAGATCCATCGCCAAGGCATCCACGTACATCGCCTTCGGCTTGATCCGCGGATGCCGCTTCGCCACTTCCGCGAAGGTGCGCCGCCAGAGGCCATGGCCGAAGAGCAGCACGTTGGCTTTGTCGGCCATGCAGACGTTCGAAAGCGCGTGCGCTTCCGCATAGGCGAAAGCCGCCTCACAGATTCGCTCGACGCCTTTGCGCGTATTGATTTCGACTTCGGTCGCCACTTCTTCCGGCGTGTCCTTCTTGAAGTTGCCGCCGGTGCCCGTGTAGAGGCCTTCGGTGTTCTCGCGAAAGACGACGAACTTGAGGTGCTCGCGGGTCTTGCCCTTCAAAGGCGAGAGGCGGTCGTCGGACAAGAGACACGGGCGCAGGTTGATGTAGAGGTCGAGCTCGAAGCGCATCGCCAAAAGAATGCCCTTCGCATGCTCGTTGCCCGGGACGCGCGGGTCGCCCACCGCTCCGAAATAAACCGCGGCGTATTCCTTCCGCAGCTTGTCCATGAAACCGGGGGGCAAAATCGTGCCGTCCTTCAGGTACCGGTCGGCCCCGAAGTCGAACCATTCGAAGGTGAGCGGCAGCTTGAATTGCTCGAGGATGCGCACGCCGATGCGCGCCACCTCGGGGCCGATGCCGTCGCCAGGAATGACCGCGATGCGCTGGTTCATGGGGCGCGGAACCTAGCGCAAGCGGCGCAAGCCGTCAGCCGCGACGGTGCGCGCGGGTCGCTCCTTGGCCGCGCGCCTGGCCTTTGTCAGCCCCGCTTCGCCTTCTTCACCTTGTTGGCCTGCTTGCCGAGCGCCGTCCGCGTCTTCTTGGGCAGCTTGGAAATGGTCTTCTTGCGCCGCGCCGCCGCGGTCGCCTTCTTGATGTTTTTCCGCGCCGCCGTCTTCTGCTTGGTAGATGCCATGCAGCAAAGCTGACACGCGCGGGCGAAAAGACAAGCTTTCTGCCGACGGAGCGGTAGCGTCGCGCGCATGCACATCGTCCTCGCGCTCATCGCCGCGTGCGTCTTGGAAACGAGCGACAAGTGGGGACCGGACGGCAAGGTCCCGGTGAAAGTCGAGACGATCGCGAGCGGCTTGGAGGTTCCCTGGAGCTTCGCGTTCGTTCCCGGCGGCGACGTCTTGATCAGCGAGCGGCCGGGGCGCGTGCGCCTCTTGCACGAGGGAAAATTGGTCGAGAAGCCGGTGTTGACGGTGAAGACCGGCGAGAGCAGCGAGGGCGGCCTGTTGGGCATCGCGGTCAATCCGAAAGAGCCTTCGCAGCTCTTCCTCTACTCGACCGTTCCCGGGCCTTCGAACGAGCTCTCGCGCTGGAAGCTGTCCGCCGATCACAAGTCCGCGACGCGCGAGAAGACGCTCCTCGCCAACATTCCGGCCGCCACCTATCACGACGGCGGGCGCATCCGCTTCGGCCCGGACGGGCTGCTCTACGTCGGCACCGGCGACGGCACGAAGCCCCCGCGCGCGCAGGACAAAGGAAGCTTGAACGGAAAGATCCTCCGGCTGACTGCGGACGGAGAAGTACCTTCGGACAACCCGATTCCCAAGAATCCGCTCTGGGCCTTGGGCGTGCGCAATCCGGAAGGGTTCGATTGGCTGGACGATCGGACGCTGGTCATTTCCGACCACGGCCCGAGCGGCGAGATGCATCGCTACACCCACGACCGGGTCGTTCTCGCGCACAAGGGCGACAACCTCGGCTGGCCGGAAATCTACGGTTGCGAAGAAAAGCCGGGCTTTACGACGCCGCTCCTCAGCTTCGAGCCGAAAGCGCTGCCGCCGGGGGGCGCTACGGTCTATCGCGGAACAGCGATTCCGGAATGGAAAGGCAACGTCCTCGTCGCCTCGCTCGGCGCCGAGCAACTGCATCGGGTGGTGATCGAGAACGGCGCGGTCACGCTGCATGAAGTGTACTTCCGGCAGAAGCTCGGCCGGCTGCGGGAGATTGCCATGACACCGAACGGAGAATTGTGGATGACCACTTCCAACTGCGACGGCCGCGGCGAGTGCGGGCCGCGCAAAGACCTGATCCTGCGGGTGGTGAAAGAATGAGCGGCCTGATTGTGGCAATGAGCTTGGCGGCTTTTCCACGCCCTCTTTTGGCAGCGCTTCCGGGCGCGCTTTTGGCGGCACCCATGATCCCTTACGCAGACGAGAACAAAGCGCCGCAGGACCTCGTGCAATCGATCAAGGCGCGGCGCAAGAACGGCAAGCTGCTCAACCTCGATCGGATGCTCTTGAACAGCCCCGAATTCGCCAAGGGCTGGAACACCATGTTCGGCGCCATCCGCGGCAAGCTCGCGCTGCCGGGCATGCTGCGCGAGATCGCCATCATGAGCATCGGCGTCTTGAATCACGCCGACTACGAGTGGCTGCAGCACGAGCCGGAGTTCTTGAAGGCCGGCGGCACCCAGGCGCAGCTCGCGGCCCTGAAGAAGGGCGACGACTCCGCGTTCGACGAGGCCGGCAAGGCGACGCTGGCGTTGACCCGCGAGATGACCCGGGAGGTGAAAGTGAAGCCCGAGACGATGAAACGCATCCGCGCGGTCTTGCCCAACGACCAGGTCGTGGAGCTCGTCGGCACCATCGCCGGCTACAACATGGTCTCGCGCTTCGTGGTCGCGACGGGCGTCGAAGCGGAGTGACGCGGCGGGAGAGGTCCGGAAGGCTGCACATGAGCGGCCTCGCGCGCGATCGTTTTGATCGCGGATGTTCAGTCGTCATCGTTTACGTCCGAAAGAAATCGGATCGCCCGAGTCCGCGCGGCTCCCGCACTTATGCTGGGGCATGACGTCAGCCGTTGAAAGCGTTGAAGTCTCCAGCATTCCGCACGCTCATCGGCACGTCGTCCAGTTCTACGAGGACGAGCGCTTCCTCGCCGGACAGGTGGTGGACTTCATCGGTTCCGGCCTCTCGTCCGGCCACGCGGCGGTGGTGATCGCGACCCGCGCCAATCGCGAGCGATTCGTGACGCAGCTCCGCGCCGGCGGTTGCGCGGTCGACGCCCATTCCCACTCGCAGCTCCTGATCATGCTCGACGCAGAGGAAACCCTGGCAAGGTTCATGAACGACGGCGCGCCCGACTGGGACCGCTTCCGCGCGGCCATGGCCCCCGTGCTCGAGCGCGCTGCCGCCGTGGGCGCTGGTCGTGTGCGCGCGTACGGAGAGATGGTCGACGTGCTCTGGCGGGCGGGCAACCAGCATGCGGCCGTGCGATTGGAAGAGCTTTGGAACGATCTGGCGAACGTCTACGAGTTCGAGCTTCTCTGCGCGTACCGGATGGGGAATTTCTACAAGGAGTCGGACGCCAAAGGCTTCGAGGCGATCTGCCGCGTCCACACCCGGGCGGTGCCGACGGAGGCCTGGAGAACGCGCGCTGAAGACGACGTCGATCGCTTGCGCGAGATCAGCATGCTGCAGCAGCGCGCCTTTGCGCTGGCAAGCGAAGTGGCCGAGCGCAAGGTGCTGGAAGAGGCGCTTCGCGAAACCGTCCACGACCTCCACGTGTCCGAGCAGAAGCTCCGCCGCAGCGAGGCGCACCTGCGCGAGTATCTCGAAAACGCCGCCGAGGGGCTGCACTGGGTGGCTGCCGACGGCACCATCCTCTGGGCGAATCGCGCGGAGCTGGACTTGCTCGGATATCGCGCCGACGAATACATCGGGCACCACATCGCGGAGTTCCACGCCGACGAGGAAAACATCGCGCAAATCCTCGTCCGGCTCTCGCGCGACGACAAGCTGCACAACCACGAGGCGCGGCTGCGCTGCAAGGACGGCAGCATCCGGCATGTCCTGATCAATTCGAGCGTCTACCGGGAGGACGGACAGTTCATCCACACCGGCTGCTTCACCCGCGACATCACCGACCGGAAGCTGGCCGAGGAACGCGAGCACGCGGCGCGGCGGGAGGCGGAAGCCGCCAACAAGGCGAAGGACGAGTTCCTCGCCATGCTCGGCCACGAGCTGCGCAATCCGCTCTCTCCCATCGTCACCGCCTTGCAGCTCATGCGGCTGCGCGGCGACCCGCTCGGACGCGAATATCTGGTCATCGAACGCCAGGTGAAGCACCTCGTGCGGCTGGTCGAGGATCTGCTCAACCTCTCCCGCATCACCCGCGGCCAGGTGGAGCTTCGCCGCGAGCCGTTGGAGCTGGCCGACGTGCTCGGAAAGGCGCTCGAGATGTCGAGCCCGCTCTTGGAGGAGCGCCGCCATCACGTCGTGGTGGACGTGCCGCGGGGTCTCGTGGTCAGCGGTGACGCCGCTCGGCTGACGCAGGTGTTCTGCAACCTGCTTTCCAACGCCGCCAAGTACACCGACTGCGGCGGCCGCATCGTGGTCAAGGCCACCCGCAAGAGCGGTGGGGTCAGCGTCGCAATCACCGACAACGGCGCCGGCATCGACGGCGCGCTGTTGCCGCGCATCTTCGATCTGTTCATCCAGGCGCAGCAGACCATCGATCGTTCGCAAGGCGGCCTCGGCATCGGCCTCAGCATCGTGCGCACCTTGGTGGAACTGCACGGCGGCACCGTCACCGCGCAGAGCCACGGCCTCGGACAGGGCGCCGAATTCACGGTCGAGCTCCCCGCTTGCGACGCGAGCTCCCACGCGGCGGCGGAGTCCGATCGCGTGCCCCGGCGCGTCTGGAGACGGTCGCGCGTCTTGGTCGTCGACGACAACGAGGATGCCCGCGTGCTCCTCGGCGAGTCGCTGCGCGAATTGGGGTACGAAGTTCGCGAGGCCCACGACGGCCCCTCCGCGCTTGCAGCGGTGGCGGAATTCCCGGCCGACATCGGCATCGTCGACGTGGGCCTTCCGGTCATCGACGGGTACGAGCTTTCGCGAAGGCTCTCGGCGCTGCGCCCGGGGATCCGGTTCGTGGCGGTGACGGGATACGGGCAGAGCTCGGACTTCGAGCGCTCCCGCAAGCTCGGGTTCATCGAACACCTGGTGAAGCCGGTGGCGCTGAACCAGATCGCGGATCTGCTCGACCGGCTCGAGCGGCGCGAGCTTCCTGCCGCGAAGGCCTGAGCGGGCCAGCGCGGCGTGACATGAACCGTATCGCGCCGCGGTCGCTCCAGCGCGGCTGCCGATCGGGCAAGCACTTGTCCGAAGGCCGGACAGCCCTTCCGCCTCCACCTCCGCCGACCAAGATTGCGTCGAATACCGGGGGTTCCGTATGCGACGAAGCGTTCGATTGGCGGCCATGCTGTTGGCGGTTGGATTTGCCTGCGGAAAGGGGCAGTCGTCCGGCACCGCCAGCGGCGGACCTCCGCCGGCCGCGCAGATGTTCACCCTGACCGTCACGGTCAACGGCAGCGGCACCGTCACCTCTTCGCCCGCAGGGATCAATTGCGGCAGCGTCTGCGCGATGTCGTTCGCGGCCGGGACGACGGTCACGCTCACCGCTGCGGCGACCGGACAAGCCGCGATGCCAGAGTGGACAGGAGCGTGCAACGGACCCGGAAGCTGCAGCGTGACGATGAACGCCGATGCGGCCGTAACAGTAGGGTTCGCCGACACCGAACCGGTGCAGGTCCCGCCCACGCGGCGACACACGCTCGCGGTCTCGGTGACCGGCAGCGGCACCGTCACGAGCGCGCCGGCCGGGATCAACTGCGGCACCACTTGCAGCGCGACCTTTGACGAAGGAACGCAGGTCACCCTCACCGCACAACCGACGTCTGGCGCCAACTTCTCGGGCTTCTCCGGCGCGTGCTCCGGCACGAGCTGCACGGTCACCCTTGCCGCGGACCAGACGGTGACGGCGACCTTCGCTGCGGCTCCGTCCGCGGACGAATGCGCGGGACTCTTGCCTTCCGCGCTGCCCGCCGCGATCAAGGCGACGCTGCCGCAGAACGAATGCCTCGACGCCACCTCCGATGACGGCGACGGCACCTTCGCCCTCGGCTACACCGCGGGAGGCGGACCGACGTTCCCCGACTACCAATTCTTCTCCATCCAGAACGGCCAGGCGGTTCGCATCGGCCGAGAGATCCCCGGTGGCGACGAGACCGCGACCTACGTCTACAGCCAGCCCAGCGGGTTCACCGCCTTCGCCGTCTTCGGCATCGACGAGTCGAGCTCCATCACCAGCTACGACCATGGCGGCAACCAGCTCTCGGGCGTCGCGCTCGCCCGGGGAGACCCGAACCGTCCTCCGTCCACCGAGGCCGGCGTCGATCCTTCGGGCGGTACGGCAACCGCGAAGCACGTCTTCGACACCGCCAGCGGCACCTCGACGACGACGTACAAGCGGTTCGACAAGACGGGCGTCGCCGAGACCGGCGACGTGGTCATCGACACGGAGGACCGCGATGTGCGCGGCGTCGGTGTGGCGCTGTCGGGGCATGCGCTGGTGATGGTGCTGCAGCCACCGTCGCAGTGGATGGGCCGCTGGATCGCGCGCGACGGTACCGCGTTGACCGCCTGGTTTGCGCTGACCGGACCGGTCCATAACTTTACCAAGCCCGTCATCCGCTTCCTGATGGACGGGAGCGTCGCGGTCGGCTTCCACGAGGGTTCGCAAGGGGTGAAGTACAGCGACGTCAATTACCAGTACGTCGTTCCCGACGGGCAGGCGACGTCGAGACCCCTACCGGCCTGGCTGCAAGCGCGCGCGGACGAAGTGTTCTACGTGGCTCGCGGCGGACGCGCCTATGCGGCTTGGGCCGGAGAAGGGCCATGCCCGGCGGGAAACATCGAAGTTCTCGCGGCGACGACGGGGAAATCGTGCGGCTGCCTCGCCGTACCGTCCCTCGGTGGCAACAGCTCCATCGGCCGCGACGGGTCGTTGATGGTGAGCGAGCCGCCGGTAAACTTCGGCACCTGCATCTGGGATTTGTACCAGCACCTGCTGCAGTAAGCTTCAGGGGGCGCTAGTGTGGCCGGAGATCCAGCTCACATGGGGGCGCCCTTGACCAAACAGATCCAGGATTTCCGCGAATTCCTTCTCAAGCAGAACGCCTTTGCCCTGGCCATCGGCGTCATCATCGGAGCCGCGATCGGGAAGGTGATCTCCGGCATCGTCGACGACGTGCTCATGCCGATCATCGGAGTGGTCCTGCCCGGCGGCGAGTGGCGCAACGCTCAGCTCGTCCTGAACGGCACCAACGCGATCAAGTACGGCGACCTGATCGGCCGATTCGTCGACTTCCTCATCATCGCTGCCGTCGTCTACCTCCTCACCAAGTGGTTTTTGGAGAAGCCGGCGGTGGCGGCGCCGCCGGCCACGAAGAACTGCCCGGAATGCCTCGAGACGATTCCGATTGGCGCGCACCGCTGCCGGGCCTGCACGGCGACGCTTCCGCTCGCCAGCGCAGTGTGACCTCGGCGCAGCTCTCGCCGCGTGCGATCACTGCTTCGCAGCATCTTTTTCGCCGCGCGGAATGCAGGTCTACGCGGTGAGCTTTTCGAAGACCGACGTGCCGTGGTGCTGGATCGCAGGGACGATGCCGCCCTCGGCGTTCAAGGCCTGGATCATCTTCGACGGCTCCTCGGCGCGGAACGACTGGCCGGCGACGGTGACCCGGCCTTGCGCGAGATCCACCTCGATGGGCTCGCCCTCTTTGGCGAGCTCGTAGAACTGCGCGTCGTGGACCACCAGGAAGGGCAGCGCTTCGTTGACGAGGTTGCGCTTGTGGATGAACGCGTAGCTCTTGGCGACGATGGCTTCGATGCCGGCGCCCTTCAGCGCCAGGACCGCCTGCTCGCGCGAGCTGCCCGAGCCCCAGCCGTCGCCGGCCACCACCACCCGCGCGCCAGCCGCGGCCTTCTGCGGAAAATCCGGCCGCACGATGGCGAAGCACTTGGCGCCCAGGTCCTGCAGCGTGGTCAGGTGGCAGAACATGCCCGGGATGATGGCGTCGGTGTCGACGTTGTCCGCGAAGCGCTGGATGCGCGAGGAGATCACGCCGGCGCGCTGCTTGTCGGCCGCCCTGCCCTGGCGGGCCGACGCTGCCGAAGCTCCCGACGCCTGTGCGATCTCCGGCTCGATCACCTGCACTTCCGGCGTCCTACGCGGCTTGCGCTCACCCAAGATGCGACGGAAGCGCTCTTGATCGACCTTCGCGAGGAGCGGCCGGGGATCGGAGATCTTCATCGACTGCGCGCTCGCGGCGACCGTCGCAGCCGAGGAGAGGTGCGCGAGCGATCCGTCGCCCATCCGATTCTCGAAGTTGCGGTTCTGCGACGACAGCCACTTCTCGCCCGGCAGCGCCTTGCGGGAAGCGACGCCCAGGCACATCGAGCAGCCCGGCGGATCGACCCGGAAGCCGGCCTTCTCATAGATGGACCACAGGCCCGCGCGGCGGAGGTTCTCCTGGATGGTGAGGTCGCCCGGCACCACGATTTGCTTGTCGTTGGGAGCGCGTGAAACGCCGGCCGCTTCCAGCACCAACGCGCCCATCACCAGCTCTTCTTCAGTGGTGGTGCAGGCGCCGATGAACAGCCCTTGCAGCTCGGTGCCCGCGGCCTGCGTCACGGAGGTCACCTTGTCCGGCGAAAACGGCAGCGCCACCTGCGGCTCCAGCGCATCGAGCGACACCTGGAACTTCTCGGCATAGGGCGCGTCCGGATCGGCGCGGTAGGCGCGCATCGGCTGCGTCGCGAGCGGGTCGTCCGCATCGGCGCGGCCCGCGAGCCAGGCAGCGGTGATCTCGTCGGCCTCGAAGATGCCGTTCAAGCCCCCGAACTCGGCGGTCATGTTGGCGATGGCGAAGCGCGCGTCGGTGGAGAGGTGCTTGACCCCTTCGCCGCGGTACTCGACCGACCGCTCCATCGCCACCGTGTTGCGCTTCAAGACGCCCAGGGTGCGGAGGATGACGTCCTTGCCGGCGAGGCCGAACGGAAGCGCGCCGCTGTATTCGACCGCGATGGCCTCCGGCACCTGGATCCAGGAGCTGCCCAAGACCATCGCCACCACGATGTCCGCACCGCCGAGCCCGATTGAAAAGGCCGAGAGGCCTCCGTGGGAAGACGTGTGGCTGTCCGCGCCCAGGACGACGTCGCCCGGCCGCACCAAGTCCCGGTAGAACTTGGTGTGCAGGATGGTCTGGTTCGAGTCGTAGAAATGCTTGATGCCGCTCTCCTGGGCGAAGTTCTGCGAGAGCTGGACCAGCTTCTGCGTGCGCTTGTCGGCTTTCAGCGTGACCGGGTCGACGGTGTGGTCGACGGCGAGAAAGAAGCGGTCGCGATTCGACAGCTTCGGCCGCCCGAGGAGCTGGTAGGTGCGGTCCATGCCGTTCCAGGCCAATTCGCTGGCGATGGTCCAGTCGACGGTGACCTGCAGGACGTCGCCCGCCTGCACCCACGGCCGGGAAAGGTTCTTCGCATGGGCGGCGAGGATCTTCTGCGTCAACGTCATCGGCTTGCGGTTCTGGGCAGTCATGAGGAGTGGTTGAATGCACCGGCGCGGGCGCTCGCGCAACTCCGCCGGGCGGGCGAGTAGACTGGCGTACGCGCGACCTTTGCCGCCTCGGCGCCGCGCGAAAGGGATGATGGAGACCTGGTACGAGCGCCTCTCCACGCTGGACGCGTTGTTCCTCGCCCTCGAGGACCGCGTCGCGCACATGCACGTCGGCGCCTGCGCCGTCTTCGAAGGTCCGCCGCCGCCTTTCGCGGACGTGCTGCGGCTCGTGGACGCGCGGCTGTCGCAGGTGCCGCGTTACCGGCAGCGCGTCCTGGAAGTGCCGCTCAAGCAGGGACGGCCGGTGTGGATTGACGAGACGCAGTTCGACCTCGAGTACCACGTGCGGCGGACCGCCCTGCCCGCTCCGGGCGGCGAGGCGGAGCTGAAGAAGCTGGTCAGCCGGCTCTTCTCGCAGCAGCTCGATCGCGACAAGCCGCTCTGGGAGCTGTGGCTGGTGGAAGGGCTCGGCGGCGGGCGTTTCGCCATGGTCTCCAAGACCCACCACTGCATGCTCGACGGCGTCTCCGGCGTCGATCTGGCGACGGTCCTTCTCGACGCCGAACCGAACCCGACGCCGCCGGAGGCGGTCGATCCGTGGAGGCCGCGCAAGGCCCCGCCGCTCACCGACCTCCTCGTCTCGTCGCTGAAGGAGCAGCTCTCGCATCCGTTGCGCATGGCGCGGGAGGCGCTCGAGCCGAAGAGCGAGGTGGCGCAGCTCTTCGGCGCTGTCGCCTCCGGCTTCAAGCCGCTCCTGGGCGTGTTCTCGATGGGCCAGGCGCCGGAGTCGCCTCTCAACAAGCCGCTCGGCCCGCACCGCCGCTTCGAGATGCTGGAGTTGCCGCTCGCGGAGGTGAAAGAGGTGCGCGCGCGCCTCGGCGGAACCGTCAACGACGTGGTGCTGGCGGTGGTCGCGGGCGCGCTGCGGACGTGGCTCGCGGATCGCGAAGAGCCGCCGGCCGCCGACCTGCGCGTCTTGGTGCCGGTGAGCATGCGGACCGAGCACGGAACCTACGGCAACCAGGTGACGGCGGTCTTCTGCCCCTTGCCGGTGACGGAGCCGAACCCCGTCGAGCGGCTCCGTAAGGTGCGCGAGGCGATGAAAGCGGTGAAGGAGTCCGGGCAGGCCATGTCGGCTCACGCCCTCTCGCGGATGGCCGACTTCGCGCCGCCGACCTTGCTCGCGCAGGCCGCCCGGCTCCAGGCGGTCACCCGCATGTTCAACCTCGTCGTCACCAACGTGCCGGGACCGCAGTTTCCGCTCTACTTCCTCGGCAAGAAGATGCTGCACTGCTACCCGCAAGTTCCGCTCGCCGCCACCCAGTCGCTCGGCATCGCCCTCTTGAGCTACGACGGCCGCATCGGAGTCGGATTGATCGGCGACGCCGCCGGCGCCCAGGATCTTTCGGCTCTCAGTGATGCGATTCTCACCGCCTTGGCCGAGCTGCGCGCGGCGCATCCGAACTGAGCGTCGCTCTCGTCAGTAGCGGACGGACACCAGCTCGTATTCGACGGCGCCCTTCGGGCGGACGAAGCGGACGTCGTCGCCTTCGCGCTTGCCCAGGATTGCGCGGCCGAGCGGCGAGTCGATGGAGAGCCGCCCCGCCGCAGGATCGGCCTCGTCCGGACCGACGAGCTGCCACTGCACCCGCTCGCCATCTGCTTCCAGCGTGACGTGCGCGTAGAGGCGCGCCACTCCTTCCGACTGCAATCGCTCGCGCGTCTGCTCGTCCAGCGGCTTCGGCACGAGCGGCGGCGGGCGCGCCACCACCTCGGGCGGCAGCTCCGTCTCTTCGCTGGTGAAAGCCTTGGACACGAAAGAGACATAGCGCCGCCGTGGCGCTTCTGCACGGGCTGATCTAAGACGCGCGCATGGCCAATCCTGCCGCAGTCGACGATGCAGCCATCCAGAAGGCCCTCGCGCACTACGAGGCGCACGCCAACGAGTACCTCGAAGAGCTGAAGACGCTCGTGCGCATCCCCAGCGTCTCCTTCGAGGGCTTCGACAAATCGATGCCGCGCAAGAGCGGAGAAGCGACCTGCGCGCTGATGCGCAAGAAGGGGCTCACCAACGTCCAGCTCCTGGAAATGCCCGGCGCGCACCCGTATGCCTACGGCGAGTGGAAAGAAGCCAAGGGCCGCCCCACCCTGCTCCTCTACGCGCACCACGATGTCCAGCCCGCCGGCGAGCGCGAGAAGTGGCACACCCCGGATCCCTTCGAGCCGGTGGAAAAGGACGGGCGCCTCTTCGCGCGCGGCGCCGCCGACGACAAGGCGGGCATCCTGGTGCACATCGGCGCCATCGACTCCTGGCTGAAGGCGCACGGTTCGTTGCCGGTGAACGTGAAGATGATCGTCGAAGGCGAGGAGGAGGCCGGCTCGGGATCGCTCCCCGAATTCCTCCGCAAGCACCGAGAGCTCTTGCAGGCCGACGCCATCGTCCTGACCGACACCGCCAATTTCGACACCGGGCTTCCCTCCATCACCGTGGCGCTGCGCGGGCTCGTCACCGTGCAGGTGGAGGTGAAGGCGCTCAAGCAGCCGGTGCACAGCGGCATGTGGGGCGGGCCGGTTCCGGATCCGACGATGGCGCTCGCCAAGATCCTGGCGCGGCTCGTGGGCGAGGACGGCAAGATCGACATCCCGGGCATCTACGACCGGGTGAAGCCGCTCTCCGCGGAGGAGAAGAAGTCCATCGCCGCGCTTCCGACCGACGACGAGCTGTTCCGCAAGCAAGCGGGGATGCTGCCCGGCACGAAGCTGCTCGGCGGGCGCGCCCCGTGGGAGATGAACTGGCGGCAGCCATCGCTCGCGATCAACGCCATCCAAGCCAGCACCCGCAAGGACGCGCGCAACATCATCTGCGAGAGCGCCTGGGCGCGGGTCGGCATCCGCACCGTGCCCGACATGAAAGAGAGCGAGGTGCTGCAAAAGCTGACCGCGGCGCTGAAGCAGGATCCACCATTCGGGTGCACCGTCGAGGTCACCCCGGAAGGCACCGGCGGCTCCTGGTACACGGACGCCGCCGCACCGGCGTTCGCGGCGGCGAAGAAGGCGTTGCGCGACGGTTACGGAAAGGAGCCGGTCAGCATCGGCTGCGGAGGGTCGATCCCGTTCGTCGAGCCGTTCAGCCGCGAGCTCGGCGGGGCGCCCGCGCTGCTGATCGGAGTGGAAGATCCCTACTCCAACGCACACTCGGAAAACGAGAGCCTGCACCTCGGAGATTTCCGTAAGGCGACGCAGAGCGCCATCCGCTTCTACGCCGAGCTCGTTCGCGCGGGAGGCCAGCCGGAGTAAGCTTGCGCTTGCCGTGCCTGTTTCCGACTTGGATCTGTCGAGCGCGACGTTTTCGCCTCTTTCAAACCGGCCGGCGCTGCTCGAGAAACTCTTCGCGCACGCGCCGATCGGGCTGCAGATCTGCGACGCGCGAGGCCGGTCGGTCCTGGTCAACCGCGCGTATGTGGAGCTCTTCGGCGCCGCCCCCGCCGCAGGCTACGACGTGCTCGCCGACGAATCGGCGGAGCCGACGGTGCGGGAGGCTTTGCGGCGGGCGCTCGCCGGTGAGACCGTGGCCATTCCGCCCGTCTGGTACGACGCGCACAAGGTCGCGCGCACGCCGGCTGCGGTCGGGCGGCGGGTCGCCACCCAATCGACGTTCGTGCCTTTGGCCGACGAAAGCTCCGCCGTCACCCACGTCGCGCTCATCTTCGAGGACATGACCGCTGAGCTGGTCCAGCGCGAGCAGCTCGAAGAAGAGCGGGAATTGCTCTCCGCGCTGGTCGACCAGGTGGGCGACGGCATCGCCATGGCCGACGCGCGCGGCACCTTGCGGCTCGTCAACCGGGCCGCCCGCGACGCGGGGCTGCGCCCCGGAATGGAGTTGGGAACGCTCGCGCCGGCCTCGCCGCTTGCCGAGGCGCTGCCCGGCGAGTCGGTGAAGGAGGTGGTGCACCACACCGCGCCGGACGGCACCGTGCAGGCGCTCGCGGCGGTGGCGGTCCCGCTCCTGCGCCCGGACGGCACCCAGCGCGGCGTCGCAATCACGCTGCGCGACGAGACCGAACGCGAGCGGCGTGAGCGCGAAGCGGAAGCGGCCGCGCATTTCCGCGAACGCTTCATCGGCATCCTCGGCCACGACCTGCGGCTGCCGTTGACGGCCGTCGGCGCGAGCGCAGCGGTGATCCTGCGGATGCCCGACGCGTCTCCGGCCGTCAAAGGCGTCGCGGCGCGCATCGCGCTGAGCACCGAGCGGATGGGACGGATGATCGGCGACGTCCTCGACTTCACCCAGGCGCGGCTCGGCGCCGGCATCCCGGTGACGCGCAAGCCGTGCGACCTGCACGAGGTGGCGCGCGCCGCCGCCGAAGAGGCCCAAGCAGCCAGCGCGGATCGGCAGATCGCCGTGCAGCGCGAGGGGGAAACCTCCGGCTCGTTCGATCCCGACCGCATCGCGCAGCTTCTCGGAAACCTGCTGCAGAACGCCATCGCCTACGGGCCTGCCGAAGAGCCGATCGAGGTGGTGGTGCGCGGGTTCGACGGGCACGTGGAGATCGAGGTGGCGAACGGCGGCGCTCCCATCGCCGAGGAGTGCTTGAAGACGCTGTTCGATCCCTTCCGCCGCGGCGACGTCGGCACGAACAGCGCGCACAAGGGCCTCGGGCTCGGCCTCTTCATCGTGCAGCAGATCGCCCGGGCCCACGGCGGCGACGCGCGCTGCATGTCGCAGCCGGGACGCACCGCCTTCGCCGCGACGTTCCAACGGTAGTGCCCAGCGTTTGACGCCCGAGCCGCGCCGGACACTTCAGCGGTAGACCGAAACCGGCTCGCCCTTGCGGCCTTCCTCGCGCAGCGCAACACCGAGCCGCGCGCAAGCCGGCCCGACGAAATAGACCGTGCCTTTCACCGGCGAGCTCTTCCGATAGCGGGACTTGATGGTCTCCTGCAGCTCGCGCACCGCCTTGAGGAACCGCACCGGTTTTCCGCCGGTCCGCGACTGGTCTCCGGACAGCTCGGTCTCGGCCCAGAAGGAGCCGCTGCGCAGTTCGCCGTCCTCGTCCGGCAACGAGCGGGCGAAGTGGATGACCGGCGACACCACTTCGTCGAGCTTCCAGCGCCCGCGGTCCGGACCGCGCTTGATCGGGTACCCGGTCACGTCGCCCGCCGCGAAGTAATAAGCCGGGTCCACCAGCTCGGTGGATTCGCTGACCAGCTCGGCCTGGTAACGCGGTTCGGAGAGCTCGGGCCACAGCTCGAGCTGCAAGGGCGCGAGCCTGCGCAACAGATCGCGCTCGTCGTCCGGCGCCATGAAGAAACGGATCTGCAGCGCCAAAGCACTTACCCTTTGGTGGGCGGAAACTGGCCCTTCGCCTGCGCCGTCTCGAACAGCCGGGCGACGTCCTCTTCCGAGAGGTCGAACATGTCCTGCAGCGCCTTCAAGATGTTCAGCTCCGCGGGCGGCGCGCGTCCGTCCGACATGACCACCGCGGCGGCGAGGCCAAAGGCGAGCTCGCGCGAGGCCCGGTCCGGCAGCCGATCGACGATGGCGGGAAGGATGTGCTCCAGGCTCTTCTGCTCGGAAAGCCGCTTCGCCGCGTGCTCGATGGCCTGGCGCAGGTCGTCCGCATGGATGCCGTGGAACTCGGGCCGCTCGAAGACCAGCCGGTAGATCGCGGCGACCTCGACCTTCTCCACCGCGCCGTCGGCGGCGGCGGCGAGGATCATCGTCTCGAACAGCGCCGCCTGGCGAGAGCTGTCGTTGAAGTGGACGTGGTTCGTCACGAAAACGGAGTCTCCCGCGCTGCGCTCTTTCTGTCCACCGGCGGCCGGACCCTTGCTCGCGATCCCGCCTTCGCGTAAGCGAGGCGCGGTGCGTCGCCCGCTGCTCCTTCTCGCGCTTCTCTCCTGCCGGTCCGCGCCGCCGCCCCGCGCGCCGCCTCCGGCTGCTCACAAGCTGCAGCCGGTGGCGATCCGGGCGCAGCTCGCGCCGCAGCCGGCCCGAAGTCTGGCCGAGGTGGCCGGGTTTCCGGTCCTCGCGCTGGACGTGCCTGCGTTCGCGCGCCTGCAACGCGACCAACGGTTGCTTGCCTTCCAAGTCGCGCAGGCGGCGACCCGAGGCCTGTCCGCGACGTACGAGCTGGGTGGCCGTCACAACCTGGAGGTCGTTCGGGTCTTGCGGGGCATTCTCAGCCGGCCGAACGCCTCGTCCGCCGCGGCGCTCGAGCCCATCCGCAAATATGCCCGCGCGGTGTGGCTCTTCCACGGCCTCTACGATCCGCGGACCGGCCACAAGCTTTTGCCGTCCTTCACTCCCGCCGAATTGCGCGCGGCTGCGCTCTCGGCGCGGGCGGCCGGCGCCGATCTCGGGCTCCATTCGCTCGAGTTCGGCCTGCGCGCGCTCGAGGCGGCCATCTTCGATCCGTCCGTCGAGGCGCGCAGGACGGCCCGCGGCAGCGACCTACCCGAAAGCGCGAACGGCCTCTATCAAGGCGTGACGCTGCGCGATCTCGCTTCCTTCCACGAGCAGGCGCCACTCGATTCGCGGCTGGTCAAGGACGGGCCTGTGCTGCAGGAGCGGCTCGTGCTCCTGCCCGCCGCCGCCGACGCGCTCGACGCGGGGCTGCGTTCTTCGGCGCCGCCGCAGCGGGCGCTGTTGGAGCCGCTCGCTGCGTGGTTGCGGTTCGGGCAGCCGGAGCGCCTGAGCGAAGCGTATCGCGCGTACTTCGAGGTGGCCGGCGCGGTCGACTTCTTCACCGGCTTCTACGATCTCTCTGTCGACCCGCGCGGCCGCAAGGCCCTCTTCGCGGGATTCGTCGGAGTGCGAGACGAGGAGCGGACCGCGCAGCTCGCGCGGGTCGCCGAAGCGGCTCCGGCTCTGGCGCGGCTTTCGCCGGTGCCGCTTGCGCTCACTCGCGCTCCGGTTGCGGAAGCGCTGTTCCTCGCCGCCGGGACCAGCGTCCCGGAGGCGGTGACGTTGCCCGCCACCGTCCAGGAGCGCGCGCGGCTCGGCGCGAAGTCTGTCTTCTTCGCCGCCGCGAGCGACACCGCGGACGAGGCGCGCGAGAAGCTCGTGGCGGCAATCGCCGACCCGTCCATCGAAGCCGATCTCGCGCGCTGTTTTGCGGAGCAGCATTTTGCCTTCGTGGCGCTGCGCGAGCTGGTCGGGCGATCGCGCCCGGTGCCGCGCGAGGCGCTCCTCGATCAGGCCGCGCTCGAGGAGGCACGCGCCGATCTGGTGGCGTCGCTTCTCGGTCCTTTGCCCAAAGTGCGCGAGCTCGGGCTCTTGCCCGACGCGCGCTGCCAGGAGTTGTGGGGACCGTTCGTCGCCGCCCAGCTCGTCACCTCGCTTCTCGGCCTTGCGCCTGGGGAGCCCCTGGACGGCGATCGCGATCGCGCCCGCGCGCTGCAACTCTTCTGGTTGACCGCGAAAGGCGCGCTCGCCCGCTATAGCGGCGGAACGTCCTTCGCGGTGGTGGACCCGCCCAAGCTGCGGACCGCCGAAGCCGATCTGCTGGGACTCTTGCAGCGGATCGAGAGCCACGGCGATTCCGCCCGCCTCTCCGATCTGTTCGAACGCCACGCCAGCCGCGCGCCGTCGGTGAAGGAGCTGGAGGTGCGGCTGCGCGAAGCCTCGGTGCCTGCGCGGGTGCGCCTCATCCCGCCGCGCATCGAGGGCGTGTTCGACCGCGGCAAGCTGGTGGATGCCCGCGCGGTGGCGATCGACGATCTGGACGCGGCGGTCTTGCGCGACTGGGCGGGGATGTAAGCCGCCCGCGGGGATGTAAGCCGCCCGCGGCACGCTCGCGAACGCGCCTGCCTAGGTGTATCGCGCCAGCGCGACGGTGATGTTGTCCACCCCGCCGTTGGCGTTCGCCTCGTCGACGAGGAGCTGCGCCACCTTCTGCAGGTCGCGCTCGCTGCCGCCGACGATCTGCGCGATGCGCTCGTCGCTCACCATGCCGGTGAGGCCGTCGCAGCAGACGACGCAGACGTCGCCGGGCTCCAAGTCGACGGCGTTCACGTCCACTTCGGTCGTGTCGGCCATGCCGAGCGCGCGGGTGATGACGTTCTTGTGCTGGAAGTTGTCGATGTCCTCGCCGGCGAGCCGGCCCGCCTTGATCAGCTCGTTCATCAGCGAGTGATCGCTCGTCGTCGGGGTCAGTTCACCCCGGCGGAAAAGATACCCGCGGCTGTCGCCCACCCAGCCGAACCATGCCTTGTCGTCGCGCAGGTAGCAGCCGACGAAGGTGGTGCCCATGCCGCGGCGGCCGGCGCCGGTGCTCGCGCTGCCTGCCTCGCGGATGCGCTGGTTCGCCCACTTGGCAGCGATCGAGAGCAGGTTCGTGCCTTCGTCCTTGCTGCGGTCGTAGCGGAACGGCCAGGTGGCGTTCGGGTCGGCGGCCAGCTCGAAAAACTTCTGCACCGTCTCGACGCCGATGCGGCTCGCAACCTCTCCGGCTTCGTGGCCGCCCATGCCGTCGCAAACGACCGCCACCCGGTGCTCGGGCAGGATGACCATCGAGTCCTCGTTGTGGTCGCGCTTCTTGCCGACGTCGGTTGCGCCCGCGAACTCGAAAGCCATCGGGAAAGTGTATCAGAGGCGCGCGCGCGAAGGCTGGCGCGTTGCGCCAACCGCCTGCGATCAATAGCTTTTTGTCACCACGGAGGGAGTCATCGATGACGCGTAAGCGCAGCCATGAGTCGCCGCTCGAACGCAAGGCGACGCAGCACCACGACTTCATCGGCGAGGCGTCGCAGGAGCGCGCCAAGGCCGAAGAGGTGAAGCGCGAGCATCTCGAGAAGGAGCGCGAGCAGGAAGTCGTGCGCGAGATGGCCGCCAAGCTGGACGAGGTCGCCGCGAAGCCCGAGCTGCGCGTGCCCCGCAGCGTCGAGGAGGGCAAGCGGCTGCTCGCCGAAGGCCCCCAGATCCTGCGCGAGAAGGCGCAAGAGCGGCTCGACAACCTGCCGAAGCCGCTCAACGTGGCGGTGGAATTGGCCCAGATCGCCGGCACCGTCGCGCTCGTCCCCTTCCGTTTGGGCCTGCGGGTCGTTCGCGGAGCGGTGACGTTCCCGGCCGCGCTCTTCCACGCGCTCCGGCGTCAGGAGGCGTAGTTGCGGGAGACGCGCTCGCGCCTCGTCCAGGGGCTCGTGCGGCGCGTGCTGCGGCCGGTGGCGATGGGCGGCCAGAAGGCGAGGCCGCCCTTGCCGTCCGGGCGGCGGATGCTGCTGCTCCACCTGGACGGCGTCGGCAAGCGCCAGCTCGACTACGCGATCTCGAACGGCCTCGCGCCCAACGTCGCGAAGCTGCTCCGCGACCAGAGCTCGCAGCTTTCGAATTGTCGCGCGGGCGCGCCCACCTCGACACCCGCCTTCCAGGCGGGCCTGCTCTACGGCGTCGACCACGCCGTGCCGAGCTACACCTGGTTCGACAAGCGCAAAGGCCGCGAGATCCGGATGGACCGCGCGGCCGACGCGCGCGTCCTGGAGGACGAGCTCGCGCAGCAAGGCGAAGCGCTGCTTGCCTGCGGGTCCGTCTACTGCTCGATCTTCTCCGGCGGAGCGCGGCCGCGCAGGTGGGCGCTGTCGGGCTGGAACGAGTCGTTCCGCGCCGAGGACTTCGGCATGGAGGATTTCGACACCGCGCCGCTCGGCGCGCTCGGCCGGGACGTCCTCTCCGCGAGCCTCGTGCACAGCGCGACCGCTGGACGCATCGCCGGCGCTCTCGGCATGGACTTCGCGTCCGGCATCGTCGAGACCGCGCGCTGGGCGCGGAGCGTCGGCTCGATGCAGCACGAGCCGCAATTCCTCTTTCACCGGGTGATGACGGAGTGCCTGTTCGCGGAGTTCGCGGCGAATTCGTGCGTCATCGACATCGCCCGCGGCACCCCCATTGTCTACGCCTGCTTCATTGGCTACGACGAATACGCGCACCGGCGCGGGCCCTACTCGCGGCTGGCGATGCTGAAGCTGTTCGAGCTGGACCGGATGCTCGGACGGATCATCGCCGCGGCGCGGGCACTGCCGGAGTTGAAGTACGAGCTGTACCTGTTCAGCGATCACGGGCAGGCCTCGACCATTCCGGCGGAACAGGTGCTCGGCGAATCTCTCGGCGAGCATCTCCTGGCCGACGGCGCCACCGCCGGCTCGCGCGCGGTCGCGTTCGGCGCAGCAGGAGGTGGAGAGACGGCTGCGGCGGCGGCGCGAGCGCGCTGGATGCGGCGGCTCGCCCAGGCGCTGCCCGGTGCGCCCGCGAAGCTCGCGCTCGGCTGGGCGCGGCACGTCTCGCACGCGCTGGACGCGGGACAGCCCGGCTATGCCAAGGGACCGCTCTTGATCGTGCCGAGCGGCGACGTGGCGCACGTCTATTCGACCGGAGCGAAGGATCCCATTCGCGAGGCCGAGCTGCGGGAGCGCCACCCCGGCCTGCTCGAGCGCTGCGCTCACTCGCCCGCCATCGGCTTCGCGCTCGTGCGCACCGAGCGCGGGCCGGTCGCGCTGCGCGGCGATGCGCGGCTCGAGCTCGACCGCCCCGAAGGTGCGCAGGAGCTGAACCGCATCGCCGGCCACCCGCTCACCGCCACCTACGCGCGCGATCTGCTCCGGGTCGAGCGCGCTGGCGACGTGGTGCTGCTCGGCACCGCCGCGACGGGCGCAGAAGGGCACGCGCAGGCCGTCGCCTTCCCCTGGGAGTTCGGCTCGCACGGCGGACTCGCCGCGGACCAGGTGGACACCTTCATGATCCACCCCGCTTCCGTCGAAGGCGGCGCGTTCGAAGAGGTGCTGCGACCCTCCGATCTGCATCGCTTCTTCCTCGCGCGCGCCGGCCGCGAACAAGCGCGCGACAACGCCGCCTGAGCCATGCTTCTCGTGAGCTGGAACATCCACGGTGGCCTCGGCACCGACGGACGGCACGACTTGGGGCGCATCGCCGCGGTGCTCGAGGATCTGCGCTGCGATGCGGCCGCCCTGCAGGAGGTGGGCGATCCCCACCGCGCCTCCAGCGAGAACGACACCGCGGACCACGCCTCCTGGCTCGCGCGGCGCCTCGGCTGGTACGTCGCGTACGGGCCCAACTTGGTGCTGGCCGGGCGCCCGTACGGCAACGCGGTCTTGAGCCGCTTTCGCATTGCCAAGGCGCACAACTACGATCTGTCCGTGGCCGGCCACGAGCCGCGCGGCTGCCTCCGCACCGACGTCGAGCTGCCCTCCGGGCACCTCTTGCACCTCTTCAACCTGCACCTCGGCCTCTCCGGCGGAGAGCGCAGGCGGCAGGCGACGATGTTGCTCTCGGCCGATCTGCTGCGGGACACCGCGCTCACGGCGCCCTTGGTCGTCTGCGGCGACTTCAACATGTGGTCGCCGTTGCCGGGACCGATCCTACGGCTCCTGCGCGCCCACCTGCGCGACGCGGCTTCCGAGCTGAAGACGCGCAAGCCGACCTGGCCGTCTCGTTTTCCACTGATCCGCCTCGATCGTGCGTACGTGGACGCAGGCGTGGACCTGCGTGGCTGTGGAGTCGTGAACGATCCGAAGACCCGGATCGCCAGCGACCACTTGCCAGTCTGGGTCGAGCTGTTGCCAAAAGGGGAAGCCCGGGGCCTAGCCCTGGGCAAGGCGGGTGCGTAGCTTGCCTTTCACTGAGCGGCGCGGCTCTCGTACGCCCGCGCCCGGGAGGACTTCTCACATGGCAATCGAGTCGCAGGGCGCGAACGGACAAGGCGCCGCGGGCTTCATCAACAACCTGAACAGCGAAGACGCGCAGCAGATGATCGAGCAGTCGCGCGCGGCCGTCGAAGAGGCCATGGACACGGCGGCGACGTTCATCCGCGAGCGCCCCATCGTGTGCCTCGCAGGCGCGCTCGCGTTCGGCTACCTCCTCGGCAAAGTCGTCTCGCGCTAACCTTTCGGGAAAGACGAACACATGGCGATCAACACCGAGTATCAGGGTCAGGGCGGCGCAATCGATCACGGCAAGCGCATGGTGGAAGAGGCGCGCGCCTTCAAAGAGGCCATCGGCGCGCAGGCGTCGAGCTTCTCGCAAGCGGTCGATCTGCGCGGCCGGGTGCAGCGCAATCCGTTCTTGATGGTCGCTGCCGCGGCGGGCGTCGGCTACGTGCTCGGCGGCGGACTCTTCTCCCCTTTGACCGGCAAGATGGTGCGGATCGGGCTTCGCGCGGCGCTCATCCCGCTGATCAAGAATCAGCTTGCGGGACTCGCCGGTGTGGCTTCCGGCGCTGCCGGCGAGGGCTCGGCAGGCTCCACGTTCTGATCGTTGCGCACGACAGCAAAAGAGCGTGGTCGTGCGCAGATTTGCCCGGGCTTAAACGGATGCGGCCACGGGGGCCGTCACAAGAGAAGCGGAGGCAAATGATGGTGAAGGACATTCGCAAGCAGGGCCTCAAGGCCTTGAAGTACCTGCAGGACATCGACAAGGACGACGTGCTCGAGCAGTTGGGTCTCGAGGAGCGCTCGAGCGCCTGGACGACCGCGTTCGGGACCATCGGCATTTTCGCGCTCGGCTGCCTCGTCGGCGCCGGCATCGGCCTCGCGTTCGCGCCGAAGAGCGGCGAAGAGTTCCGCAACGAGCTCGGCGATCGGATGCGCCGCAAGGCGGACGAGATGGGCATGAGCGAGCAGTTCCAGACCCGCTCGCAGATGCCGGTCACGTAAAAGCCGCCATTCGCGTCACACCTGCGCGGGCTCCGAAGCTCCTTCGGGGCCCGCAGTGTTTTCGGCTCTCGCAACGACGCGCTACGACGACGGCGGCGCCAACATCTCGCGCCAGAGCTCGTCCTGACCGAACTTCTCCTTGGCGGAAAAGCCGATCACCTTCGGCACTGCCAGCGTTCCGGCGATGCGGTCGCACTGCGCGGCTCGCCGCGAGCGCGAAAGCTTGTCGAGCTTGGTCGCGACGCAGACGACGCGCGGGCCGAGCGACTCCGACCAGCGCACCATCTCGACGTCGCTCGCCTGCGGCCCCAAGTCGCCGTCCACCAGGATGACGAGCGCCGAGAGCGATTCGCGCTTGGTCAGATAGCGCTCGATCATCGCCTGCCAGGTCTTCACCTCGTCCTTCGGACCTGACGCGTAGCCGTAGCCCGGAAGGTCCGCGAAGCGCACTTCGTACTCGTGGCCGCGGCCGCCCGAGCGCGTCTTCTCCGCCACCTTGAGGTCGAAGAAATTGATCAATCGCGTGCGGCCCGGCGTGCGGGAAACCCGCGCCAGCGCTTTGCGCTGTGCCAGCGCATTCAGCGCGCTCGACTTGCCGACGTTGCTCCGGCCGCAGAACGCCAGCTCGGGCGGGCCGTCGGGCGGGTAGTGCGCGGCGTCGGTCGCCGACTTCAAGAACTCCGCCGAGAGGACGATCACCCCGCTACCTTACGAGCGGGCAATTTGAGGTCTTGCACGATCTGATCGAATTCCCGCGAGAACCCTTCGGCGTTGCGGTGCGAGGCGCCGCCGAGCGCGAGCTTGCCGTTCGAGACCTGCGCCCAGATGCGCTTGTGGCTCGTGTAGAACGCGATGCCGATGCCGAAGAAGAGCAAGAAGCCGCCGGCGTAGACGATGGGCACCGACGGGTCGCGCGCGATCTGCAGGCCGGTCGCGTAGAGCGGCGTCAGCCGATCGAAGGAGATGGCGAAGCGGTCGTCGCGGTTGCGGCGGTCGAAGTCCTTGTCGTTGGCGAACACCCAGAAGCTCGAGGTGTCCTTGTCCTGCGTGCGCACCACCTGCACCGCCGGCCCGAGCGCGCTGAAGTTCGGATCGTAGGCGACGATGGAGTAGCTGAGCCCCTCGGCGATTTGAATGGGCTCGTTCGGCGCCGCCATCACCTCGCGCGACTTGCCGGTGATCTTGTCGAGGAACTTCACTTTCGCGCGCGGCCCGTCTCCGAGCTGCGAATAGCTGGCCTGGTAGAAGGTGAGGCCGCCCCAGTGCATGGGGTGGTTGACGTTGATGGTGGCGCGGGTCAGCTCCTTGCCCAATTCGCCGTCGCCCGCGTCTTCGTACGCCACCAGATCGGACTCGAACGCCTTGGGACGGCCGGGCGCGAATTCTTTCAACCGGAAGTCGTTGCACTGCACGACGAAGCGCTTTCCGTCCTGGTCGACGAGGCGGTGGCGGAACTGGGTGCCGTCCGGGTTGCGCTGGATGAAGCTCGTGGTGGTGCCGCCGTTCTGCGAAACGTT
>DASXHM010000248.1:0-16563 GCA_036488495.1 Myxococcales bacterium | reverse complement strand
CTATGGAAGGAAAGCGCGGCAACGGCAAGGACAACAATGGCGGCGGGTGGACTCGAACCACCTACCTGCGGATTATGAGACCGCCGCTCTAGCCAGATGAGCTACGCCGCCGTGAGGGGCGCGGAATCTAGCGGCGGTCGCCGGGTAGGTCAAGGCGCTGCTGGCGTGGCTTCCTCTTCGAGCGCGCGCGGGCCGAAGAGCCCCTTCAGTGAGACATGCCCCGCGAGCAGGAAGAGCACGCCGAGGCCGACCTGCTCGCAGAACTGCAACAGCCAGATGGTGTTCGCGTAAGCGGCTCCGCGCGCGGAGAACGCGTCGGCGGCGAAGAGTGAGAGCCCGGCCTGGGTGAAGAACTGCATGGTGCCGATCATCCCCGGTCCCGCGGGCACCATCACGCCGACCACCTGGATGGTGAGGATCACGGCGAGCATCAGCGGCGTCAGGCGATCGAAGCCGAAGGCGACGGCGACGATGCCGAGACCCCACGCAGTCACGAACCAGTAAGCGAAGGTGAGGACGAAGAACCAGACGAGGCTCAGGCCTGAGCCGACGTGCACCGCGCCGATGAACGACTCCAGCATGCCGGTCGCGCGGGCTGCGATGCGCGGCGAGACGCGGGCGAGCGATGCACGCACGAGCGCGATCGCCCGATCGCGAAAGAGCACCGCCAGGACGAGCGCGACGCAGAGGACGAAAAAGCCCGCCGCGACCAGCCAGGACGCACGGCGCGCGAAATCGAGATAGCGGCCGGAGGCGTCCACGAAGCGCAAGGAGACGATGCCGAGGATGCCGATGGCGATGCCGTCGACGATGCGCTCGACCACGATGCTGGCCATCGCACCGCTGCGGCTCAAGGTTGCGCCTCCGCCGGGCGGCGGCCGCGCGATCAGGAGCGGCCGCGCGAATTCGCCCAGGCGAAGCGGAAGCACCATCAGGAGCATCCACCCGACCGCGCTGGCCGAATTGAGGCGCTTGAGCGAGACCTTCCCGAGCGGCTCGAGCAGGATGCCCCAGCGCAACGTCCGCAGCACGTGGATGACGAGGAGGAGCGCGACGTACAGTGTGATCCGGCGCGGGTCGGCAGCCCCCATGGCGGCGAGGACGGCGCGCAGATCGGCCTTGCGCAACGAGAGCCAGACGAAGAAGGCGCTCATGCCCAGGGAGACGAAAACGCGCAGCGCGATCTTGAGGTGCCGCATGGCGGGCGCCCGCGTAGCACGGGACTTCCCCGAAGGTCCAGAACGGCGCGCGGACTTTCAGCGGCGGCGCGATCGGGTGAAACCGTTCAGTGCTCCTCGCCGTCTGCGGACGGTTCTGGTTCCGGTGCCGGCTCGCGAGAAGCGACGCGATACGAGCCCGTGAACCATCGCGAGAGGTCGATCGCCCGGCAGCGCGGCGAGCAAAACGGAAAGGACGGGTTTTCTTCGCGCGGCGGCGCTGGGCGTTTGCAGGTGACGCAGCGGTGCGACATGGACCTTTTCTAGGAGCGAGAGGTTGGAAACGCAAACAGGTTCCGATTGACCTCTCCGCGCTGTACATTTATAGCCGAGTACGTGGGACTCGACCGCGCACAGGATCGGATCGTCCTTGTCGTGGACGACGATCCGGACATCCTGCAAACGCTCGCTCTCTGTCTTTCGACCGAGGGGTACAAGGTCCTCATGGCCGGCAACGGCCAGGAGGCGCTGGACCTGCTTTCCGGCGAGCGGCCCGCGTGCGTCCTGCTCGATCTGATGATGCCGATCATGGACGGCTGGCAGTTCGTCAGCGAGCTGGAGACGCGCGGGTGGCGGCGGATGCCCATCCTGGTGCTCAGCGCCGACCGCGCCGTGCAGCAGCATTCCACCAAGCTGCGCGCGGAAGCGTATCTGGCGAAGCCGTTCGACCTGGACGAGCTGCTCGGCAAGGTCTCTCAGCTCACCGGCGCGCCCTCGTCGGGGACGAGCGCGTAAAATCGGTCCGGCGACGGCGCCTTTGTCGTGTGTCGCCCGTTCCTAGCGGGTCGAAGACCAGGGAATGGTCAGCCAGCTCTCCCCGCCGCGCCCGTCCCGCACCACGATCCACAGCGTTCCTTGCCCCGCGTGCGCGGTGAAGCGCGTCAGCCCTTGCGGGGGCGCTGCGCCGCCGTCCACCGGCTCGCTGGCGGTGTCGCTGTCGAACTCTGCATTTCCGGTCGTATAGAACGAATAAGCGGGAAATTCGGGGAGCGTGATCAGGTTTCCGCGCAGGTCGAACGTCTGGTAGGTCTCGACCTGATCGCGAGGCAGGATGGGCGTCAATCCGAGCGCGACTTCCGCCGGCGCTGCGAGCGGCTGGCCATCCTGGATCTGCTGCGTGCCGCCGTCGGGTTCGGTGAATTGCGCGCCGGCGAGAACGGGATTCTTGTTCGGATGTCCGAGCAGGCCGGCGTCGGTCTTCTGGCTGTAGACGATGACCTTCTCGCCGGTCTGAGGGCCTGCGTCGTCGCCGTCGTCGATGCTGAACGAATACTGGACGCGGACGCCGTCAAACCCGCGCAGGTCGCTGGCGTCGGCAGCTTCCGCCACCACCGCTTGCGGCAGCACAAGCGTGGTGGAGAAGAGATCGCCACCGTCGCGGCTGAGCGTGTCAGCCGCAATGCTCGGACCCTCGTCGCAGACTCCGGAGTCGGTCGCGGCGCAGAGGCGCGCGGTCAAGGTCGCGCCAGCATCCGGCCGCGCGCCGTCCACGGCGAGCACGGTCAGCTTGACCGGGTCGACGGTCCCACCGTCCGGATCGAACTGCGCCTCCGGCGGTTCAGCCTGGACGGCGAGCACGCGCAAGTCGACCACCTGGCTCTGCGACTGGAAGTCCGGCGTGCAGGCGCAGAAAGCCGAGGCGACGAGCGCGCAGAGGGGCGCCCTTGCGGCAGCGGACAGACGGCGTTCAAGTAGTCCGCGCATCAGAACCTCCCCTTGACGCCGAAGGTCGGCAAAATGGGCACGCCCTGGATGCTGCCTTGTTGCCGGAACCGATAGTCGTAGACGTGGAACTCTTCGTTGAGGTGGTTCGTGACGTTCTGCACGTCGAGATAGAGCGCGAACGACCACAGATCGTAGATCCACTTCTTCTCCGCCCGCACGTCGAGCTGCAAGAAGAGCGGCTCCCGCGCATCGCCGCTCTCGCCGTGGGTGGTGACGTACGTTCCCGAGTCGGCGTCGAAGATGCTGCTGGTGACGGGCGCGTAAGGGTTGCCGGAGGTGAGACGAAAGCGCGAGGACAGCTCCCATTTCGGCGTCGGTCGGTAGCCGGCGACGACGGTGAGGATGTGGGTCTGGTCGTACTGGAACGCGCTCCACTCGTCGCCCGGGTTCTGCAGGATCTGGCTCTTCGAAAGCGTGTAAGCGAGAAAGCCGTAGAGCTGCGCGCTGATCTCGCGGCGGAGCAGAAGCTCGAGTCCGAAGGCGCGGCCGATGCCGTTGTTGAGGAGCCGCGGATTGAACACCTGGCCATTCACCGTCGTGGGATCGACGCGGACGATCAAGGAGCCGCGCCGGTTGTAGAAGAGCTCGGCGCTGGCGGTCCACAGGTCGCTGAAGCGCTCTTCCACGCCGAAGCCGGCCTGCCAGCCCCATTCGAGATCGAGGTCCTCGTTGCCGAGGTCGCGGTCGATCTGCTGGCCCTGCGGCGGTTGATGGTAGACGCCCGTGTACGCCTTGAGGCTGGTCGCCGAGGTCAGGGCGTAGCGCGCCCACAGCCGCGGATCGACGGAGAAGCGGGCGTGGTCCAGCCAGCGATATTCGTCGAGCCGTAGTCCGGGCACGAGCGAGAGCCTGCCGAGGGTGAATTGCCCCTCCACGTACTCGCCCCACTGCTGCACCGGCTGCACCCGATCGATGGTCAGCTTCTGGGTGATGGGCAGACCCAGGCTCAAGATCTGGATCGACGACTGCAGGTCCGCCGAGTAGCTGGCGCGGTCGAACTCGAGGTCGGTTCCGAGCCGAAGGGTGAACGCGCTGGACGGCTTGTAGCGGGCCTCGCCGCGGATCTCGCCGGTGAGGATGGTGACGTCGGCCGTCTGCGGCAGTCCGAACGGCCCCCGCCCTTCCGCGTCCGACGAGAAGGACTGCTTGGTCCAGCCGAGCGCCGGAGACAAGCTGAAGGTCCAGTCGTGGTCGGTGTGTTTCCAGTCGAAGATCATCCGGTGGAAAGCGAGGTGGGTGTCGAGCGCGAGGGGGAGCTGCTGGGTGCCGCCGCGCTGGACGATGGAGAGCTTGTCGTCGCTGCCGAAGAAAAAGAGCGAGAGCTCGTCGCCGTTCGGGAGCTTGTGATCGGCGCGAGCCTGGTAATCCCAATAGACGGGCACGATGCTGGTGACGCCGCGCTTCGGGTCGTTGGGGATGAACAGCGGCAGGAAGATGTCGATGTAGCTCCGGCGCGCGGCGAGCTCCACCTGGGTGTCCTTGTCGACCGGCGTCTCGACGAAGCCGACCGCCTGCAAGAGGTCGACCGAGCCCTCTCCGTGCACGCCGGTCGGATCGGCCTTGCGGGTGCCGACGTCGATTGCGCCGGTGAGGTTCCGGCCGTAGTAGGCGCCGTAGCCACCGGGATAGAAATCAATCCGATCGAGGAGCTGCTCGTTGACCACCGACGGGCCTCCCAGGAAATGGAAGAGCTGCGGGATGCGATGGCCGTCGAGGTAGACGCCGGTGTCCTGCGGAGGCGTCCCGCGCACCAGGAGCTGACCTCCGAGAAAGGGAGCGCGGGCGAGGCCGGGCAGGTTTTGCACCGCCCGGATCGGATCGTTGAGCGAGCCCGGCACATTCACCAGCTCTTCGTGCGACAGCGTCCTTCGGGTGGGCGCGTCCACGGGCTTGTCGCCGGGGACGGTGGCTTGCAGGTCGCCCACGGCGGTGCGGTGCAGCCAGATCCGGCGCGCTTCGACGGTGCCTCCGGCAGCGAGGTCGAGCGGCTGCGAGCGGGTTTCGAAGCCCGGCGCAGCCACGGTCACGGTGCGATGGCCTTCGGGGGCCTCCAACTGGTAGCGGCCGGATCCGTCGGTGACGGCTTGCGCGCCGGTGTCGTCGGTGACGTCGGCACCCGGTACCGGCCTGCGGTTGCCCGCCTCGAGCACTTCGCCGCGGATGGTGCCGATGGCCACCTTCGGCCGCTCGACCGGCTTTTTGGCAATGACGAAGTGGTAGACGTAGCGGATGCGGACGGGGGCCGGCTTTCCGTCCAATTCCGCCGGCGAGAACTTGAACTTGCGGATGGCGGCGAGCGCGGCGGCGTCGAAATCGGGAGCGCCGATCTTCTCCAGGACGACGTTCGACACCGCACCCTGCGCGTCGATGTCGACGAGGCACGCCACGTCGGCCGTTTCGCCTTTGGCGAGCCGCTCCGGCGGATACTCGGCGGGAGGCGCCTCGAGGAGCTGGGGAAGCTTGGTGAGCTGGGGCGCCGCCTTGGGAACGGCCTTCGGCGGCTGCGCGGGAGCCTGCGGAGGGGCTTCACTCGCCACCAACAGCGCCAGCGCCAGCGCTACCATGCGGGTGCGACCCGGAAGGTTTCGAAGTGCGGCGCGAGCGCGGCCTCGGCGCGGTCGCGCATCTCGTCGCCGAACGCCAGCACCACCGCGCAGTCTCCCCCGCCCGCCCCGCTTGGCTTTGCCGCGGCGCCAGCGCTTGCGGCGAGCGCGCACGCCTTTGCGAGCGCGGGGGTGACGATGGGCGCCTGGGCTGCATCGCCGAGCCGTGCCATCGCAGCGGCGCCGTCGCGCACCGCCTGCAGCGCGGCCTCCGCGTCCGAGCGTTCGAGTGCGTCGATGAGGGTTTCGCAAGCGCGGGTGATCGCGGCTTCGCAGATGCGCCAGCGGGGACGATCGCCGGCGAAGAGGGCGCGGACGCGCTTCACCAGGACCCGCGTGTCCGCCGACTCTCCGGTGAAGGCGAGAAGGAGGCGCAGATCGGAAGGCGTACGAACACGCTGCGCCTCGACCGGACGCGCCCGCAGCAGCTCTTCGAGAGAGGACGACATCGCCTGCTCCGCCGAGTCCCACGGCAGCCGGCTTTCGACCCGCAGGATCCCGCCGAGGCAGCTCGCCGCGACGTCCCCGCCGCTGCCGGAGCCGCCCTGCTCGATGAAGTGGGCCGCCACCGCCAGGGGCAGCGTCTCTTCCTCGCTCAGCTCCGGCCGCGCCGCGCGCACCGCCACCACCGTCGCGGCAGCGCTTCCTCCGAGGCCGAGCTTCTTCCCGCCGAGGGCGAGCTCGTTTTCGTACACCAGCCGGAACGGTCGCGCGGGCGTCGCGAGCTGGACCGCGCGCACCGCGAATCGCAGCTCCGGCGGCGGCGGTCCGGACCTCCAGACCGCGCCTCCATGCTCGATCGAGATCTCGTTCGCCGGCTCGACGGTAGCTTCGAGGAACTTGTCGATGCCCACCACCAGCGCCGGCCGCCCGCGCTCGAGCACGGCGTACTCGCCCGCGAGAAACACCTTCCCCTTTGCCCGCAGCTTCATGGGAGGACGCGTGCGCCTCCTGCCGGCGCGCACACGAGCACTTCTTCTACCCCTGGGATGTCGCGAAAGAGCGCGTCCACGCGCGCCGCGTTCTCCGGAGCACAGAGCGCGACGACGTGCGGCCCGGCGTCGATGGTGGCCCAACCCAGCCGCGGCGAGGTGCGCAGCGCGAGCAGGCACGCCACCGTCGCGGGCTGCCAGTACAAGAGCGGCGGATCGGCGGCCAGCGCGTCGGCGTGCATCCGCAGCGCGTTCTTCTCCGCCAGCTCCCCGAGCGAGCGAAGGTCGCGGCCGGAGAGGCTGATCAGCGCTTGCGGCAGGTCGTGGCGGCACTGCTCGATCCAGGCGGCGTGATACGGCGAGGTCTCCTTGGTGAGCCGCATGCCGTCGCGGGAGCCGACGTCCTTCGGCCCGGCGGCGCAGAGCGCGATGACGCAGCGGAGCGGCAGGTGCTCGGGCGGAAAAACCTGCCTTGCGCGCTCGCCCTGCCAGACGGCCCAGCCGCCCGGGACGCTGCGGGTGGCCGAGCCACTGCCCAGCCTCGCCAGCGCGGACAGCTCCTCGACCGTGCGCTTCTGTCCCGCCGCAGCGCAGGCGGCGACGGCCAGCGCAGCGAAGCCGCTCGCGCTCGATGCGAGGCCCGCCGCGGTGGGAAAGTCGTTGCGCGACACCACCAGCGCCTTCTCGTGGATGCCGGCCGCGTCGAGGAGCGCGCGGACGCGCCGCGGGTTCTCGCGGCGGCCGTCCAATTCAAAGCTGTCTTCCGACCCGCCCAGCTCGACGGTGGTGGTGGTGATGAGCTTGTCGAGCGCGACGGAGAGGGACGACGCCTGCGGGATCAGCCGCTCCTCGTCCTTCTTGCCCCAGTATTTGACGAGCGCGATGTTGGCGTGCGCTTGCGCTCTGGCCTTCATGCGCCGACTTCTACCGCGAAGCCTGCGGTGGCGGTCGCGAGCATTCGCGCGTGAGCCGCATCGCGGGCGAGGCCGATGGCCGCCCCGCCGCCGCCCGCCCCGGTGAGCTTCGCCCCGAGCGCGCCTGCGCTTCGCAGCTTCCCGACCGTCTCGTCCAACTCCTTGCAGGAGACGCCCAAATCGCAGAGCACGGCGTGCGCCTCGTCAAAGAGCGCGCCCAGCCGCGCGAGCTCTCCGTCCTCGAACGCCGGCCGGCCGCTCCGCGCGATCGCGCCCAGCCGGGAGAGGCTTTCGTCGACGCGTGGGTCGAGCGCGCGGCGTTGCGCGAGCGGCAGCACCGTCGAATGCGTGCCGCGGGCGATGCCGGTCGGCGCCACGCACAGCCAGGCCCTGCCCCGCACCGCTTCGATGCGCGGCGGGTCGGCTTTGACGAACTCGATCACCCCGCCGCGGGCACAGATGGCTGGATCCACACCCGAGGGCGCGCCGTGGAGGACCCGCTCGAGGTGCATCGCCAGCTCCGCTGCTTCTTCAGGCTCGCAACCCGGCTTGAACGCGCGAGCGAGCGCGACGCCGAGCGCTGCCGAGCTGCCCAGGCCGGACCCGAGCGGAAGATCGCTCTTTACTCTGGCGACGAAGCCGCCTTCGTGTCCGGCGGCGCGGGCGAGCTTTCGCAACCCCTCCAGCACCGCCTGCGGCACCGGAAAACCGCCGGGCAGCTCCAGGCGGATGACGTCCGCTTGCGGCTCGACTTCGACCGTCACGCGCAAGTCGATGGCCGCAGCCAGCGCCGGATGCCCATACACGACCGCGTGCTCGCCCAGGAGCAGCACCTTTCCGGGGGCGCTCCCGATCAAGCGAGAAGCCCCTCGATCCAGGAGCGGAGCGGCTCTAGCACCACCGGCTTCGTCTTGCGCAAGGCCGAAACGTCGCGCGCGCCGGAGAGGAGAAGCGCGGCCTTGAGCGAGGCGATGAAACCCTGGAGGAGCTGGCGCGCCGCCTCGATGCCGCCCTCCTGGTGCGCGCGGACGAAGGGCAGCGCCACTCCCGCCGCATCCGCGCCGAGCGCGAGCGCCCGGGCTGCGTCGAAGCCGTCGCGGATGCCGCCGGAGGCGATGATGCGGAGCTGCGGCGCTGCCTGACGCGCCCCGGCCACGCACGCAGCGGTGGGAATGCCCCAGTCGGAAAGCTGGCCGCCGAGCTCGCGTCCTTCGCTGGTCTTGGCGCGGAGCTGCTCCACCCGCGGCCAGGAAGTGCCTCCCGTCCCGGAGACGTCCACCGCGCGAACGCCATTCGCGGCGAGCTCGCGGACGACGACGGGGGAGAGCCCGCAGCCGGTCTCTTTCACGAGCAGCCGCTCTCCCAGCTCCTGCGCCAGCCTGCCGATGGCGGCGAGACAGCCGCGAAAATCCCGGTCGCCGTCCGACTGCACGAGCTCCTGCGCGGCGTTGAGGTGGATGCAGATGCCGTCGGCCTGGAGCAGCTCGATGAGCTTCAGCGCCGCCTCTGGCCCGCGCTGCACGAGCTGCTGGGCGCCGAGGTTCGCCATCAACAGCGGCGGACGGGCGGGGGCGACCGCGAAGGTGGGCAAGAGCCGCGGCTCGTCGAGCAGCACCCGCATCGAGCCGACGCCGAAGGCCACCCCCGCTTCCTGCGCGAGGTGCGCGAGGTCGCGGTTGACCTGGCCGGCGCGCTCGGTGCCGCCGGTCATGCCGACGATCATCAAGGGCGCGTCCAGCTTCTTGCCGCACAGCTCCGCGCGCAGGTCCAGCTCGTCCAAGGACAGCTCGGGGAGCGCGCGGTGCACGAGCCGCACGCAGCCGAAGAGCGGATCGGTGCCTTCGGGCTCGACCTCGGGCCGCTGCACCAGATCGAGGTGCTGTGACTTGCGCTGCGTCAGATCGTCGTGCACACCCGTCCCTTCTTCGCGAGCGGCCATCCCCGCGCCGCGGGGGATGTACCAAATTGGGCGGCACGGCGCATGCGCGACCGTCTCGCCGAACCGGAGGGCACCGGCGCAAGACATGGCGGTCTTCCTCGACGAGTCGGGCAGGCGGGCCCGGGCGGTGCGGATCGCGTCAGTGCTGGGCGCGGCCTCGGCCATTGGCGCGTTGGTCGCGTTCGCGGTGTCGGTCGTCCCGGCGCGGCTGTCGCCGGTGCCTCCGGACGTAGCGCCTCTGGCAAAGCCGCCGAAGCCGGAACCGAAGGCGCGCGAGAAGGCGTACCGCGCCGAGGAGGCGCGGCTGCATGCCCTGCTCGCCCAGGCGGAGCGCGCCCAGAAGCGAAGGATCGAGCGCGACCCGCGCGAACCGGTGCTGGCGGCCTTCGCGGTCAATTGGGACCCCCAGAGCCTCGCCTCCTTGCGCGCGCACGCGGACGAGCTGACGCAGGTGATGCCGGAGTGGATCCACCTCGCGAAAGACGGCACCATCGCCATCGACTCGGACGCGCAGTTGGCGGAGGCGGCCGGCAAGGTGGAGATCGTCCCCACCGTCTCCAACTATCTCGACCAGGGCTTCCAGCGTGCGCTCTTGCGGCCGCTCCTCGCGACGGACGCTACACGCAAGGCGGCGGCGGCACGGCTCTTGGATCTGTGCGAGCAGCACGGTTTCGCCGGGCTCAACCTCGACTTCGAAGACCTCGATGCGCCTCTCTGGCAGCGCTACGTGCAGTTCGTCGAGGCCGTCCATGCCGAGCTGCACCCGCGCGGCTTGTCGCTCAGCGTGGACCTGCCCGCGGACGCGAAGGGAGTGCCGGTGGAGCGGCTCGCCGCCGCGTCGGACTTCCTGGTGGTGATGGCGTACGACGAGCACGCCTCGACGGACAATCCTGGTCCCATCGCGACTCCCGCGTTCGTCGCCGAGAGCGTCGCTGCCTACCTGCGGCGCGCCCCGTCACAGAAGATCGTCGTGGCGGTCGGCGCCTACGGATACGACTGGCCGCTCGATTCCGACGGCGACACGGCGCGCCCGGCGGAGGAGCTCAGCTTCGGCCAGGCGCTGGCGCTCGCCCGCGAGAACGAATCGCCGATCGACTGGGACGCGCATGCGCAGGAGCCTTCCTTCGAGTACGACGACGAAACCAAGGAGAAGCACGAGGTGCACTTTCTCGATGCACCCGCGCTCTTGGCGCAGCTCGAGGCCATCTCCACCCTGAACGTGCGCGGGGTCGCGCTCTGGCGGCTCGGCGCGGAGGATCCGAAAGTCTTCGAGCTGTTCGATCCCGCGAGCCGCAAATTCGACCCGGCCCGCGCGCGGCAGCGGCTCGACGGCTCCATCGCCGCGCACGACCCCGAAGACGTGATCCAGACCGGCGAAGGCGAAGTGCTCTCGCTCAAGGCCCGGCCGCAGAGCGGCCACCGCACGCTCGCCTGGGATCCGCAGGGGCGCCTGCGCAGCGTCCTCTACGAGCGCTATCCGTCCGGCTTCATCCTGCAGCGGCAAGGCGGCCACGCAAAAGGCAAGGTGCTCTTCACCTTCGACGACGGGCCGGATCCGCGCTGGACGCCGAAGATCCTCGACGTCTTGGGCTCGAAGGGCGTCAAGGGCGTGTTTCTCGTCATCGGCCAGAACGCGCAGAACCGGCCGGACCTGGTCCGCCGCGAGCTGGACGAAGGGCACATGATCGGAAACCACAGCTTCACCCATCCGGACCTGAGCCGGGTTTCGCCGCTCCGGATGGAGCTCGAGATCAACGTCAACGAGCGCCTCCTGGAATGGATCACCGGGAAGCAGCCCAAGCTGTTCCGGCCGCCGTACCATTCCGACGAGGCGCTCGACGAAGCGCAGAACGCGCAGGTCATCGGCAGGGCCGGGCAGCTCGGATTTCTCACGCTCGGGCAGGACATCGATCCGGAGGATTTCGCGCAGACGAACCCGGACGTGATCGTGCAGCGCGTGCTCGATCAGGCGGCGAAGGGCTCCGTCATCCTCCTGCACGACGGCGGCGGAGACCGCTCGGCGACCTTGGCCGCCCTGCCCCGGATCATCGACGCGCTCGCGGCGCGCGGCATCGGCTTCGCGACGCCCGAGGAGATGACCGGCATTCCCCGCGAGCAGCTCTTGCCGCCGGCTCCGCGGGCGCAGACGGCGCGGTTCGGCGCCGACGCGGTGGTGTTCGGCGTCCTCGGATCGGTGTCGCGCGCCTTGGGCCCTCTCTTCGCCGTCGCCATCGGGCTGCTCGCCTTTCGCGCCCTCCTGCTCGCGTTCCTTGCTCCGGCGCAGGCGCGGCGGGCGCGGCGAAGAGGGAAATCGCAGCCGCCGGAAGGGCTGACCGTCAGCGTGGTGGTGCCGGGCTACAACGAAGAGGCGGTGATTGCGCGCACCGTCGACTCGCTGCTCGCGCAGGAGCCGCCCGTGTTGGAAGTCGTCTGCGTCGACGACGGCTCCAAAGATCGGACCCTGCAGGTCTTGCATGAGCGCTTCGACAAGAATCCGCGGGTGCGCATCTTCGGCAAGGAGAACGGCGGCAAGGCCTCGGCCTTGAACCTTGGCTTCGCCGAGGCGCGCGGCGAGGTGGTGGTGGCCCTCGACAGCGACACGGTGTTCAAGCCCGACACCGTCGCCGAGCTGACCGCGCCCTTCGCCGACCCGAAGGTGGGCGCGGTCGCCGGCAACGCCAAGGTGGGAAATCGCGTCAACCGCCTCACCCGCTGGCAGGCTCTCGAATACGTCACCGCGCAAAACCTGGAGCGGCGCGCCTGGGACCTTGCTTCCGCGGTGCCGGTGGTGCCGGGGGCGGTCGGAGCCTGGCGGCGCGAGGCGGTCTTGCGCGAAGGCGGATTCCACGAGGACACCCTGGCCGAAGACACCGACCTGACGCTGCGGCTGATCGCCCGCGGGTTTCGCGTCGTCTACGCGGAAAACGCGCTCGCCTATACCGAGGCGCCCGAGTCTTCGAAGTCGCTCCTCAAGCAACGCTTTCGCTGGACGTACGGCGTCCTGCAGGCCTGCTGGAAGCACAAAAGCCGTCTCTTCCGCAGAGGCGGCGGAGTGCTCGGCTGGGTCATCTTGCCCGCGTTTGCCGTCTACCAGTTCGTGGTGCCGTTGATCGCGCCGGTCGTGGACGTGCTGCTCTTGATCTCCCTCGTGCGCGGTCAGGCGCTCGCGACGGCTGTCTACTACTTCATCTTTTTCGGCCTCGACCTTTTGCTTTCGATGGTGGCGGTGCTCCTTGAAGGGGAGGATCTGCATCTCTTGATCGGGCTCTTCGTCCAGCGCATCGCCTACCGGCAGCTCCTCTGGGTCGCGCTGGTGAAGTCGCTCTGGCATGCGCTCGCGGGCATGGCGGTCGGCTGGGGCAAACTCGCTCGAACTGGCACGGTCCAAATAGGGGGGCATTGATTGACGGATGGACGAACCCAAGTTAACCGACCACCCGTGCAGGTAGCGCTCGCCCAGATCAACGCCACCGTCGGCGCCTTCGAAGAGAACTCGGCGCGCATCGCGGCGGCAGCGAAGCAGGCGGCGAAGGGCGGAGCTACGCTCGTGCTCTTCCCCGAGCTCGCGCTCTGCGGCTACCCGCCGAAGGATCTCCTGGAATTGCGCGAGTTCGTCGACCGCTGCAAGGACGCGCTCGACGCGCTGGCGCAGAAGGATGCCTTCGACGAGGTGACGGCGTTCGTCGGCTTCCCCGAGCGGCACGAGGGCGCCGGAACCGGCCTTTACAATTCGGTCGCCATCCTGCACAAGCGGAAGATCGTGACGGTGGTCCGCAAGTGCCTCTTGCCCACCTACGACGTCTTCGACGAGGGCCGCTACTTCGACCCGGCGCCGCAGCCCACCATCGTGGAATTGAACGGCGTCCGGGTGGGCGTCAGCATCTGCGAGGACCTCTGGAACGACAAGCAGTTCTGGCGCGAGCCGAGGTATCTGCGCGACCCCATCGAAGAGCTGGTCGCGCGCGGCGCCGAGGCCATCGTCAACGTCTCGGCGTCGCCGTATGCGATGGGAAAGCCGGAAGTGCGGCGGAGGATGCTCGCCGCCGCGGCTCGCCGGCACGGGCTGCCTATTGCCGTATCCAACGCCATCGGCGGCAATGACTCGCTGATCTTCGACGGGCGTTCGCTGCTCGTCTCGGCGACCGGTGAGATCGTCCGGGAAGCGGCCGCGTTCGAGGAGGACCTGGTCTTGGGCGAGCTCGTCGTCCAAGAGCGGCAGGCGCGCGAGCCGCGGCCGCAGCGCGGCGCCTCCGTCATCAGCAACCACACCACCGAAGCGCCTCCGGGCGCGCTCACGGTGGTGGCGGCGTACGAAGGCGAATTCAACGACGACACCTGCAGCGACATCGCAGCCGCGCTCACCCTGGGCATCCGTGACTACGCGCGGAAGACCGGTTTCAAGAGCGCGGTGCTCGGGCTCTCCGGCGGAGTCGACTCGGCGCTGACCGCGGTCCTGGCGGCGCGCGCGCTCGGCCCCGAGAACGTGACCGCCATCGCCATGCCGTCGCGTTACACCGCCTCGATGAGCAACGACGATGCGCGGCTCCTCGCCGAACGCATCGGAGTGCGCTTCGAGACCATCGCCATCGAGCCCGTCTTCCAGAGCTACCTGACGGTGCTCGGGCCGCTCTTCGAAGGGCGCAAGCCGGACGTGACCGAGGAGAACCTGCAGGCGCGCATCCGCGGCATGCTCTTGATGGCGTTCTCCAACAAGACGGGCGCGCTCCTCATCACCACCGGCAACAAGAGCGAGCTCGCAACCGGGTTCTGCACGCTCTATGGCGACATGGCGGGAGGCCTCGCCGCCATCGGCGACTTGTCCAAGACCGGCGTGTACGCGCTGTGCCGGTGGTTGAACCGCGAGCGCGAGGTCATTCCCGAGCGCATCCTCACCCGTCCGCCCACAGCGGAGTTGCGCGAGAACCAGACCGACCAGGACACGCTGCCGCCGTATGAACAGCTCGATCGGGTGCTGCGCGGGCACATCGAAGAGCACCTGGGGCCGCGGACGCTGGCGCGACGGGGCTTTCCGGAAGACCTGGTCCGGCGTGTGCTCAAACTGGTGGTTCAGAGCGAGTACAAGCGGCGTCAGGCAGCGCCGGCGCTGCGCGTGACGGCGCGGGCCTTCGGCGAAGGATGGCGGTTTCCCATCGCGCACGCTTACCGGCCGTGAGCGCCGGAAGTCGGGTGTTGCGGACCGTGGGTTGCCCGGCGGCCAGCGCCGTGGGTAGGCAGACGTGAGCGCCCGGCCGCTCGCATCCAGCCGGGCGGCGACCTAGACTACGGCCCAGAGAGGAGCTCCCATGCGCACCGCGCAACGCCTTTCGATCCTTTGCGTCCTCGCCACCGCCGCCTGCGTCTACGACGGGCCCGCGAGCCCCAACACCGTCCCAGACCGGCCGCCCGCGTATACCGCGGCGCCCGAGGAGGTCTCGCCTCCCGAGGCGATGACGCAGGAACAGGGCGACGACAACGGCTACGACACCGCCGCCGGCGACCAGGCAACGCCGCCTGCGCCCGCGGGCACCGACATCGCCAGCGAAGACGCCTTCGTCGAGCCGCTCTCGGCCTACGGCCGCTGGACCGAAGTCGACGGCTACGGCCAGGTCTGGGTGCCCGCGGTCAGCTACGGCTGGCGGCCCTACTACTACGGCCGTTGGGAGCTGACCGAGTGGGGCTGGACCTTCGTCAGCAGCGACCCGTGGGGGTGGGCGGCGTACCACTACGGCCGCTGGAACTGGGCGATGGGCGTCGGCTGGTACTGGATTCCTGGACGCCAGTGGGCGCCGGCGTGGGTGAGCTGGCGATACGGCGGCGGCTACGTCGGCTGGTGTCCGCTCGGTCCGCGCGGCGTCGTCTTCGGCTACGGTCATCCGGGTTGGGTCGCGGTTGGAGAGGCGCATTTCACCCAGCCGGTGTTCCGGGTGGCCATCACCGGGCGCGCGACCGCCGGCATCATCCGCGCCGCTCCGCCGTTGCGCGGGCAGAACGTGGTGGTCGCGCGCGGAGGCGCCTTCGGTCCGCCCGTGGCGCGCATCTCCAGCGCCACCGGCCATCCGTTGACGGTTGTCCCTGCCCGGCGGGCCATCGCGGTCGCGCATGCGCAGGCCATCGCGGCGCGGCCGGGCGTCGTGCGCAACCGCAGCTTCGCGCAGCCGGGCGCGCGGGCAGGCGTGGTCCGCCCCGGTCAGACGGCGACGTCGCGGCCGGGCGTCGTCTCTCGTCCGGGCATGGTTTCGCGACCGGGCGTCGTCTCGCGGCCAGGCATGGTTTCGCGGCCCGGAGGCGTTTCGCGACCGGGCGTGGGCGCACCGCGAGCAGCTCCGGGCGCCCGGCCGGGGGCACGCGCGCCGTCTGGCGCGCGCCCCGCTCCGCATGGCGAGGCGCACAAATAACCGCGCGCCCTTTCCGCCGCGGCCGGGTGCTGCGGGTGACTTTCGGCTGCAACCCCAACTCGAGCTCGCTCGGCGTCGACGTCACCTTCCTGCTCTTCGGCGCGATGCTCGCGAGCGCGTTGGCGGTGGCGCTCGGTTCGCTCTTGCGGCGCAGCCCGTGAAGATCGTCCGCGCCCGCGCCGAGCGCTTCGGCGGCATCGTCGAGATCGAACGGCCGCGCGCGCTCTTGCACGTGGACCGCGAAATGATGCGCGAGCTCGGGTACGCGGAATCGGCGCTGTGGGGCGACCAGGTCGCGCTGGAGGCGCCCTTGACCGCGCCCACCGAAGTCCACGTCGTGCTCTCCCGCCGCTGTGCCGCCGGCTGCAAGGGCTGTTACGTCGACGCGACACCCGATGGAGCTGCGCTGCCCTTCGCGGACGCCTGCCGCATCCTCGACGAGCTCGCGGCGATGGGCGTCTTCCACGTCGCGCTCGGCGGAGGCGAGGCGCTGGAGCTTGACTATCTCTTCGCGGTCGCGCGCCATGCGCGAAAGGCCGGCATCACGCCGAACCTGACCACGAGCGGCCTTGGCCTCGACGAAGCCGCGGCCAAAGAGTGCGCCGTCTTCGGGCAGATCAACGTCAGCGTCGACGGGGTCGGCAAGGCCTACGAACAAGCGCGCGGCTTCGACGGCTTCCGCCACGCCGAACGAGCCTTGCGCCTCTTGCGCGCGGTCAAGGAAGAGGTCGGCGTCAACTGCGTCGTCAGCCGGACCTCCTACGATCACGTCGCGGAAGTCGCCGCGCTGGTGAAGAAGCTGCGCTTGAACGAGCTGGAGCTGCTGCGGTTCAAGCCG